>NZ_CP115159.1:1854000-2207000 GCF_027594425.1 Zunongwangia sp. HGR-M22
GAATCGCAAACCCTAACAGCCGCTGCTGAAGCAAATTTATTAAAGTTTAAAGAACTTCGAGGAAGTATTTCTGAAGAAGAACAAAAACGCTGGAATGCGATAAAAGCAACTTTTGTGAAGAACAATAAGCTGAAAGGTTTTGGGGACAAAAATGAAATGGCACAAGTGCTATCGCAAATGATGGCGTTTAGTGAAAATCTGGAAGGGATTAAAGAGGTGCTACAACGCGGACTCGAAAAGTAAAAACTTCTTAAAGCTGCCTGAACAACTTGAACATCTTTAAATTTTTGTTTGGGCAGTTTGAATTAATTTTATCTAATTTCAGTATCATACAATCGAGCGTATTTTTTGATTGATCATTGAAAATAATTTAGAATTCAAAATATATCTTTTTCCAACTTATCTTACTTATTTTTTATTGCTATTAAATTCGTATTTGCTGTTTTATAGAAACATATTTACTTACTTTTTCAAATAAACCTTTACTAATTTCCTATAATTTAAACCTTAGATAATGTTAAAAAAACGTTTTTAAACGAATATATATGTGCCTTATCGTAAACTTTTATTTTAGGTAGTTTTTCACTTTATATTCGCACTGTTTATTAAAAATAAACAGGTTATAAAAGTATAAAGCGATATATAATGGAGAAATTTTACCCTGCTGAAAAGAATTTATTTTTTTCTGTTTTTTTGATTTTTATTCTAACAATTTTTACAAATACATCTGTAAATGCTCAGGTTGGTATAGGTACCACTAAACCTCACCCTTCAGCTGTTCTCGATATTCATAGTGAAAACGCTGGAGTTCTACTTCCGCAAATTTCATTAAAAGATTTGCAAGATCGCAATACAATTAATAATCCTGCAGAAGGATTGTTAATATACAATAAGCAAAAAAATGCTCAGAAGCATTTAAATAATAGTTTCTATATCTGGGATGGCGAAAAATGGGATCAAATTCAATCGCAGCGCGATGCAGATGAAATCAATAAAAGAATAGATAGTTTGAAATCGTCTTTTGGTAATGGATCTGGCGAAAGTTGGAATTTAAAAGGAAACGACTTAGGTTATGGAGGTACTTCCGATAAATTTTTAGGAAGCACTACTTATGCCGAAGTCAATTTTAAGGTTAATAATGAGCCTATTGGAAAATTTCACCCTAATGGCGGTGTGAGTTTGGGTCGGAAATCAATTATTGATGATGCTCAACGATCTTTTGCTTTAGGAGAAGAATCTGATGCCAGTGGTAATCAAGATGCTTTTGCGATAGGAACTAAAGCTAAGGCTAATACTAACAGATCTGTAGCATTAGGGTACAATTCTGAAACCAATCAAACCAATGCTTTTGCCCTAGGTGTAAATTCTAAAGCTGATGGAACTAGTTCTTACGCTATAGGAAATAGTTCTTATGCTAGCGCGACTGATGCCTTTGCCATAGGAACAGATGCTGTTGCAAGTGCAAGTGCTTCAATCGCGATTGGACAAAATAGTAAATCTTCCGATGTATTTGCTTCTGCTTTCGGTGTAGGAGCTATTGCTTCAAATCAATTTAGTACCTCGATTGGTAATGAAGCCAATTCTTCAGGGATGCATGCCATGGCTGTTGGAGACAATTCAAGTGCTCAGGGTAGCAACTCTATTTCTTATGGTTATAAGGCCATTTCTAAAGGAACCAATTCAATCGCAATAGGATCTGAAGCAAAGGCAACTCAGCAATATTCTGTAGCTATTGGTTATGGTGCTCAAACTAAAAAGCAACATACAGTGGTAATAGGCAATGCGGGGTACGACGCTAACGGAAGTAAAAATGACTGGTATAAATCTAAAGTGGGAATAGGTACTTATGATCCTGCAGCAACCTTAGATGTAGATGGAAGTTTTAAATTAACTGATGGAAGCCAGGGGGCTGGTAAGGTACTTACTTCCGACGCTAATGGAAATGCAACATGGAAAGATCTAAACTCTGGTGGGGGAAATTCGGGAAGTTCAGGTAAAGTATATGCAGATTTATATAATAATAGTTCAGCAAGGCTTAACAATACAGGTCAACCATCTGTTGTGAAATTTGGCGTTAATTCACTTTCAAAAAATATTAAAATAGAACAAGACGGTATTCAGGTAAGTCAAGGTGGTATTTTTAAAGTAAATGCAACAATAACTGTAAATACAGAGGATGACGATGCCGAAGATACTGTATATGAATTTTATTTAGCAAAATGGGGTAATAAAATAGCGGGGTCTTCTGTATATATTACGATCGATAGTGCAATTGATGATAATGAAAAATATACAGTAACTTTAAATAAACTATTAAAGTTACAACAATGGGAACAAGTAGCTGTGTACGGTAGACAGGTAAATGTTGGTGGTCACGATCGTAATGCTTCAGAACTTTCTTTAGTAAATGGCGCTTGTTCATTTACCTTAGAGAAGATAGATGAAATTTAATTTTTCTAAGTTTACAAATAAATTTAAGCTCATTTCTATTAAGATTTGAGCTTTTTTATTAAATAATGTTTTTTAGTTTATAATTTTGATATTTAAGGTTTTAGTGAATTAAATAATAAATAAGAAGAATTATAATGAACGTAAATAGGTTATAGTGGTTCTTTGTCGCTTTTTTTGTTTAATAATCTAATTATCAAAGTTTTTTAAACTTCATTAGAAATTTTTTGTTTAATTCAGTATAATTTTAGCTACCATTAAAAACAGCAAACTATGGATAATATTTTAGTTACAGGGGGTTGTGGCTTTATAGGTTCAAATTTTATAATTCATTATCTAAAAAATAATTTAGATAGCGCTATCATTAATTTAGATGCGTTAACCTATGCTGGAACTATTGATAATTTGAGCGAATTAAAAAACAACGATAGATATACATTTATTGAAGGTGATATATGTGATAGAGATTTAATAGAAAAAATCTTTCATAAATATAATATCAAAAATGTTATTCATTTAGCTGCCGAATCTCATGTCGATAATAGTATAGCTAATCCAGATGCATTTATGCAAACTAATATACTTGGTACATTTAATTTATTAGATGTTGCTAAAAATTACTGGATGATTTCTCCTGGAGTTTATAAGGAAGATTACAAAAATTCTAGATTTCATCATGTTTCCACAGATGAGGTTTACGGGACTTTAGGAGAAGAGGGATTATTCCTGGAAACTACTGCCTACGCACCTAATAGTCCATATAGCGCTTCTAAAGCATCTTCAGACTTTATAGTAAGAAGTTATCATCATACTTATGGGATGAATGTGGTAACCACTAATTGTTCCAACAATTATGGGCCAAAACAACACGACGAAAAACTTATACCTGTAATTATTAGAAAAGCCTTGGCGGGAGAAGAAATTCCCATATACGGTAATGGTAAGAATATAAGAGATTGGCTTTATGTTTTAGATCATTGTAAAGGGATTGAGCTTGCTTTCAAAAAAGGTATCACGGGAGAAACTTACAACATAGGTGGTAGAAACGAACGAACAAATATTTATATCGCAGAGAAAATTTGTGAATTTTTAGATCGTGAAATTCCGTGTAAATCTGGAAAAAGTTACAAAGATCAAATTTCGTACGTTACTGATCGCGCTGGGCATGATTACCGTTATGCAATAGATGCATCTAAAATTGAAAATGAGCTGGGTTGGAAAGCAGATGAAAATTTTGAAAGTGGAATTGAATTAACCATAAATTGGTACTTAAATAAATATAGAAATATTCTCTCTAATTAATTCAATCAATATAATTATAATTTATGAAAGGAATAATATTAGCGGGGGGATCTGGAACAAGATTGCATCCTTGCACTATAGCCGTAAGTAAGCAATTAATGCCTATATATGATAAACCAATGATCTATTATCCGCTTTCTACTTTAATGGAAGCTGGTATTCGTGAAATATTAATAATAAGCACACCGCACGATATGCCATTATTTAAAAAGTTACTGGGAGACGGAACTAAATATGGTTGTGTTTTTGAATATGCAGTCCAACCTAAACCAGAAGGTTTGGCTCAGGCTTTTTTAATTGGCGAAAATTTTATAGGTAAAGATAAAGTGGCGTTGGTATTGGGGGATAATATATTCTATGGTTCAGGATTATCCAATTTATTACAGGCAAATAATGAACCCGATGGAGGAATCATTTATGCCTATCACGTAACAGATCCTGAAAGATACGGAGTTGTAGAATTCGATGATAATCAAATGGCAATTTCTATTGAAGAAAAGCCATCAATACCAAAATCGAATTATGCAGTACCTGGTATTTACTTTTACGACAATAATGTTATCGATATAGCGAAAAATATTAAACCCAGTAAGAGAGGAGAATTAGAAATAACTGATATAAATAAAGAATATCTTAATCGAGGAAAACTTAATGTTAGTATATTAGACCGCGGAACGGCCTGGCTAGATACAGGAACATTTAATTCTTTAATGCAGGCTTCCCAATTTGTTCAAGTGATTGAAGAAAGACAAGGGTTAAAAGTTGGGGCTATCGAAGCTTCAGCTTTAAAAATGGGATATATCACAAAAGAGCAATTTGTGAGTTTAACTGAGCCCTTTCTTAAAAGTGGATACAGTAAAAATTTATTAGCGACAATTTAATGGAAGTAAAAAGAACTAGCATAGAAGGCTGTTTTGAAATCGAACCAAAAATAATTAAAGATAAAAGAGGATATTTCTATGAAAGTTTCAATAAAAATCTTTTTCAAAAAAAGACAGATGTAAATACAGAGTTTGTTCAAGATAACCAGTCTTTTTCTCAAAAAGGAGTTTTAAGAGGTTTACACATGCAAACCGGTAAATATGCTCAGGCAAAACTTGTTAGTGTTTTAAAAGGGAAAGTGTTAGATGTAGCAGTAGATTTACGCCCTAATAGCCCTACTTTTAGTAAAATATTTTCTTCAATCTTATCAGAGGAAAATAAAAAGCAACTATTTGTTCCACGTGGTTGTGCACATGGATTTGTGGTACTCAGTGAAACCGCTCTTTTTTATTATAAATGTGATAACTTTTATAATAAGGAATCTGAAACCGGAATTATCTACAACGATCCGCAGTTAAGTATAGATTGGCAATTACAGGATGATGAGCTTATTATTTCTGAAAAAGATAAAATGTTGCCAAGTTTCAATGAATTTTTGGAACAGCTAAAAGCGACTATGTAAATTGGTATGATAAGTATTTTAGTAACAGGCGCATCTGGCCAGTTAGGGCAGAGTATTAAAAAAATAAGCCCACGATTCCCTGAATTTCAATTTTATTTTAAAAGTTCAGCTGAGTTAAACATTACAGATGCTGAAAATGTTAAAAATACTTTTGCTGAAAACCGTTTTGATTACTGCATAAACTGTGCAGCTTATACAAAGGTAGATTTGGCAGAATCGGAAACGAAAAGCGCTAATTTGATCAATAATGAGGCAATTTCAATTTTGAGTGAATGGTGTCGGGAATTTAGAGTTACCTTAATTCATATTTCTACAGATTTTGTATTTCAAGGCATTCAAAACATTCCATACAAAGAAGAAGATCAAACCAAGCCTGAGAGTGTTTATGGTACTACTAAATTAGCTGGAGAAGAAACTATTCAGAAGAAATTAGAGCAATATTTCATTATTCGCACTTCGTGGTTATATTCTGAATTTGGTCATAATTTCGTAAAATCCATGCTGAAGTACGGAAAAGAAAAAGAAAGCTTATCTGTAGTCTACGATCAACTAGGAACTCCTACTTATGCTGGAGATTTAGCTGAATTTATATTGAAAATAATAAGCTCTAAATCTAACCAATATGGACTTTATCATTACAGCAATGAAGGTGTGGCTAGCTGGTATGATTTTGCATTCAATATTTTTAAAATTTCAGGAATTAACATAGGTTTAAAACCAATTCGATCTGAAGATTATCCAACTGCAGCAAAACGCCCTTGCTATAGTGTTTTAGATAAGCGTAAAGCAAAGTCAACTTTCCAAATTCAAATTCCGCATTGGCAGGATTCTCTTATTAAAGCTTTGGAAGAACTCAACTAAAAGCTTCTAATCTGAGATTAAAATATAAAAAAAAGCGCTTCGTAAATGAAGCGCTTTTTTATTGAATATAGAATTATTTTATCTTCTGTTTCCAAAAATACGAAGCATAAATAAAAACATATTTATAAAATCTAAATACAATGTAATTGCTCCCATTAAAGCAAGATTATGACCGATATCAGAATCTTCCATACCAGCGCGATACATCCTTTTAATTTTTTGAGTATCATAGGCTGTTAAGCCAACAAAGATAAGGACACCAGCATAAGTGATTACCCAATATAGTATTTCACTAAAAAAGAAAATATTTACAATCGAGGCAATAATAATACCTATTAGTGCCATAAAGCAAAGGTTACCGATACTTGTAAGGTCTTTTTTGGTAAAATAGCCATAAGCACTCATTGCACCGAAAGTTCCTGCAGTAACAAAAAATGTGGTAGCAATAGAGGCAGAGGTAAATAGCAATAGGATAAATGATAATGTTATTCCATTTAAAACTGAGTATAAAATAAATAATGAAGTTGCCGTTGTGGTAGATAGTTTTTGAATATTAGAGCCTATGTAACCTACCAATACAACTTCACCTATTAACAACCCATAAAATACCAGTTTATTAGAGAAAATTAAGTTCATCAATTGTTCGCTACTTGCAGCGAAATAAGCAGTAACACCAGTTATTAGGAGTGCTAAAGCCATCCAATTGAATACCTTATTGATATAGGCTGTTCTTCCTTGTTTTAACTGAGAATCAGAATGAATTGCTTGATCTTCAGAGTGTATTCTGTTTGTGATTTGAGAATCTGAACTCATAAATTTAAATTTCTATTTTATTGTAAAATTAAAGATTTCCATTACTCAAAAATTGAGTATTTCACTTTTTATTCAATCTTTTTTTAAAGATTAAATTCCGGTATAATTTTGCGGAGTTATTTTTTTAAGTTCCTCTTTAATATGTGGTTCTACTTCCAGAGTTTCAATAAAATTTGCGATGCTTGTTTTGTTTATTTTCTCGTTAGTTCTGGTAAGCCCTTTTAAAGTTTCATAAGGATTCTTGAAACCTTCACGTCTTAAAATGGTCTGAATTGCTTCAGCTACAACGGCCCAATTTGCTTCAAGATCGGCATTGAGTTTTTCTTCATTCAGCAATAATTTATTTAAACCTTTTAGAGTAGATTTAAAAGCAATGATGGTATGTCCTATAGGAACCCCAATATTTCTTAAAACAGTACTATCTGTAAGGTCTCTTTGCAATCTGCTAACCGGTAATTTAGAAGATAAATGTTCGAATAACACATTTGCAATTCCTAAATTTCCTTCGCTATTTTCAAAATCTATAGGGTTTACTTTATGTGGCATAGCAGAACTTCCAATTTCTCCTGCTTTGATTTTTTGCTTAAAATAATCCATGGAAACATAGGTCCAAATGTCTTTATCAAGATCCAATAAAATCGTATTTATACGTTTTAAAGCATCGAAAATTGCGGCCATATGGTCGTAATGTTCAATTTGTGTAGTTGGGAAAGAATGCTTCAAAGACAACGTATTTTCTACGAAACCGGTACCAAACTTTTTCCAGTCAACTTCAGGGTAAGCAACAAAATGTGCATTATAATTTCCGGTAGCACCACCAAATTTGGCTGCATGGCTACATGCTTCTAAAAGTTGCTTTTGTTCTTTTAAGCGAACAGTGAAAACTTCTATTTCTTTACCAAGACGAGTAGGGGATGCGGGCTGCCCGTGTGTACGAGCTAATAATGGAATATCTTTCCACTCTTGGCTAAGCGATTTTAATTTATCCAAAATTTCATCTAATTCTGGAATATAGGTTTCTTCGATTGCATCTTTTAAAGAAAGTGGTACCGCTGTATTATTAATATCTTGAGAGGTAAGTCCAAAATGTATAAATTCTTTTGAATTCTCTAAGCCTAATTTTGCAAACTCTTCTTTCAGAAAATATTCGACAGCTTTTACATCGTGATTGGTCGTTTTTTCTATTTCTTTGATGGCCTGCGCATCTTGAGAAGAAAAGTTTTCGTACAAAGCTCTAAGCTCAGGAAAAATTGACTCATTTACGTCTTTTAACTGCGGAAGCGGTAATTTGCATAGCGCAATAAAATATTCAACCTCTACTTTTACACGATATTTTATAAGCGCTTCTTCACTAAAATAAGCCGATAAAGCTTTAGTTTTAGAATGATATCTTCCATCTATAGGAGAAATTGCGTTTAGCGATGTCATTTTCTGAATTTAAAAAGTTAAAGTGTAAAGATAGTGCTTCAAAATTATCTGTGAAGCGACTATTTTAATTTCTTTAAAATTTTTGCGCCACAAGACTTAAATCCAGCTGAGCCTTGATGTAAATGCTGCTACAAATAGGCTTTTATTCGGGATGAATCCAATCAATTTCAAAACCTAATAAGAACAAAGCCTGCATCGCAAAAATCTTTGTGACGGTTTTAGTATTGCCCAGTAACCAATCGAATGATACTTCACAAGCGCTTTCTAAATATTGCTGCGGAAGTGAGAAATCATTATCCAAATACTGAAATTCGAAAATTTTGACGAATAATTTTGAAATATATCGCTTTTTGGTTTCAGAGCTAATTTTAGTGGAAACTTCAATAATTTCTTCGGAAAAATTTAAAATTTCAGCTAAATGATTTCTCGAATAAAATTCTAATAAAGCTATTCCTTTTAGACGATATTTATTCGAATATTGAATTAACTGTCAATCGCAATCTTTTTGCATATAGCTGATCGACTCACAATACTTATCGTCATGTGTTCAATTTCAGCTTTAATATTCATCAATTAAATTTTTCTCGAAGTTCTTTTGCCAGCTTAGGCACCCCAGTAACGGCTTTTTCAGCGAATATAGTTAGATGGTTATTTTCCTGAATACTAGGCTTAGGATCGATAAAATACACAGGTGTTTTTGGTTGAGCAAAATCGACAAGACCTGCAGCAGGATAGACCTGCATCGAAGTTCCAACTATTGCAATAATATCGGCATGGGAAACTTTTTGTATTGCTTTTTCCATCATTGGGACCGCCTCTCCAAACCATACTACATGCGGTCGTAACTGAAAATTATGTTCGCAAAAATCACCAATATTAAGATCTTCCTTCCAATCTAATAGCAGATCTTCATCAAAAGTGCTTCTTACTTTCAATAATTCGCCATGTAGATGCAAAACATTAGAACTGCCGGCTCTTTCATGAAGATCATCAATATTCTGCGTTATAATTTCAACATTAAAATCATTCTCTAATTCAGCTAATACAAGATGAGCTTCATTTGGTTGAACGCTAAGTAATTGCCTTCTGCGCTTATTATAAAAATCGAGAACCAATTCTTTATTTTTTTTCCAACCCATTGGCGAGGCTACTTGCATCACATCGTGGCCTTCCCAAAGGCCATCTTCGTCTCTAAAAGTTTTTATACCGCTTTCGGCGCTAATTCCTGCTCCCGTAAGTACAACTAGATTTTTCATGAAATAAAAATAAAAAAAGTAATCAAATTAGCTGTTATAAAATGTTGATCACTAAAAAGGATATAATTGTTTGTTTTATAGATAATTGCCGCCTTAACAAAACAAACTATATTTTTAAATATTTATGTCATTCTTTTATAAGCCCAAATTTTATATTTTTGGAGTGATGGAAAACCCTGCTCTGCTTACGTATTTAGAAGATTTTCTTACCGATCGTAGAAAATCTCTTATGAAAAAAGTTATTGATCAACGAACTAATCATATAACAGTAGCTACTCAAGATGTTTTTCAATTGCATAATACAAGCGCGGTAATTAGAAGTTGTGATGTTTTTGGGATACAAAACGCGCATGTTATAGAAGAAAAATTTCCCAAGCGTATCGATCGTGAAATTGCAATGGGAGCGCAAAAATGGGTAACAATAAATCGTCATTCTTCAGCAAAAGAATGTATTTCGCATTTACGCGCTAATGGTTATCAGATCGTTGCTACCAGTCCGCATACTGATTCCTTACATTTAAAAGATTTTGATATTAGTAAAAAATCAGCTTTATTTTTTGGAACGGAGCGGCATGGATTGTCTGATGAAATTATGGCAGCTGCAGATTGTACTTTGAAAATACCAATGTATGGTTTTACGGAAAGTTTGAATATTTCGGTTTCCGCAGCTATTATTCTACAAACTTTAGCTGAAAGAATGAGAGCCGAAGGCGTAAAATGGGAATTAACAGAAGAAGAAAAAAGCGATTTGAAGCTGGAATGGCTGAAAAATAATTTGAAGAACAGTGCCGAGCTAATTTCTCATTTTTGTTCGAAATAATTTTAAAGTTTAATAAATAGCAACCTATAAGAATGACGCTTTTTTTCTACGTCGCCATTGCTTTGATCACCTTTGTGGCCTTTTTGCACGCTTGGTCTAAGAAAGATTATGATGTAAGTAGAACCATTGTTATTAACCGACCTAAGGCAAATGTTTATGCCTTTATACGCCATTTGGAAAATCAAAAACTCTGGAACTCCTGGTATCTAAAATCAGAAAATATTACAACTAAATTTAAAGGTACAGATGGAAAATTAAATGCTATCTGTTACTGGAGAGGCAACGATAAAATAGGAGAGGGGACACAAAAAATTACAAAAATAAAGCCCGGAAAAGTTTTAGAAACTAAAATTTTGCTTTTAAAACCCACAAAAGCTGTTGCGCTGGGTTATTTTGCCACCAAAGAAATTCAACCAGAAAGAACTAAAATAATTTTCGGGCTACGAGGGTATTTAGCTTTTCCGTATTCTGTTATATCAATATTCTACAGTATGGAAAATCGCTTAGGTAAAGAATGTGAAGAAAGTTTACAAAACTTAAAGCGAGAATTAGAAAAATAATATCTAATTTTTATTTCGCTGAAGTAGTTTATACTCTTCCCAACAACCACTAATTGCATCAAGAATCTGCAAATCTGTAGCAGTTCTTACAAAATCTTCAGAGTAACTACATCTACTTAATACCTCTTCAATTTCAGCTCTGCTCATTTGTAGCATTGCCGTGAGTGTTTCACGGTTGTACTTAGATCCTAAAAGTTCACGAATACTTTCGTCATCCTTCATTTTTCTAAGTTTTCGCATCTGGCGCTCTTTTCGGCTAAACAGATTATTTAAAGCATCAGCAGGATTAAAGATAGATCCTATAACTTTATTAAATGCACTAGGAGAAGAATCCCCGGCCTCGTATCCACTGTTAAGGCCGGAAATGCTATATCTCTTATTTTCGTAAATAGGTATGTTCTTAGCATCAATTTCAAGATAGCCTGTAAGTTTTACATCACTCACGGTAACTTCTTCTAAAGCGATACCTACTTCAGTCATTTTTACTTTTACATTGCCGTATTTCAACCAATCGTTGGTAACTCTAACTTTGATTGATTTAAAACCGATATAAGTAAAATATAAAGTATCATTTACAGTTGCCGCAATCTCAAAAGATCCATTTTCATCTGAAATATTTCCTTTAACCTGGTTTAAGTTCACCACATGAACATTCTCCAAAGCCACATCGTTAGCGGCATTCATCACGGTTCCTGAAATAACATCCTGAGCACTTGCAATTTGGCAAGTGAAAATAACTGTAAATAATAATGTAACTAAATGCTTCATAGAAATTGACGCCTAAAATATGAAAATCATTATAAAAAATGATGCCAAATCGAAGATTAGGAATTCTTATTTTTTAGATTTTCTTCTTTTAATTGAACTTTCTATATTATTACCACGACTTCCTGATCGTTTACTTTTTTTTCCTTTAAAACCAGAGTCTTTAGAGTCATTTGATCTTGATCTGCCTTTTCCGCCAGATTTAAAATCTCGTTTTCCAAAACTACCGTCACCGCCTTTACGACCTTTACGTCCGCGACCGCCTTTACCGCCCCCACTATTGGAGTTTTTGGTAATTTCAACATTAATTCTTCTTCCCTGATATTCGAAATCGCTAAAAGCATTGATAACTTTATCAGTTTCAGAATTTTCAGTATTAAAGAAAGAGAAGCTGTCTTTTACATCTACTTTAAAAACACCATCTTTACCTAACTGCAAGGCATCTTTAAGAAAATCCTTAAGACTCATCCAATCAAATCCATCTTTCTTACCAACATTCATAAAATATCGGGTGGAGTTTGGATCTAGATCTACGTTTGATCCACCACTAACAGGAGCAAGATCATTCGCCTTTTTATAGTAATTAGAGAATCTTGTAAATTCTACTGAAAAGAATTTTTTGATAAGCTCTTCTTTACTGAAATCTTCGAGTACTTTATTGATATTAGGCAGATATTCATCAATATCATGATTAATTTCTGTATTCTTAATATCATTTGCAAGATGAAGAAGCTGTACTTTACAAATATCTTTACCATCTGGTAGCTGCTTTTCATCAAAAGATTGTTTGATGATTCGCTCGATACTTTTAATTTTTCTAAGCTCACTTTTAGAAACAATTACCATCGATGTTCCTGTTTTACCAGCACGTCCGGTACGACCACTACGGTGCGTATAGGTTTCAACTTCATCTGGTAACTGGTAATTTATTACGTGAGTAATGTCGTCTACATCAATTCCTCGTGCAGCCACATCTGTAGCAACTAACATTTGGATTTGGCGAGTTCTAAAAGATTTCATTACCAAATCACGTTGATTCTGACTCAAATCTCCGTGTAGTGCAGCAGCGCTATAACCATCTTCGATTAATCGTTCGGCTACTTTTTGCGTGTCACGTTTGGTGCGACAAAATATTACTGAAAAAATCTCTGGATTGGCATCTGCTAATCTTTTAAGTGCCGCATAACGATCTCTGGCATTTACCAAATAAAACTCATGAGATACATTTGTTGCTCCCATATTTTTACTACCAACGGTAATTTCGATAGGAGAACGCATAAACTTTTTTGCAATTGTAGCCACTTCTTTTGGCATCGTTGCAGAGAATAACCAGGTGTTTTTCTCTTTTGGAGTATGAGATAAGATAGAAGTTATATCTTCATAAAATCCCATATTCAACATTTCATCTGCTTCATCTAAAACGCAATACTCGATTTTAGAAATATCGGTAAGCTTACGTCTAATCATATCTTGCATTCTCCCGGGAGTTGCAACGATAATTTGGGCTCCGCGCTCTATTTGCCTCGCTTGGTCTGTAATACTAGCACCTCCATAAACGGCTACCGGATGTAGCGAAGGCTCGTATTTAGAATAATTTTTTAATTCGTTCGTAATTTGCAAGCATAATTCTCTTGTAGGAGATAAAATTAATGCCTGTGTGTGCTTTGATTTTGGATTGATTTTCTGAATCAAAGGGAAACCAAAAGCTGCCGTCTTTCCTGTCCCGGTCTGGGCTAAGGCAACCATATCGGTCTCTTCGTCTAATAAAATGGGGATGGTTTTTTCCTGTACTTCACTTGGACTTTCAAAGCCCATGTCTTCAATTGCTTTTAAAATAGAGGAATTTAAACCTAATTCTTGGAATTTATTCATTATAAAATTTAATAAGCTGCAAATGTACGTATTAGTTTACAGCTTATCACATTAATCTTTTTAATTCATACTTTATTTTGATAGGTAGTCTATTAACTCACTAAAAGCTTTTCCGCGATGACTAATTTTAGCTTTTTCCTGCATTTCCATTTCGGCAAATGTGCGATCATAGCCTTCGGGTCTAAAAACTGGATCATATCCAAATCCTTTTGCACCGCTAGCAGTTTCTGTAATGTGCCCTTTACAAATGCCTGTAAAAAGATTTTCGTTATCTTTTAAATTTAAAGCAATAACTGTTTTAAAACGTGCCTTTCTAGATTCTTTGTTTTCAAGTTGCTCTAACAATTTTTTTATGTTAGCTTTATCGTCTTTTTGTTCACCGGCATATCTTGCCGAATATACTCCTGGCGCACCAGCCAGCGCTTCAACTTCCAGACCTGTATCATCGGCAAAGCAGTTGTAACCGTAACGATGCCTAACATATTCAGCTTTTAAAATGGCATTTCCATCTATGGTATCGGCCGTTTCAGCAATATCTTCAGTACATCCAATATCATCTAAAGATAATAATGTGATATGCTCAGGAAGCATGGCTTCAATTTCTTTAAATTTATTCTTATTGTGCGTTGCAAATACTAATTCCATTGTTAATTATCTATGATGATAAGGTTCGTTTTTAAGTATGGTAAATCCTCGGTAAATTTGTTCAGTAATAAAAAGTCGCACCATTTGGTGGGAAAATGTCATTTTCGATAAAGAGATTTTACCATTGGCGCGTTGGTATATTGCTTCAGAGAATCCATAAGGCCCGCCAATAACAAAAATGAGTTGTTTAAGGCCGCTATTCATTCTTTTCTGAAGATATTCTGAAAAAGCTTCCGAAGAAAATTGTTTTCCGTTTTCATCCAATAATACTAAAAAATCTGAAGTTTGCACTCTGTTCAGAATCAATTCTCCTTCTTTTACTTTTTGCTGATTTTCGTCTAGATTCTTTGCTTTTTTGAGATCGGGAATAATATCGATGTCAAACTTCGTATAAAACTGAAGCCGTTTTAGATAGACCTCTATAAGGTTTTGTAATTCCTTACTATCGGTTTTTCCTATGCAGAGTAATTTTATCGTCATTCGGTATATTTAGCGCAGACTTTCCTACATTTACAAAAATAAGTATTGCAAATGATCTCAGCAGCACAATTTGAAAAAGAAATTGAATTAATAATTAGCAACGCCATTCGCGAAGATGTTGGCGATGGCGATCATAGTTCTCTTGCTTGCATTCCGGCAGAAGCACAAGGAAAAGCGAAACTACTGGTAAAAGATAATGGCATTCTTGCCGGTGTTGATTTTGCTAAAAAAGTCTTTGCTTATGTTGATCCTGAAGCGAAATTAGATATTAAAATAAAGGATGGTGAGAAAGTAAAAAAGGGAGATATTGCTTTTTATGTTGAAGCAAGTTCGCAGTCTATTTTAAAAGCTGAACGATTGGTGCTGAATGCTATGCAGCGTATGAGTGCCATTGCCACCAAAACGAAAGAATTTGTAGATAAGCTGGAAGGTACGGGAACAAAAATTTTGGATACCAGAAAGACAACACCCGGCATTAGAGCTTTAGAAAAATGGGCAGTTAAGATAGGCGGAGGTGAAAACCACCGTTTCGCGTTGTACGATATGATTATGCTTAAAGATAATCATATTGATTTTGCAGGAGGAATTGCAAAAGCTATACAGAAAACAAAAAGATACCTGGAAACGAACAATCTTGACCTTAAAATTATCGTAGAAGCTAGAGATATGCAGGAAATTGAAGAGATTTTAAATGAAGGTGGAGTTTATCGAATTTTGATTGATAATTTTAATTATGATGAGACCAAAAAAGCAGTCAATTTTATAAGTAATCAATGCTTAACAGAATCTAGTGGCGGCATTACTTTGGAAACTGCAAGAAAGTATGCTGAATGTGGCGTAGATTATATTTCTAGTGGTGCATTAACACATTCGGTTTATAATATGGATCTTAGCTTAAAAGCTATGTAATGTATGTCTATAGGAGAGCAGATTACAACTAAAGTAGATGATATTTCAAATTGGTGGGAGAAAAAATCGAGTAAAATCATTTTGCCTGGTACAGATGGTTTATCGCTCTATCACCTTTGGGATATTTATTCTAGCGGAATTGTACAGGGCACGTTTTCAACACGAGCTAGTGCTATTGCTTTTAGTTTTTTTATGGCTCTTTTCCCTTTCTTATTGTTTATTTTTAACCTTATTCCTTATGTAGAAGAAATTAATCTTATAGATGATTTTAGGATTAAGTTTTTACTATTTATGGATTCTTTATTACCACCAGAAACGCAAGACTATTTTGGTGATATTTTTGCTGATATAGCTAATAATCCGCGTGGTGGATTATTGTCATTTTCATTTATATTATCTATTTTTTTAATGACAAATGGCGTAAATGCAATTTTTACAGGATTTGAATTTTCATATCATACCAAACTAAAAAGATCGTTAGTTAAGCAATATATAGTTGCGATTGGAGTGTCACTAATTTTGGCATTTCTTTTGCTAATTACTGTTATAGTAATGGTATACGCTACTTATGCGATAGAAGATTTAAGCGAATATGGATTAATAGCAAACAATGAGTCGGGTACTGTCGTTGTAAAATATTTGGCCTTTGTAGTGCTTATTTATATTGCGGTCGCCACTTTATATTACTTCGGAACTAAAGAAGCAAGGCAGGCAAGATTTTTTTCAGTAGGAGCATTTTTTACGACAATTCTAATTATGTTAACCTCATTTTTATTTGGATTATACATTGAAAATTTTTCAAATTATAACGAATTGTACGGTTCTATTGGAGCATTGTTAATATTAATGGTGTATATTTGGTTAAATGCTAATATTCTTCTATTGGGGTTCGAGCTTAATGCCTCTTTATTAAAATTGAAGAAAAAATTTTAAAATATTATTTAACTTAATAATACAGAAAAATGAAAAAGTACGTTTTACTTTTGGTTGCCGTATGCTCATTAACAGTAATGAGTGCACAAAAAAAAGTGGGTGGTGTAGAATTACCGGCTAAGGTTGAATTTAAAGGAGAAACCCTTAATTTAAATGGGGCGGGAGTTCGAGAAAAATTTTGGATCGATTTATATGCGGGTGGACTTTATTTAACAGATAAAAATAGTGAAGCCGAAAAAATAATGAATGCAGATAAGCCGATGGCTATCAAACTGCATATCGTATCCAAATTAATTACAAGTGATAAAATGATCGACGCGGTAAACGAAGGTTTTGAAAATGCCACCGACGGCAAAACAGCGCCCATCGAAGCTGAAATAAAAAGATTTCAAAGTTTTTTTAGTGACGAGATTAAGAAAAACGATGTATTTGACTTAGTTTACATTCCTGGTGAAGGTGTAATCTCTTACAAAAACGGCAAAGAAAAAGGAACTATTAAAGGAATTGCTTTCAAGAAAGCATTGTTTGGAATCTGGCTTTCTAAAAAACCAGCAGAAGACGATCTTAAAGAAGCAATGTTAGGACAATAAAAAAAACATGAAGAAATATATTCTATTTTCCGTATTAATTTGGGCTTTTGGAGCCAATCTAAACGCACAAGAAGGCATTTTTGGAAAATGGAAATGTACTAATCATGATGGTAAAGTGAATTCTATTGTAAGAATTTATCAGAAGGATGATGGTGAAGTCTGCGGCAAGGTAGTGAGAATAATTAAAGAAGAAGATCGCGATAAGATTTGTACCGAATGCGAAGGAGATCTAAAAGACAAACCAATTGAAGGCTTACAGCTTATGCATGGTCTGCACAAGGACGGCGATGAATATTCTGGAGGAGAAATTATAAATCCCAAATCAGGTAAAGTTTATAAAGTAAAAATTTGGGTTGATGAGGACCAACCAGACAAACTTAATGTTCGCGGTTATGTAGCTTTCTTTTTTAAAACAATGACCTGGGATCGGGCAGAATAACTCAAAAAATTAAAAAAACTTTAAAACCATTCTTTAATCGAGAATGGTTTTTATTTTTACCTTATTTAGATAAGTATAGTGTATGCCAAACTTTGTAGATGTCATTTTACCTTTACCTTTAGATAATAGGTTTACCTACAGCATTTCTATTGAAGAAGCTTCTTTTTTGCAGGAAGGCATGCGAGTGGCCGTACCATTTGGAAAATCTAAAATCTACACAGGAATTATTGCTGAAGTGCATGATCGCGACCCGAAAGTTTACGAGGCAAAACCTATTAGTCAGATTTTGGATGAACAACCACTGGCAACTCAACAACAGTTGAAATTTTGGAGTTGGATAGCATCTTATTATATGTGTACTGAAGGCGAAGTTATGCGAGCTGCGCTTCCTGGAGCTTTTATTTTAGAAAGTGAAAGTATAGTTCAACTTAAAAAAGATGCCATAATTGATGATTCTGAGCTTAAAGATGATGAATTTTTGGTGGTTGAAGCATTGCAAAATCAATCTTCTTTAAAGATTAAAGAGGTTGAAGCCTTGTTAGATAAGAAAACGGTGTTGCCCGTTCTTAACCGCTTAATGGCTAAAGATATCGTAGTGCTTAGTCAGGAAATCTATGAGCAATATAAACCGAAGCGAGTTCGATATATAAAACTACACGAAAATCACGAATCTGAAGATGCTATGCATGCGCTGTTAGATGAATTATCTAGAGCACACAAACAGCGAGAAGTCGTTTTAAGTTATTTCAGCCTAAAAGCGAAAAGCACTAAACCAATTAAGGCAAAAGAATTGCTGAAAATTTCAGGAACAACTTCTTCAGTTTTAAAAAGTCTATTGAAGAAAAATATTTTTCAGGAATATTACATCAACGAAGATCGTGTAGGTTTTGGTGGTGAAGTTACAAGAAATTACATTCAATTTAACGAATTTCAGGAGAAAGCTTTTGGGCAAATTAAGGCATCGTTTGAAGAAAAAACCGTTTGTTTATTGCACGGTGTAACCTCTAGCGGAAAAACAGAAATTTATTTTAAACTAATAGAAGAAGTTCTTAATAAAGGACAACAGGCACTTTATTTATTGCCAGAGATTGCACTTACCACACAACTTATAAATCGTTTACAAGCATATTTTGGTGACAAAGTTTTGATTTATCACAGTAAATATTCAATGAACGAGAGGGTAGAGGTTTACCAAAATGTATTGAATGCAACAGATGATGCTAAAGTAGTAATTGGAGCAAGATCGGCTATTTTTCTTCCGTTTCAAAAATTGGGCATAATTGTAGTAGATGAAGAACATGAAGCTACTTTTAAGCAATATGATCCCGCTCCTCGTTATCATGCAAGAGATGCTGCTATAGTTTTAGCTAATCAGTTCAAGGCAAAAACTTTGTTGGGGTCTGCTACGCCATCATTAGAGTCTTATTTTAATGCTGAACATGATAAATACGGTTTCGCTGAATTATTAAGACGATTTGGAAATGTAATGATGCCGGAAATTGAGATCGTTGATATTAAAGAGAAACATCGGAAAAAACGGATGACCGGGCATTTTTCTGATCGCCTACTTAAAGAAATAGAAGCGTCCCTGGCTGAAGGAGAGCAAGTAATTTTATTTCAGAATAGAAGAGGTTTTTCACCAATATTAGAATGCAATACCTGCGGACATTCACCGCAATGTCCAAATTGTGATGTAAGCTTAACGTATCATAGTCAAAGCAATCAATTAAGATGTCATTATTGTGGTTATCACATCGCCATGCAGCAGCGTTGTATGGCCTGTCACAGTGATGATGTTTCCACTAAAGGTTTTGGAACGGAACAGATCGAAACAGAATTGAAAGCTTTGTTTCCTGATCATAAGATAGGTAGAATGGATCAGGATTCTACCCGCGGTAAATACGGTTATGAAAAAATTATTACTGCTTTTGAAGATTTAGAGATTGATATTTTGGTTGGAACACAAATGCTTACCAAGGGATTAGATTTTAGAAATGTAAATCTGGTAGGAGTGATGAATGCCGATAATCTTCTTAATTTCCCAGATTTTAGAGCGCACGAGCGGAGTTTTCAATTAATGCTTCAGGTCTCGGGAAGGGCAGGCAGAACAAAAAAACGCGGGAAGGTATTAATACAAAGTTATAATCCGCATCATCAAATTATACAGCAAGTTTCTACAAACGATTATACGAGCATGTATAAAGAACAGTTGCAGGAGCGTTATAATTACAAATATCCACCTTATTATAGATTAGTGCGTTTAAGTTTAAAGTCTCGTGATTTTAGCAAAACCAATGATGCTGCCGATTGGATTGCAAAAGCTATGCAAAATGTGTTTAAACAACATGTATTAGGCCCCGAGTTTCCACCAGTAGCAAGAATTCGAAACGAGTATTATAAAAATATTATGCTTAAAATTCCACAAAATCAATCTTTGGGAAAAACGAAAGCAGTTTTAAATAAGATCCTTGTAAGTTTTAATTCAATAGGTGCGTATCGAAGCGTGAGAGTTATTGTAAATGTTGACCCAGTTTAAGTGTTGAATTATATAAGCTTTCAATAATATCTAAAATAAGAGAAGAGTTAAAATTACTAAGCTTTACTAGCTAAAGCTTCTACAAGGTTATTTTTCTTATGGCGGCTTAATGGTAATTTTTCACCAGCAATTTCTATGGTCTTGCTATTATAACGTTCTACTTTTTCTAAATTCACAATATAGGATTTGTGCGTTCTTAGAAATTTCTCTGAAGGTAATTCTTTCTCAAAAGATTTCATTGTAGCCAGTACTACAAAATTATCTTCTTCGGTAACAAATTTTACATAGTCACCAAGAGCCTGTATATATTTTAAGCGATTTAGAAATACTTTACGATTTTTAAGATTGCTTTTTACAAAAATATAGTCATCATCTTCAGGGAGTACAGCCTGTGTTTTAAGCTTGTACATGTTCAATGCCTTAGTTGTAGCATTATTAAAGCGCTCCTTACTAACAGGCTTTTGTAAGTAGTCTACTGCGCTATAATCAAAAGCTTTATAGGCGTATTTGGTTTTGCCGGTAACAAAAACAATTTGTGGTTTATTAGGGAGGTCGTCAAGAAGCTCAAAACCAGACAAGATTGGCATTTCTATATCTAAAAATATTAGATCGATCTCATTGTCTAAAAGGCCATTCTTAGTTTCGATAGCATTATTGTACTCTGCCACCAAAGTAAGGTTAGGGTGATCCTTTATCATCTTAACAATAGATAATCTCTGAAGACTTGAATCATCCACCACTGCACACTTTAACAAAATATCTTCCACAGTTCTTTGTTGCTATTACTTTTAACAATATTATGGATTAAAATTGAAATAGACAAGATTGGATTAAATTTCATCGATCAAAAGCCTATTTTTAACTAGTTAAATTTTGCTTGTGAATTATAAAAAATAGTTCTATTTTTGCAGCCAATTTTAATAAAATATATTTTTATGAATCATTATGAAACTGTTTTCATCTTGAATCCCGTTTTATCTGATGAGCAGATAAAGGAAACAGTTAAGAAATACGAAGAATTTCTTGTTTCTAAAGGAGCTGAGATGGTATCAAAAGAGGATTGGGGGCTAAAAAAATTAGCTTACGCAATTCAGCACAAAAAAAGTGGTTTTTATCACTTATTTGAATTTAAAGCACCAGGAGAGGTAATCGAACCTTTAGAGCTTGCTTTTAGAAGAGATGAGCGTATGATGCGTTATTTAACTGTGAAGTTAGATAAGCATGCTATTGCCTGGGCTGAGAAAAGAAGAAAAAGAATCCAAGAAAAAGCGTAAGTATGGCTACATCTATTGAACAACAAGCAAAAGGAAAAAAAGACGGTGAGATTAGATATCTTACTCCTCTTAATATAGAAACTACTAAAACTAAAAAGTACTGTAGATTTAAAAGATCGGGTATTAAATACATCGATTATAAAGATCCAAACTTTTTAATGAGTTTTGTAAACGAACAAGGTAAATTACTTCCTCGTCGTTTAACAGGTACTTCTTTAAAATACCAAAGAAAAGTGGCTGTTGCTGTTAAACGTGCACGTCATTTAGCATTAATGCCATACGTTGGTGATTTATTAAAATAAAAAGAAGCAATTATGGAATTGATACTTAAAAAAGACGTAGATAATTTAGGGTTTAAAGACGATGTCGTAGCTGTGAAGAATGGTTATGGTCGTAACTTTTTAATCCCACAAGGCTTCGCAGAATTAGCAACTCCATCAGCTAAGAAAGTTTTAGCTGAAACTCTTAAACAAAGAGCTTATAAAGAGCAAAAGCATATCGACGAAGCTAAGAAACAAGCTGAGAAGCTTAACGGAGTTGATATTAAAATTACTGCTAAATCTGGTGCTGGAGACAAATTGTTTGGATCTATCACTAATGCAGATTTAGCTGATGCTTTAGCTAAAGAAGGTGTTGAGATCGACAAAAAATACATCAGTATTGCTGGTGGAAATATTAAAAGATTAGGACAATACGATGCAACTTTACGTTTTCATCGTGAGGTAATTTCTACACTATCATTTGATGTTGTAGGAGAAGCTTAAGAAGCCTATATAATTTTTAAAAAGCCTACTCTGTGAGTGGGCTTTTTTTATAGTTAAATTTTTTATTATGAAATATGCAAGACTTACAAGAGAGCAGCTGGAAGAAATGCACCAAGAATTTATCAATTTTCTTGCCACGCAATCTATCACAGCCGATGAGTGGAAAGATATAAAAACTAATAAACCTGATGTTGCTGAAAAAGAAATCGATGTTTTTAGTGATCTTATCTGGGAAGGTGTTTTAAATAAAGTTGAGTTTTTAGAGCATTTTTCAAAACAGCAATTGTTTTTATTTCAAATAACGACAGCTACCATTAACTTAATAGCTGTCAAAATTGAAAATGAAGCAATTGATATTACCACGCGAGAGGGATACAATTGGCTTAGAGCTAATTTGATGGATGATGCTGTAAACATTTATACATCAACTAAAGCGATGAGTGATGATCGTAATAAGGATATTTTCGCATTAATAAAACAAGGAGCGAGTATCACAAAAGGTGAGTTATACCAATATTTTGCTGGTATCGTAAAGGGTTGATTTTGATTTTTCGGAAAAATTTTGCGTGTTAAGTCAAGCCTAAATAGGGCTTGACTAAACTTGATATTTGAATGTATTCTTTTCCGAAGAAAGATTAAGATATTTTATTTTCTCTCTATTCGTATCGAAGCGATTCTATAGGATCTTGTTTTGAGGCTTTAATTGCAGGATATAATCCTGAAAATAGCGCGGTAAGAAGGGTGACAACCACAGCCCAAAACATCGCTAACCAAGGCGTTGTAAAATCGAAACCTACTCCGGCCGAAACGGCCATACCAATCAAGATTCCTAAAATTATGCCCAAAATTCCGCCAAATTGACCAATAATTAAAGTTTCCATAAAAAATTGGGCGGCAATTGTATTTTTCTTTGCACCAAGTGCTTTACGAACACCAATTTCCCGAGTTCTTTCGGTAACACTAACCAGCATTATGTTCATCAGCGCAATAGAAGATCCAAATATGGTTACCAGGCTAATAATCCATGCTGCCATGTTCAAATAGCCAGACATTTCTGCGATTTCGTTTAGCAGGCTATCGCTTCTTTCTAGCCCAAAATTATTTGGTTCTATTGGATTTAATTTTCTAATATTTCTAAAGGTTAAGATAGCTTCATCCTGTGCAGCATCTAAAACTTGCTTATCTTCAACTTTAATACTAAGGTTGTAATTAATCCCGGGATTAGTGAATATAGATCTTGCATGCTGAATGGGTATAAGAACTCTTAAATCTTCATTATTACCAAATGTAGATCCTTTAGATTCTAATATCCCAATAATTTTAAATTTTGCACCTCTAACGCTTATAGTTTTGTCGATAGGATCTGCACCATTAAAAAGTCCGTTATCTTTAGCAAAATCTGCGCCTACTACGGCTACATTGCTATTATTCTGAATATCAAAATAGTTAAATTCACGTCCTCTTTCGACTGAAAGTCCCGAGTTGATTATGTAATTTTCGTTAACTCCCAGTACATTTATTTCAGGATCTGTTTTTTCGTTTTCCCATTTAATTTCCGCAGCAGTGGTTCCGGTAAAGCTAATCGCAGTAGTGGTAAGAGGAAATTGGTAATTATCCTTAAAGCTTTTAACTTCCCTATAGGTAATCACTGGATTTATTTTATTTACTTCGTCGCCGCGTTGTGAAGTGTAATTGTAGCGCTGAATATTAAATGTATTAGCGCCCATAGACGCAAAATTTCCGCTAATGGTATTCTCTAAAGCGCCAACGGCACTAAGTATTCCCACCAAAGCGGTTATCCCTATGGCGATAATGAGTACAGTTAGAATGGTTCTTAAAAGTTGACCCTTAATCGAATCGAAAGCGATATTGATGTTCTCGCGTATGAGTGCAAACATATTTTGAAATTTCAGTCACTATAAGTTAGACTCAATTTTAGGAATAATGTTACTTAAAATTTGAAAATTGTTTAGGTTCGAACAAAATTTAAGATATTTGCAGCCGATAAAATGGTCTGCAAAGCAAATATAGCAGCCTATTTTAACTAATTTGAATAATATATTTTTGAACTGAAAGAATACAGGATTTCTCCTGAAGATAGATTGATTTTATGGCACAAAAACCTTCAATACCAAAAGGAACTAGAGATTTTACTCCGCAGGAAGTGGCAAAACGAAATTTTATTTTCGATACCATAAAAAGAGAATTTAAAAAATTTGGATTTCGAGCGATCGAAACACCAAGTTTTGAAAATTCTGAAACCCTGATGGGAAAGTATGGAGATGAAGGCGATCGTCTAATTTTTAAAATTCTTAACTCTGGAGACTTTTTAAAGAAAGCTGACAAGAGTGCTTTAACCAATCAAGACAGTTTAAAGCTAACACCTTCTATTTCAGAAAAAGCATTAAGATACGATTTAACCGTACCATTTGCGCGTTTCGTTGTACAGCATCAAAATGAAATTGATTTTCCGTTTAAACGCTATCAAATTCAGCCTGTTTGGCGTGCCGATCGTCCACAAAAAGGCAGGTTTAGAGAATTTTATCAATGTGATGCCGATGTTGTAGGAAGCGATAGTTTATGGCAAGAAGTGGAGTTTGTGCAATTGTACGATGCCGTTTTTTCAGGGTTAAAATTAGAGGGAGTTACTATAAAAATTAATAATCGTAAAATTTTATCTGGTTTTGCTGAAGTAATAGGTGAGCAGGATAAATTGGTCGATTTTACAGTTGCGCTAGACAAGCTGGACAAGATAGGTGAAGATGGTGTGGTAAAAGAAATGCTCTCTAAAGGTATTGCTGAAGATGCTATCGAGAAAATTAAGCCTATTTTCGGCTTAAACGGAAGCTTTGCTGAAAAGATTGCAGCAATAAAATCAATATTAGCAACTTCTGAAGTTGGTCTTAAAGGAATCGAGGAGCTAGAATTTATTCAAAATGCGATCTCAGAAATCCCTTTAAAAACTGCGAATCTCGATTTAGATGTTACTTTGGCGCGTGGTTTAAATTATTATACCGGTGCAATTTTTGAAGTTGCGGCACCCAAAAATGTTAAAATGGGATCGATTGGTGGCGGTGGTCGATATGATGATCTTACGGGAATTTTTGGGCTAAAAAATATAAGTGGTGTAGGGATTTCATTTGGTTTAGATAGAATTTATTTGGTTTTGGAAGAATTAGATTTATTTCCAGATGCTGTTGTTGATGATGTAAAAGCCTTATTTATAAACTTCGGAACAAAAGAAGCACTTTATTCCTTTAAAGGAGTTAATAAATTACGTGCGAACGGAGTTAACGCCGAAGTATTTCCGGATGCTGCGAAAATGAAAAAGCAGATGAATTATGCCAATAAGCGCAATATTCCGTTTGTTATTTTAGCCGGAGATGAAGAAATGAAAGAAGGAAAATACACGCTTAAAAATATGAAAACCGGTGAGCAGGATCGTCTTACTTTGGAAGAAATTATTTCTAAAATATAATGATAAAAGCCCCAATTTCGGGGCTTTTATTTTTATTGCTTTGTAATCTTTAATTTAATAATTATTAGGAACTGGCTTTATTCAGTTTATTCATATCCTCTTCAGTTAAATTTACTGAAGTAGCCTCTTCAAAAGCTTTTAGATGTGAAGATTTTGTAGCACTGGCAATAGCGGCGGTAATTCCAGGTCTGTTAATTATCCATGCTAAAGCCACGCCGGCGTTAGAAATTCCGTGTTCTTCAGAAACTTCGTCTAAAGATTTCAAAATATTCTTGCCACGATCGTCCAGATAGTTTTTTACAAAATCTTTTCTATTCTGCCCTTCAAGATCATCTTCGCTACGATACTTTCCGGTTAAAAATCCACTTGCTAAAGAAAAGTAAGTGGTAATGCTTACATTATTTTGCTGACATAATTCAAGAATATCGCCTTCAACCTTATCACGATTCATCAAATTATATTCTTGCTGAAATACTTGATATTTAGGTAGATTTTTATTTTTTGAAGCATTTAAAGAATCTCGTAATCGCGCCGGACTCAAATTTGAAGCTCCAATGTATTTTACGTGTCCTTTTTTAATTAGTTTTTGATAGGCTCCCAAAGTTTCTTCAACGGGTGTACGATCGTCGTCCCAGTGGGTATAGTACAAGTCGATATAATCGGTTTGTAATCTTTTCAAGGAATCTTGAGCTGCTTTTAGTATATATTCTTCAGAAATATCTTTTTGGCCTTGTCCCATATCAGAACCTACTTTGGTTGCCAGTGTAATTTTATCTCTAACGCCGCGATCTTTCATCCATTTACCAATGATTTTTTCAGATTCACCACCAGAATTGCCTTCTGCCCATCTAGAATATACATCTGCTGTATCTATACATGTATATCCTTTTTCAAGAAGCTCGTCGAGCATTGCGAAGGATTCCTTTTCATCTAAAGTCCAACCAAATACATTTCCTCCGAAGATAATTTTTGGCGTCACTAAATCTGTATTTCCTAAATTACTTAAGTTCATAATTTTTTAGACAAAATTAATTACTTCCTTAAAGCCATAAAAGTCGGTCTTAGCTTTTAAGTTATGATTAACGTACAGAAAATTTTATAGCATTTTAAGATCCCTAGATTTAATAACATATTCCTAAAATCGTTAAAACCTCTTTAAATTAATTTTTAAAGATTTAAAATCATGTAAGTTTGCTTCGAAATTATGTAGAAATTATCTAAAGCGAATTTATGATGGCTTCAATTTTACTAGCGATATATGTTTTAATTCTAATGGCGATACTTTTTATTGCTTGGAATTATTTCAATTCTTCTGAGGAAAATATAAAGCAACCAGTAAATAATGCGAAGCATAATAATTTTGAAGGTAAGAAAGTAGTTTTTGATGGTCATTTAGATAAGGATCGAGAATTCAGAATTAAAAATGAGCTTGAAACTAGTAATGCCATTATCGAAAATAAAATGACTGAAGATACTGATTTGTTAGTTACAGGAAAAAATCCTGATTGGTTGGTAGTAGATGAGGCTAAAAGTATAGGCGTTACGATAGTTAATGAAATGGACTGGCAAAATATAAATAAGGCTAAGCAACAAATTAAATTGAAACGTAATATAGTCTTAATACCGAAAAAAAAGCAAGCGGATTCTGCCGAAATTATTTAAATTTATGGCTCTTAATTAACAATTTCGATTTGAAAATTACTTTTATATTGATAAGTCTTTTTGTAAGCTTTCATTCCTCTTCCCAATGTTATGATTTAGGCCCAAAAAGGAAAAATAATGATTCTTATTTCTTTGCGGCGGTGGGAGCAGATCCTATTCCTGAGCAAAAATGGATAAATGTTGAAGATCCCGATTTTACGACAGATGGCTTAGATTTAGTTTTTAAGGCTGGTTATGGTACTAATAAATTATTGTTTATTCCCATTGAGTTAAATCTTTTTTACGAAAGATTTAGTGATGTGAACTATCAACAGTTTGGAATTGGTGGAAGTATATATACTGTTTTTCTTAACGATAAGATACAGGCCCTCGCAGGAGGGGATTTAGGATTGGTAAGTCGAGATTATCCATTTGATGAGGATCTTGATTCAGATCAATTTGTGAATCTGGCGATGGATCTAGAATTGAGGTACATTTTGAATACCAATTTTAGATTGGGTGTGCAATTTAATTTTGAAAAGAGAGATGATATTAAACCTCAATTTGAAGCTAGAAATTATTATGTAGGTAGCTCATACGTCTTTTTATACTACACTTTTTAATCTTTTTCTAAGGCTATACTGGCTTTTTCATTCTAATAAGAATACCAATACTTATCAAAGAAATTGCGATCCAGAATATATCTACAAATAGTATCGCAGTTTGATTTTCTTGATACATTATCCACAACCAGTTTCCAGAAGTTATTCCGTTTATGATAGGAACGAAAATTCCGAAGATGCTTCCAAGTAATAACGTATGTTTTGTTGTTAAGTAATTATTCTTTCTTAAACTGAAGAACAGCGTAAAAATTAACCAACCAATAAAAAATACGGCATAAAGGATAGATTGTCGATTAGTATCTAAACTTCTTGGTAAATATTTAGCCACAAGTATGCTTAAAGCGGTCATAGGGTATAGGCTCATACAAATTGAAATGTAGAAATAGCCTAATCCTCTATTAAACTTTCGCTTCTTTTCTGATATATGTTTTTTATCTCTCGCCTCCAGCCAGATTAAAACACCGCTTAGAATCACAAAGCATGTAATAATTGCTAAAACAAAATAGATTATTTTAAGAGATAGGCCGCCAAAATCTCCAAAATGAAGTTTTCTAATTGCTACTTCTACAACTTCAGCATACCCAGGATCTTCTGGATTTTTTTCTTCAGTAATAGTATTTGTCATTACATCGTACACTATCCTTCCGTGACCGAGAAAAGCTTTTTTAGAATTTAAAAGCCCGTCAATTTGAAACTTCATATTAGTACCACCATAGTTTTTGATATAAATCTGGGAAGGTTCAAAATCTGGCCATTTCTCGTTTGTTTTTTCAACAAAATCATTGAGGCTTGGTATCTCTTTAGTAGCCTCTGCTTTCCACTCATACGTCTTTTGCATGGGACGAAGCTCAGCTAAAGCCGCTTCTTGATCGCCATTATAAACATAATTAATAGGTAAAAGGACCAATGCCGATAAGCAAAGAAAACAACTTGTAATGGCGAACATAAACTGAAACGGTAATCCTATAACGCCTAAGGCCGTATGAGCATCTGTCCAAATAGTTTTCAGTTTTGTGGTAGGTCTAAAAATATAAAAATTAGAGACTATTTTTTTCCAATGAACTATGATTCCGCTTATAATCGCTAACAAGAAAAAGAAAGCGATTAAGCCAGCAATATAAATACCATAGATTGGAATTTGATGGAAAAAATGTAATCGATATATAAGTTCACCAATACTATAAAATTCGTAATAAGTGGATAATCTATATTTCCTAGTGTGTAGGTTGTAATAAGTAGCAATCTTGTCTTCGTCACTAGCGTTCTTTGCTTTAGAGCTGGTAAGCCCTACAAACATCTTCTGCTTAACGTCTGGAGGAATCATTCTTATATCTCTTCCGGTTAAGTGTAGGCCTTCGTTCTCTAAAGTTTGCATGGCGCGATCATAATCTATATTTGATGCGATTTCCATGTCAACGTTTTCACCTTTTTCCCATGCGGTAATTTCATCTTTAATCAGTGCAAAAGCTCCGCAAAAAAAAATGATAAATAAAGCAGCACTAATTATGATACCACTTATAGTATGTAAATGAAAAAATACGTTGTAATTTCTTTTTGCCATATTAGATTATCGGGTAGTATAGTTTACCAAAATAAACGCCAACATATAAAATAAGTGTAATTAGAAGATATATTCCCCATATTTTCCATCCATTTTCAAATAAATATGGTATGATAAATAAAAGCATCCAAAATAAAAATATGGTGAAAATTGATGTAATTAGGACTAATTTATGATCGGGAAGCCAAAAGGCTAACAAGACATGAAGCAATGCTGAAATTGCATAGCCACCAAAAAATCCTGCCGTTAACTTGGCAAATTTCTGATGAAAAGATTTAGTAAGATATTTTTTATTTGCTGGCATAATTAGAATAAAATTTCAGAAAATAAGCAGAAAATAAACAATAAGCTAAGTATAGCAAGATTTGGAGTTCTTAATGGCCTACCTAAGATCAATAAGCTAAGGATTAACGTCAAAATGCAAATAAAAATTAATAATCCGCTTACCAAGCCAAATACCTTATAAATGAGAAAATAAGATATTAAAAAAGATATAAGGCTAGTGATTTTTGATAACCAAACGCGATCTGCCATGCTTTTTTCAAATGTAACTTTTTCGATCTTTGTTTTTGGAGACAAATTGTAGTGACACCAGCATCCCAACAAACAAAAAACAATGGCTAGGCTTATCATGTTTATTTAGATTAAATCTATGTAGGCAAATATATACTGCTAAAATTAGCTTTCAAAAATTTTTTGGACTAAAATTTTGAACTAATTCTAGAGAAAATTTAATTCAAGTTTTTAAGAATAGATTTCGATACTTTTATAAATGATTTGGGAAGAATACTATAGACTGCATCGTTGCTTTGTATATCTTGTGTCGATTTTTAAGCGCACTTTCTTAGGAATCACTATAATATGGCAACAACAATTTTAATAGTGGGAGCTTCCGGAGAACTAGGAATGCAATTAGTAAAAGAATCTATAAAGAGAGGATTTATAGTAAGAGCACTTACACGCTCTGAGCAGGGGTTTGAAAAATTAAAAGAATATACCGATGATATTTGGCGTTTAGATGCCAGTTCAGAAAGAAATAAGCTTCATGACATTACAAGCGGTATTGATTACGTAGTTTCAGCCTTAGGTAAATCTATAAGCTTGTTCAATCCAACTCCAAATTCATTTTACGATAACGATTATAAAGCGAATAAAAACGTTATAAATGATGCCAAAAACCACAATGTAAAAAGGTTTTTTTATGTATCGATGAAGGGAGTCGATAGTGCTTCAGAGTTTACCATTCCCAGAATGCACAAAAAGGTTGAAGAAGAATTAGAAAAATCGGGTTTAGCCTATTCCATTATACGTCCGGTAGGTTTTTTTTCAGGCCTAAATGATTTAATTATTATGGCGAAACGAAAAATTATTCCGCTAATAGGTGATGGGCAGGCTAAAACTAATAGTATTTATCACGGGGATTTAGCAAAATATATAATGACAACTTTTTTAGATCTTCCTAAGCTTATGGAAATAGGTGGTCCATCTATTCATACGCGAGAGGAAATGGCAGAAATGATAAAGAAACACATTGGAGGTAAAATAATAAAAATGCCTACAGCACTTGCCAAGGTAGGTAGTGGATTTTCAGATTTAATTAGTAAAGATCAATTTGGGCACAAATTATCGTATTTTACTTATATCATGACTCATGATATGATTGCCGAAAAAAGAGGGTTTTTGAAGTTTGATGATTATTTACAGCGTGTAGATTTAAATAAGATTAAATAAATGACTTCGAAAAACTTACATGAGGCATTTATCAGAAAATAATATCTTATTTTGAGGTAAACCTGGAGGATTTAAATCTGGATTATCTAGTAAAGCAGAAAAAGAAACATTATGCAGGATTATGATGCTGTAATTATAGGAAGCGGCCCTAATGGTATAGCTGCTGCTATATATCTTCAGCAAAAGGGATTAAAAACACAATTAATAGAAGCCAAACCGCAACCTGGCGGAGCTACTAAAACTGGAGAATTAACCTTACCTGGCTTTCAGCACGATATAGGTGCTGCGGTATTACCCATGGCATATAGCTCGCCTTTTTTTGAACAATTACCATTAGAAAAATACGGGTTAAAATGGATATTTCCGGACATTCCTTTTGTTCAGACGCTTGAAAACGGTGATGCCGTAGCTTGTTATAAAGAGGTTGAAAAAACGGCAAAAGGTCTTGAAGAAGATGAAGTGGTATATACTAAATTGATGGGCACTTTAGTATCAGATTGGCCAAAAATAGCAAATGATATTTTAGGCCCGTTAGGCATTCCATCGCATCCTTTAAAATTTATTAATTTTGGTAGGTATGCATTGCTACCAGCAAAAACATTGGCCAATCATTATTTTAAAAATTCAAAAAGTAAATCGTTGTTTTACGGTGCAGCCGCACATTCTACATTACCGCTTACTAATTTAGCATCAGCATCTTTCGGATTGGTATTAACAATTATGGCGCACCAAAATGGATGGCCTTTTCCAGAGAAAGGAGTGTCATCTCTAATTAATGCTTTGCTAGCATATTATAAAGATTTGGGAGGAGAGCTGATTTTAAATAAAACTATCACCAGTTCTAAACAGCTTCCATCTTCAAAAATTCAGCTATTCGATCTTACGCCTAAACAGCTTTTAGACATTGAAGGTTTGAATTTTAGTAAAACTTACCGAAAGCGACTATCAAATTACAAGTACGGTTCTGGTGTGTTTAAAATAGATTGGGCTTTAGATGAACCTATTCCTTTTTTGAATGAAAAATGCAGAAGGGCAGGAACGATACATGTCGGATTTAGTCCTGAGGAAATAGAAATTTCAGAACATGTGATTTCCGAAGGAAAAATAGCCGAACATCCCTATGTTTTGCTGGTACAACCAACTGTTTTTGATTCAACAAGAACTCCAGAAAACAACCATACTGCCTGGGCGTATTGTCATGTTCCTAATGGAAGTAAGAAAGATTGTACCGAATTAATTGAACAGCAAATTGAAAAAGCAGCTCCGGGTTTTAAAAAAACGATTTTGAAACGTTCGGTTATGAATACTGAACAACTCGAATTGTTTAATCCTAATTTGGTAGGTGGCGATATTAATGGAGGCCGGCAAGATATCACTCAGCTTTTTACAAGACCTGTAGTAAAAATTTCTCCTTACAAAACCTCGAATGATTCCGTTTATATTTGCTCTTCTTCAACGCCACCCGGCGGAGGTGTTCATGGCATGGGTGGCGTAAATGCTGCTAAACAAGCACTAAAAGATCATTTTAAATGATTTTTTTAGCAGTACAATCTAAGCGCAAGCCCTATAAGTCGTTTATTAGAAATTCTTCTTCTGTAAAGGCGAGTCTCAAAACATTGAATTTCGATTATCGAATAAAATCAACGTGCAAATTCAGTGATTAATAACTTTACTAATAACTTGTTTTACGAGAATAAACTAAAGATACAAGAGATTTATATAAGCCTTTAAAATCTTTATATATTTGATTTTATCGAAGTCAATTACCTCAAGGAAATTCCATGAAGGATTTATCAAAGAATAATTTCAAATTTCGAGGTAAGTCTCAAACCAATTAAACTCGATTATCGAATAAATACCCCCTATATGCGCATACAAAACGCCTACCAAAATAATTTAAAAAATATATCTTTAGAAATACCTGAAAACCGATTAATCGTAATAACCGGTTTATCGGGTTCCGGAAAATCTTCATTAGCAATGGATGTTATTGGTAACGAAGGCTACCGGTATTTTTTAGAAAGTTTACCGGCGTATAATCAACAAAACGCAGCGGCAATTCCCACCGCTGAGGTAGATCGTATAGAGGAACTTCTACCGGTGATTAAAGTGGAACAATCAAAACGATTTCAGTCGCTTAACGCAACTTTCGGAACACTTTCAGAATTAACCCCAATTTTCAGGATTTTATTCGCTCGTTATTCCGCAGCAGAAAAAATGAGCAAATCGCTATTTTCTTTTAATCATCCAGAAGGTGCCTGTGAATATTGTCGTGGTATAGGTGAAGCGGAGTATATCGATTTAAATAAATTAATTGGAGATGAGACGAAAACACTGCGGGAAGGCGCTATTGTAACTACATTGCCGGGTGGTTATATTGTGTATTCGCAAATTACGGTTGAAGAACTGAATAAAGTTTGTAACGCACATGGGTTTAGCGTTGATATCCCGTGGAAAGATTTAAGTGCCGAACAACAAGATGTTATTTTAAACGGGAGCGATCGTATTCAGGTTTATTATGGGAAACATAGTTTAGAATCCCGCCTGCGTTGGGAAGGTTTTAAAGCGAAACCTCGTGAAATAGGCTATTACAAAGGAATGCTTCCTATCATGAATAACATACTTCGGTTAGATCGGAATAAAAGTATTTTACGTTTTGTAAGCTCTAAAGTTTGCCCAAGTTGTCATGGCGCTAGAATAAAAGCAGCACATCTAAAATTTAAATGGAAAGGTTTAAATTTTCAAGAATGGATGGATTTGCCGCTGCAGGAACTGTATGATAGGTTGAAAGATCTAAAATTAAACGGAGGAGAAAAAGTATTAGTCGAAAAATTAGGTACGCAACTGCAGGATTTAATTCGATTAGGAATGGATCATTACCAGTTAAGCACACCGAGTACGGAAATTTCTTCGGGAGATGGCCAGCGGATTAAACTGATAAAACAGGTAAACAGTAGTTTGCAAGGCATTTTGTATGTTTTTGATGAACCTTCTATCGGTTTGTCACCAGTCTATCAAAAGCATTTGTATCATATTTTGCGCCGATTAATTAGTCGTGCGAATACGGTGATGGTGGTGGAACATGATTTGAATTTGATAAAAAAATCGGACTGGATTGTGGAATTAGGGCCAAAAGCCGGAATTGAAGGAGGAGAAATTATCTTCAATGGTTCTACCGAACAATTTTTTCAATCTATCCCTACAGCAAGCCCTACTTTAGGAGTTTTGAAAAACCAATCAACTGAAGCAAAATCTAGCCAGGAAGTTATTGATGAAGCTCAATTTCAACCTAAAAAAAACGGATTATCTGTAATTAGTAGAAAAACGAAAACAATTGTACAGCATTTACAAACGTATTGCGATAATGAAGCTTTAAAGCTACAAACGGTATCTGATCAACCTATCGGGAAAACACCACGAAGTAACCCGGCTACGTATACTGGAATTGCAGATAAAATACGCGATATATTAGCGAAAACTACAGAAGCAAAATCGTTACAACTCACTAAAAGTTCTTTTTCATTCAACAATAAAGCAGGACGTTGTGAGCGTTGCGAAGGCGCGGGTGTTATTACCTTATCGATGAGTGTAATGGGAGCGATCAATCAAACTTGCCCAACTTGTAATGGTAAACGGTTTAAACCTGAAGTTCTGAAAGTAACCTGGCATCAAAAAAACATTGCTGAAATTTATAATTTGAGTATTTCAGAAGGCTACAGTTTTTTTAAAGAAGAAAAAAAATTAGCTGAGGTATTATCGTTAATGATAAGTTTAGGATTAGGTTATATTAAATTGGGGCAACCCTCTAATACGCTATCGGGGGGTGAAGCCCAACGAATTAAATTGACCAAGCATTTTTCAAAAACCGCTAAAAATACCATGTTGCTGCTAGAAGAGCCCAGCATTGGTTTGCATCAGTTAAACGTACAGCAATTGTTAGATGCTTTACATCAATTAAAGAAACAAACAGCCGGAATTGTATGTTTCGAGAATCATGAATTATTTCAGTTAACTAGTGATGTTTGGGTTGCTAATTCCGAAGAAATTCAAGAGAAAGAAGCAGTGATTCCAGAAAAAGAAGAAACAACAACTATTGCTATCCAAGGAGCCAGAACCCATGCGTTAAAAGATATTAGCATTAATCTACCAAAAGAAAAATTAAGCGTAGTAACCGGGATTTCGGGTTCTGGAAAATCTTCTTTAGTGATTGATACCTTACATGGCTATGGCTTACAGGAGATGAGCAAACAATTTTCGAGCTATCAGCAAAATCGAGTAGGGGTTAATTATCAATTTGAAGTTTCTCATATTAACGGATTAACGCCAAGTATTTGTATTACGCGTAAAGAAAAGAATTTTTCAGACCGATCAGACATTGCCAAGCAAACCGATATTGATAAAAGTTTGCGTTTCGCATTTTCTCGTAAAGCACAATACCAAGGTAAAGAATGGTCGGCGAGTCATTTTTCTAATAATCATGAATTAGGAAAATGCCCTGTTTGCGACGGAATTGGGGAAGAACTTCTTCCAGATCTATCTAAAATTGTGAGAGATGACAATTTAAGTATCACCGAAGGAGTATTTGAGCATAACAAAGCTTTGTACTATTACGGTCAAGCAGGAGGGCAGTATATGGCAATTGTTGATGAAATTGGAAAAGAGTACGGATTCAATTTACAAACTCCTTTTAAAGATTTAAATGCAGCCCAAAAAGCCATCATTTTTAAAGGAATACCTGATAAAGAATGGGAAGCCCAATGGCATTTTAAAACAAAATCTCGCGAAGGTACACAGCAGGTAAAAATGCTTTGGAAAGGGCTGTTTACGTATTTAATGGATGAATATTTTCTGACTCGAAAAAATAAAAACATTCATCATTTACGCGCTTTATTGTCGACCGCCACTTGTAGCCATTGTGAAGGTAGTGGTTTAAAACCTGAGCGTTTAGAAATCAAGTTAGATCAAAAATCCATCTTTGAAATAAAGAAGATGGATTTTAATGAATTTGAAAAATGGATTAAAACTGCTCAGCCGAATGATGAAATTGATAGGCAATTGATCGAGAAACTTCAAGAACATCTTATCCATACCTTAGAGCGAGCAAGACAGCTGCATATCGATCATTTACAGCTTAATCGAAAATCGAAAACGCTTAGTGGCGGAGAGCAACAACGAATTGCGCTAATCAAACAACTTAATAGTCCGCTAAAAGGAATTACGTATTTATTAGATGAACCTTCTGCCGGATTATCAGAACAAAACATTCCGGATTTAATTAATCTGCTTAATGGTTTAGTCGCAAAAGGGAATACGGTTATCGTAATCGAACATCATAAAGATTTAGTTTTAGCCGCCGATCATTTAGTGAAAATTGGCCCGGGTGCGGGTATACATGGAGGCGATATAACTTTTGAAGGTAGCCCAAAATCCTTTTTAGAAACTGCTGAATGTCATCCGTATTTAAAAGCATCAAAAAAAAGTTTACAATTTCGTTCTTCTAAATCAAGAATTTCAATTCAGCAATTAAAAAAGCATACGCTGGAAAAAGATTCGTTAAATATTCCAGTTGGCGGAATTACTGCTATAACAGGAAAATCCGGAATTGGAAAAACCACATTAGTACAGGATATTTTAATTCCGAGTATTGTGCAAAGTACACCGGTAAATTGCAAAACAATTGATTCTGCAAAATCTTATAAGAGTGCGCAATATTTTGAGCCTAAAAAGCTACACGCTCATAATGCAACATTAATCGTTTCCTACCTGGATATTTTAAAAGTAATCAGTACGCTTTTTGCTAAAGAAAGCGGATTGAAACCGAAAGATTTTTCGTATAAAACAAATACGAGTCAGTGCCCTAATTGTAAAGGAACAGGATATGTAGAAACCAGTTTAGATGTGGCTGCTAATTACATTGAAACCTGCGATGTTTGCGACGGAAAGCGTTACCAAGATCATATCTTAAAACATACCTTATATTTGAAAACTATAGCTGAGGTTTTAGCAATGACTATTGCTGAAGCCAAAAACTGGTTAGAAACTGCAAATGCTTCAGAAAAAACACTGTATGTATTAGAAGAATTAACAGCAATTGGCTTAGCCCATTTACGATTAGAACAACCTGTTAAATCCTTATCATCTGGAGAAAAACAGCGATTATTATTGTTCAATTGGTTTCAAAACAAAACCGAAAATGAATTGCTGATTTTAGATGAACCCAGCATCGGTTTGCATTATGCCGATATTGATTTGCTATTTGCCATGCTTTCCAAACTCAGCCAAAAAAATGATTTATTGGTGATTGATCATAACCAATATTTGTTACAGAAAATTGGAGTGGGGGTGGAGTTGAAAAATGAATGATGACTTCAGAATTCTTTTGAAGTTAGTTTATTCTTCAACTGATAAATAGTGAATAGCAAAAGTAAATATTACCTTTTCTATAAATTACGCAATTACACTTAATTTAAATTAAACACGAAAGTTCAATAATAGTTCGATTTTATAAATTCATACGAACTGAAAATGATCCTTTTCTAAAAAGTTCACGATTTTTTTATATTTTGGAAATTTCATAGAGTTTGTAGAAATAAGCTTATAATATTTTTGCTATGGATGAATTTGCTCGCCTTAAAGATTTGGAAAGTTATGACATTTTGGGGACAGATCCCGAAAAACAATTTGACGAAATTACCCATTTGGCTTCCGTAATTTGTAACACTCCCATTTCTCTTATTAGTCTTGTAGATAAAGATCGCCAGTGGTTTAAATCTGTTTACGGCATCGATCTTAAGGAAACTCCGAAAGAGGATGGCTTTTGCCATTATTTGCTAGATGGAATATCTCCGCTATTTGAAGTTGAAAATGCAGTTGAAGATTCACGCTTTAAAAACAGTCCATTAGTAGAAAATTTTCCGCATATCGGTTTTTATGCAGGAGCTCCTATAAAAAGTTCTTCAGGACATGTTCTTGGTGCTTTATGCGTTATAGATCAAAAGCCAAATAAATTAAATAATAACCAGAAGAAAGCATTGGAGATTTTAGCGAAGAAGACAACTGACTATTTAAATATAAGAAAAGCTCTAATTAATCAAAGAAGATCTATTGAATTTAGCGCTATTAGGTTAAAGGAAATACTAGATAATACGCCTGGTGTAATATTTCAATTTACAATTAATAAGGATTTTGAGATCAACTTTGATTTTATTAGTAAGGGAATTAGAGAGGTACATACCGATCTTAGTTTAGAACAAATGAAAAAAGAACCTAAGATCTTTTTAAATTATATTCATCCGGAAGATGTTGTGGAATTTAGAAAAAGTATGAGAAAATCTGCATCTAATTTAAGTTCTTATAAATTTAATTTTCGTGTGGTTTCTAATTCGGAAAAAATAAAATGGTATAAGCTGCGTGCCACACCAAAAAAAATCGAAGGAGGAAAGATGGCTTGGTTTGGTACGTTGACAAATATTTCAGGGATTATGGAGTATGAAACTATTCTAGAACAGATAACTTATGATATTTCTCACGTGATTAGAAAACCGCTAACAACTTTACTTGGTTTGAATGAGCATTTAAAAAATAATTCTAAATTAACCGAGGATGATCTGAGAGAATATGCTGATATGTTTAACATAGTTATTGATGAACTTGATATTTTTACTAGAAAAATAGATCAATTTTATCAATTAAAAGTGGTAGATCATCAAAACCGCATTTGAAATTAAATGATACTCCAAGAATTAAACATGTATTTTACTTGAGATTTTAAAGATAGATTCCTTAGTCCCATTTAATGATCGGTTTAATATATGCGTTTAGAGGTTTTTTAAAAGGTCATGATTTAAGTCTGGGTAGGTCTCAAATTCTTAGAAATTAAATTAAAAATCTGCCAAGAGGATTTTGACTAGTGCACAAAATTTTTCGCGAAAACTTTCTGTTTATAGGTCTTCCAAGAATGTTGGTGTTAAGAAAGACATTATTCGTAGGCTATCCTAATATAGTTTATTACGAAGGAGCTCCAATAAAAAGTTCTTCCGACAATATTCTCGGCGCTCTTTACGATATTGATCAAAAAGTCAACAGTCTAAAAAGAATTAAAAAGAGTCTTTAAAAATTTCAGGATAAAAAGCTACGAAATATTTTAATACAAGAAAAATCTTTAATCCTTAAAATAATAAACATGAAATTCGAATAGAAAAGCCGCTTAGATTATATCATAGCGGCTTTTCAATACTTATAAATTCGTTTTAATAAGTTCTTATTTTAGAATGGTCAATAATTGACAGGCCTATAATCAGGATCAATTATTTTTGAAAATACTGCGATAAGACTAACATTCTTCCATACTTCTTTCTCTTCATCATAAAATTTTTGATCCATCTTCATTTCAAGAGTGTTCGAATCCAAAAATTTAAATGAGGTGTACCTGGGAAATGCTGCCGCATACTCAGGTCTATCTATGTCATTTGGAGCTTTCTGGACCTCAAAAGATACTACCTGATCATCCTTAATTTTCAGATATTTTGAGGTACCTTCAGAACCAAATCTCATGAATAAATATGGTAAATTAGGTCTGAATGTATCAAAAGGCATCCCATTAGTTAATACCCATAATACATCAGCTCCTTGACTAGATGAGCGAATTGATATATGATGCTCCCCCATCATATTCATGTCGTTCTCGAACCAGGCTTTATCTAGTTCTTTAAGAAAATCAAATTCAGCATTACCATCTTGATTGATATCCATTGCTACATCTGAAGTGAACGAGGTCACTTTGTAATACCCCAGATAAGAGGATACCCTTGATTCTACCTCTTCCTTTTCACAAGCAACAATGCCGACCATGAAAAATACCACAATTCCTTTTAATACGCTTCGCATAACTAGTTTTTAGAATTCTACCTGAACAGGTCTTAGTTCAAAAGCAACCCCAGCTGTTTCAATTAATCTAGGATAAAATTTATTACTACAATTATCAAAATTAAGCAATCTATCTTCAAATTAAACCACTTTTTCTCCCAGATAATCTCTGTCCAATTTATATTTGACCTCTTTTGTGGACTTGCAATAAAAAACAGGACTTTAAGTTGAGTGACTATGCTGCTAGTTTTTGATTATACATATCTATTTCAAATTCTTTAATGGTTCTGTTGCCTAAATAAGAATGTCTTCTTCTGGTATTGTACCAGGTTTCTATCCACTGAAAGATAGATAACTCTGCCTGTGATCTAAGCTTGTACTTATGCCAATATACCCACTCTACTTTTAGAGATTTAAAAAAGGATTCCGCCACGGCATTGTCCCAGCAGTTTCCTTTCCGACTCATAGATTGTTTTACCAGGCCATTATAGCTTTTAAGTAGATTAGTAAATCTTTGGCTGGCATACTGAATACCTTGGTCTGAATGGAATATCAAAGGTTGTGTGAGTGTGGTATTTTTAATAGCCATCTGCCAAGCTTTTATAATAGTATCTTCGGTATTTAGGGTATCACTTAAAGACCATCCTATAACTTTTCTGTTAAATAGATCAATGATCACTGTTAGGTAACTCCAACCTTGTTTGGTTTGAACATAAGTAATATCGCTTACCCATACTTGATTAGCCCTAGCTACATTAAAGCATTGGTTCAACAAGTTTGGAGCTGTGGGGTATTTATGATTACTATTAGTGGTCGTCTTAAACTTACGTTTCCTCTTTGCGTATAAATAGTTTGCCTTCATTATGCGAGCTATCCGTGGCTTTGATACCTTAAAACCTAAAGCTTCCAGTTCCGCTTTTATTCTTGGGGATCCATAGCTTTGGTAACTATCTTCAAAAATATCTTTGATTAATGAAGAGAGCTTCTGATTATCTTTCCAGAGGTTGCTGGGACCAGATTTCAACCAGTGGTAATAACCACTTTTACTTACTGCTAACATAGTGCACATCTTACGGGCAGGAAATTTCATACGATGCTGTTTTATGAACCTGTATTTTTCTTGTCGCTCGCGGAAATGCGAAGCATTCACGAATACCTTAATCTAAAATAATAAATAGTGAGCTAAAAGATGCCAATCGCCTTTTTTAAGATATCACGTTCTAATTCAGTCTCTTTAAGCTGTTTTCTTAAACGAGCTATCTCTTTTTGTTCATCAGTCATTTTAGGATTGCCACGGCCGGGAAAACTATTCTTGCCATAATTATTTTGCTCCTTACGCCACCGGTAAAGAACAGCAGGTAATATATCTAAGTCTTCACAAACCTGTGCTACATTGCCTTTGGCATAACTTAGTTCTACTGCTTTTTGCTTAAACTCTAAGGTGTAATATTTGGCTTTACGTCTCATAATTGCTAAGTTAACAACTTGCAATAATATTCATTCAACTCTATGTCCAGTCTAATGTAGTAATTCCATCTTTAATACTAAGAGATTAAATTAATATAGTTATTTGAAGATTTCAGTCTATAGAATAACTGTAGTCAGCTTTTAATTTTAATTTATATTTTGAATGCAGCTGAACTTTTTCGTTAAATCCTTCGATTTTACCTGATAACTTTTCAATGTTAGATTTTCTAGCTAATAATTCGAAGAAATATTTCCTTTTGCTACTATCTATTTTAGATGTAGGAAAATAATATAAAATAATTTTATCATTTATAATGTTATATTTTGATGGAAGAAGTCTATATGTATCTTTTCGATCTTCAAATGAAAGATACTCATCTGAAATACCAAATGTGTACATTATCTCGTCGTATTTTGCCTCACTATTGAAATAAAGTAAGGTAACATTTAAATATCCTCTTTCATTAAAATCGAATTCGGTATCATTTTCATTATCTTTTATCTCTTTGATTATATCCATTACTCCTGTTAACAATATATCATTAAATTTTTCATCATTTAAAATTTCAGAATTTTCCTGACAAAAGATATTCATATTGAATGAAAATAGTATACAAGTAAAAATTAAAATGTAAATTCTCATATTTTCTGTTTTAATAATCTACGTCATCACAGGTACTATCTATAGATCCAGAATATGTGGAGGTCGGATTCCTACTATATTTAGAATATTTCCCAACCTTATTGCAGCCTATGACGTAATAATTTAATAAATCATATGTATCAGCTAAAGCTACATCATCTTCACTAATTGCCCCTCCAGTAACACCATCTGAGCCATCATTTAAACATTCTTGATGTGTGTGTATGAAACTATTGATTGGGATAAAATACCTACCCTGGCTAACAATTTGTCCCGAATATGTTCTATTTGGAGCCCCCTCACTCGTCGGATATTGATAATATGTCTGACCATTACTCTCTATCAAACCGGCCACCTCAGCACTAGTCGCATCACCTTCAGCTATAATTAAAACAGCTCCATCAGAAGTAATTACTCCTACAAACTCATTTCCACTTGTTACGCTGTTATTCCAAAGAGCTACTAACCCATCGCATTTATTATCATATTCCTCTGTTGGTTTTGGTCCAACGAAGGCCACTTCATCTTCAATTTCATGTAAGCAGCCGTGAACAGTATCATAACAATCTTGATAATCACTTGATGACGAACCAGTTGATTGGTATGTTCCACCTCCGCCACCGCCACCTCCGAGGTCAGGATAATATCTTGTATTACATACTTCTTCTGTAGTACTTCCTAAATATTGTGTATGAGTATATTCCGTGGAACCATCCATGTAAACTTTATACCAATCTTTATAATGATATGTTGTAATATACTGACAATCTTCTTCCATCCTTTTAGAGTTAGATGTTTGTTTTTGTAAGTTTATTAAATCATAATCAAATTTATCATCAAGTTCTTTATTTCCTGACTGATATTTGTTTGCAAAAACTATTTCAGCTTGCTTATTCATTAAATGTACGTATCCAGAGAAATTTGAATTATTTACAAATGAAAATTTAGTTTTGGAATTATTTTCCTGAAATATTCTAGCTATAAAAATTTGGTATTTATTGGATTCTCATCAAGCAAAGCAATTAGTTTATAATTCTGGATGTAATTCCTATTGTCTCCTCTCTTTTTCGAAGTATATAAATCGTATTCGATAATTTCAGATTCTAACAAATCAGAATAATAAATATCCGAGCCTTCGCCTATTGAGTGATTAGTAGGTATTACCTTTTCAAAATCTTTAGGTGAATAATAATTCAAAACCAAGTTTGCAGTTGATTCTTCCATTTCGATGCTTGAAATATCTTCATTCTGGCAGCTTATGAAGATAAATAAATAAAACAATGTAAAAATCTGATAGGTTAGTTTTTTCATTTTAATATATATTTAAGTTAAACACTAAAGTTAAACTGCTGAATAATATTAAAATACAGGAAAAACACCCCTTTTTTTTAGAAATTATACTTTTCTTCTTTCAAATTATGAAATTTAGTTGGAATGGTTATTCGCTTATAAATTTTCTGAAGATAAACCACAAAATGTAAATGAGGTTCGGAACTCCAACCAGTATTACCACTAAAACCGATAATTTGACCTGTTACAATTTTATCTCCTTCTTTCACTAAACTTCCTTTATGTCGAATGTGTAAATAATCAGCGTAAGTTCCATCATTATGCATTATCGTAATTAGGTTGTTAAAATTTTCACATTCAATCTTTGCGCAGTTTCTATTAAATTTTTCTATCACTTTAATTACTATTCCTCCTCTTGCAGCAAATATTTCAGTGCCCAATGGCATTTTAAAGTCGATAGCGTATTTATTGTTTTCTGTAAAGTGTGAAAATGATCCTTTGTAGCCTTGTAAAATTTTATATTTTTTATCTTTAGAGTACGGCAGATTATAAACATAAAGACTATCATATTCTTTGATATTAATATCTCCATACATATAGTCTACGTTGTAACTAAATCGAGATGGAATTCTTTTATTTTTTTTTTGAAGTTTTAAGATTTTCTGTCTTCGTTTTCTAGGTGAAAGTACAATAGTGTCCTTACCAGACTTTGTATAATTTGCAAAACTTACATCAACATACAAACTCACTGGGGTATAATTCATATTATCAGCATATAAGATCATTTCATCACGTTGATTTTTCTCATGATAAACTTTAATATCCTGTGAACTGACTATCTCGGTAAATATTAGAATAATAAAACAAAATTTTTTCATCTACTACTGATTATTTGGCACTATAAATTAACCTAATCTAAAACACCACTATAAATACACTTCCTCTTATAACTACTAATTATATGCTCTTATTCTAAATTATTAGTATAATATGAAAAAATGAAGAAATTCTAAACTTTAAAATCAAATTTACAACTTCCCTCTCAACTTATCCATATCATTAGAAATTTTAGAATCGATCACGCGTGCATAAATTTGGGTCGTGGATAGTTTAGTATGCCCTAAAAGCTTGGAGACCGTTTCTATGGGCACACCATTAGCTAAGGTTACCGTTGTAGCAAAGGTATGACGAGCCGCATGAAAACTAAGCTGTTTATTGATCTTAACGGCTTTGGTAATCTCTCTCAAGTATTGATTTGTTTTTTGGTTGGAATACACCGGAAGCAAGATATCACTATTACTTACACGTGGATGCTCTTTGTATTTTTCTAAGATGCGTTCTGCTTCTTCCAGAAGTGGGATTCTAAGTAGTGTGTTTGTTTTCATTCGCCTTGTATAAATCCATTTTTTCCCATCAATACCAATTTGAATATGCTTTTTCTTTAATTCCAATACATCACCATAAGGCAATCCGGTATAGCAGCAAAACACAAAAATATCACGGTTAATGCTAAGGGGAGCACGTTTGAACTTCTTTTCCTTGATCTTTTCTAATTCTGCTTTCGATAAATACACCATATCGACATGATGAAACCGAAGCTTAAACCTTTTGGTCGGGTTCTTTTCAATCCAATCCAGATCTTCAGCAAGTCGCATAAGCTTTTTAAAACGCTCCATGTGTTTCATGACGCCATTGTTGCTTAAGGATGGTAAATCACGCAGAAATCGCTCGAAACCTAGTGTAAATTGGTAATCGATCTGTTTGAGATAAATGTCCGAGATGTTTCGTTTTTCTTTCAGATAGTTTTTAAGATAAGTTTCTGTAGTCGTATAATTTTTTAATGTTCCATATTTTAAAACACCTTTCATTTTAGTGGAGTGGTAGTCCAGTAATTGGGTTAAGGTGTAATGTTTTTTATCAATGCCCAGGTATCGTGACTTAACCGCACTGGCAGTGATCACCTGTTCCTCTTTTTGCAAGCTGTCATAAGCCTTATATAAAAGTGCCTTGGTATCGTCTATCTTTTTATTGAGTTGTTGGCTTTCCATACTGCTACCATTTAGCTTGCAGGCTGATTGGTTCCAACGGCTTACTTCCAAGCTACGTTTTAAGCTCATTTCAATATAAATGCCGTTAACTGATATTCGGGCATAAAGGAGGGCTTCTTCCGGCTTGTTTTTTTTCTTGCGGATGAAAAAAGAAATCATAAATGTTTGAGTGGTACGCATCGTTTTGTTTTTTAAATGAAACAATAATTAAGGGTTGAAAGCCAAAACGATCAATATGTACTAAGGGTCATGGGGGCTAATCAAGATACAAAAAATAAACTCACGATTAACTCACGAAAATGACCAAAACTCACGAATAACTCACATTATAGCTGGTGCAGTTTGGTTGAATTTAACGCATTAAAAAAGGGTAACTGCATGAAAACCATATAATTACCCTTAATTAACCAAAATTTGGTAGTTTAAAAAGTCGGGGTGGCAGGAAATCTAAACCACAATTTTTGGTAGGATTTACGCCACTTTATCGTCGAATTTCAGTAAGCATTCACCGAATCATTCATTAATTACAAAAGAGCCTAAATAGCAACGAAATTTAAGTGTCTATTTAATCAAATATAATAAATTGCAACGTTTTAAACTATTGTGATCTGAGATTTTCAAAAATAATTTGTATAAAAAATACCATATATCCTATTCACAAGCATTTCAGTTTTAAGGGAAGCTTACACGTTAGATTCTTCAATATTATCTATTTCTTTATCTGTAAGTTTATATATTTTGTAAATGATATTATCAATTTGACTTATCAATGAATCATTTACATTTTTAATATTCGAATTTATCAAAGCATGTACTAGTGCTACTAATTCTTTAGATTCTAGTAGTTCCTTAGCAAGAGGCAATTTAAGGACGTGAATTATTTTAGTTTCCACAAATGTATTTCCTAATGATGGTGCGATTACTTTCCTAATATAATAATTGGCAAATTTTGAGTTCAATAAACCAAGGACAGGAATTAAATTATCAAAACTATTAAAGTTATAATCCTTAAATTGAATTGAAAAAAAATTATTTGAAGCGTAGTTTGTATTATCAATAAATGCTTTGAACGGATTACCTGTTCTAGTCAAATATATTTTTGGCTGGTTAAAAATACGTTCATCTCTTAATGAAGCATACTCATTTTTACTTTTATCAATAATCTCTTTACGATAATCTACATACCAACCAAATCTTTTTGAAATATAATTTTCAATTTGATCACCATTTCGTCCTCCAAGAAACATTGGTTTTTCTTTACCTGTGATTTGTTCTTTAATAAAAAGTTTCTCTCTTATATTACCTGAGTGTATACCTTCATGACATTGTAGGTAATCGTCCAAAATATCAAGGCTTCTTAATTTGTTAAGAAGCCCAATGTCTATCGAATTTAAAAGAATATTGTATGTATTATCATATTCTTTAAGGATAAAATTATCCTTGTCTGCAGACCATCTTTTTTCGGTCACTGAAGAATTTTGATAGAATCTTGTAGAAATATCTGTCTTTTCGGAATCTTCAAGTTGATCTAAAAATAATGTACAAACATCATGTTCAACATCTGCAAATGGTCTAATATCGTCAGGTATTGCTGTGTTTTGATACCAAGATAAGTTGTAGAGGTGATTAGAACACAAATCTCTAGTTTTTGAAAAGTCTTTTACGAGAATACTATCTGGAAGAATTTGGGTAATTAAATAATTACAAATATTTAAAGATAATCCAATGAAATATGCGAAAGTGTTAGGTGTAGAGCTATCAATATTTTGGTATCTAACCTTTAAGAAAGCTTTTTGCTCTTTTGTCAAAGAAGCACCCCAAGGTGGATTCCCGATTATAGTATCAAAACCTACAAAATCTCCATTATCATCTAAAACTTCTGGAAATTCAAAACGCCACTCAAATGCATCCTCATAAATTTTATTCATCTCTATACTGTCGCGTTGAGATTCAAGTTTTTTTAAAGTTTTAGTAGCTTTTTCTAAATCTTTAAACATTTTTTTGGGGATTTTCTCACCCCATTGTTTTCGAGTATTGATTTCTGTAGCTAATTTATCTACTTTACCACGAGCTCTAGATAACTTTCCTTTAAACGGTGTATCAATATTGGTTTCAAAATCATTCTTGATGTCACTTATTAACCTTTCCATTTCTCGCTTTTGTTCTTTGCTTTGGGCATTGCGATATGTGTCAACTGCAATTTTATAACTATCAATAGTCCACTTACTACTTTTTAGTGCCTTTTTAAGGTCAGCATCTAATTCAAACCTGCTTATTAGTGAATTACCACATTTAATATTTATGTCAATGTTAGGCAGAGTTTCTAGCTCACTTTCGTTTTTGTAATAAGCATTTTTCAGTAACTCAACCCAAAGTCGTAATCGACAAATTTTGACTGAATTTGGATTAATGTCTACTCCAAATAAGCAGTTTTCAATAATGGTTTGCTTTTCGTGGAAAAGTGCTTCTTGTATGCGTTGACTTTCTTTGGTATTGGGATTGTATTGAAAAAAATCTCCATCTTCATCCGTTATCATAAGTTCATCATTAACAACTTCAAATTGGTATTCTTTTAGTCTTTTACCATCTCTATCTTGTAAAACTTTAAGATCGTTTTTAACAGCAATCATTTCATTAAGTGCAGAAACTAGAAAATGACCTGAACCAACTGCTGGGTCGCAAATTTTTAAACTATTAATAATGTTGTTAGCTTCTTGTCTATCTTCAATTTTATCGTAAAGCGAATCAATGTCTTTACAGTTCCAATCTTTAGTTTCGTTGAATTTTTGGATAACCGCTTTTCTTATGGTTTCACGACACATATACATTGTGATAAAACCTGGTGTGAAAAACGAACCATCTTTATAACCATTTATTTTCTCGAAAATTAAACCAAGAACGGAAGCATTAATTAGGGTTTTATTGTCTTCTTGAATTTCTTCTTTTCCCTCACTACTAAAATCGTAAGCATTTAGAAATTCAAATAGATATTCAAGAGCATTTAAATTACCTGTTCGTTTTTTTCCACTCTCGTTTTTTAAAACGGTTGAAGAATAAATCGGAATTGTTTTATCATCTCGCAAATTGCTAATGAATAACGTTCTGTGTTCAATTCCTGTTGGTTCAAAAAGCGAACTATTTAAATAAGGGACTTTTGCAAAAAGCTCCATTACATCTTGGTTTCTTTCAGATTGTTGCTTCGCCAGAACTTGAAAGAAAAGACTGTTTAAATCATCATAATTTTTAATTTTATCAATACTTAAAAACTCATAGGTTTTGTCTCCTTTATGATAGGTTTTTAGTTGAGCTTCTAAAAGTTTAAGAAACAGAATTCGGTTAATCCAGGTTATACTCAATTCAAGCCCAACATTAAACAAACGCTCTTCTTGAGTTGTTCCAAAATGACTAGGATTATCAAGTCTGTTTATTTTGTCTAAACTATCAAGTTGTATTATGGCGTTTTCAAGAAACGAACCTGTGTTTCTTTCGCCTTTTTTGTTTCTTTCAATTAGTTTTTTACTTCCATCTTTGGTTTCTGAAAGTCCAATAATATGCAGTAATTCTCCGTAAAATCTTTTGTCAAGACTATTACTGTCATTTGCAAAGGGTAGTTTTAATAAATGCTCTGGTGAGAGTAATTTAAAAAGCGAAATAAGTTTGTTGTCGTCTTTTGGATTGTTGTTACGAAGTGGTTTTTCATATTCTCTTATGTCAAAAAAAGTGAAATCAATCTCTTGTTCTATATCCTTTATAAATGGCTCTGCAATTTCATCATAAAAGACATCTGTAGATTTCTTTCCAGATTCAAAATCTTGAAATTGTTTTACAAACTTTCTGTTTCGGGCAAATATTCTCTCGAATAAATGTTCATCGAAAACATACCATTCGTTGATGTTTGTTACAACTAGATGTTTTATGTCTAGGTTTCTATTTGTGATTCGTTCTCTTAAATAATAGAGCACTAATTCTTGAAATGCCTTAACATTGATTTTATTTTTAGATAGCATTTCAGATTTATTCGTAGGCTTTTTTGTCTCAATTAAAACTCCAACATTACTTTTCGCCTTGTCTCCATTGTGGATAACTAAATCTGTTTTTCCTTTAGTATTTATAAAATGATTTGGTTCGTAATAGGTTTTTTTAAAGAAGTCAATTACTAGGTTTTTATGAAATTCTTCTGATTCAACATCATTTGTTCGGTCGAGTAGTTGAATCAAATTTATCTTAAAACTTTCAATTTCCGTTCTGTTCGGTTTTATTTTTGAAAAGGCTTTGTTTATTGCCTTTTTTGGTTTCAGTATTTTAAATTCCATATAATTTAATATCTCTGTCAGTTTTAAAATTTAATTCTTTCCTCTCAATATAATTCGAGATGGCTTTAATAGCTTGTGTACAACTGTCTCGGCTATCGCAAGTCGCGGGAGTGGGAAAGCTGACTTTTCGGATTAAGTTTTCTATTGCTTGATTACTAAAATTACACTTTTTCCGCAATACCCATAATTCGCGATGAATCGCTGTTATTTGCTGGCTCTTTAACTCAATTTAATTCTATATTCGGTAGGATATGTGCAAATCATACTTAGATCACCTTTAATTATTTTTAAATCAGCTTTTTTCTTCTTTTCATCAAAATTGAATAATCTGTATAAATAATAATCATTTTGCTCAATTTTACTTTTTTCTAATTCATTTCTTGAAACAAAAAATGCAGATTCGAAAGATCCTCTTGTAGTTTTTACTTCGATGTAAATTTTTTTACCATTTTCATCAAAAGAAATAATGTCGAAGCCACTTCCATCCCCATTATTCTTGGCAAAGTAATCTACCTTTTTGGCTAAATCGTCTCTACCTAAGTCTTTTAATCTTTCTATTTCATAATTTACTATCCATGACTCACCCAAATCGCCAATTCTTTTATTTTCAATATTGTTCTCTATATGATTTGTAACTCTGGCTGTGAAGTCTGTTTTTGATTCTCTACTACCTAAATCTTTAGAATTTAAGTCTTCTATCAGTTCAATATTTTCCTTATCTGAAAATTGTTTATCTGGTTTGGTAAGATGTCTTGTAGCTGAATAAATAAAATCTTGTGTGAGAATATGATAGTTTTTATCGAAATAGCTTTGTTCATCAATACGTTCTTTATGTAGCTTTATTAATTTTTGATCTTCCGCCAAGAAACTTCTTGTGATTTCGCATAAATGGTTGTATTGAACTAAATTTTCGTATCTCCCTTGAATTGGAGTATATGGATAATCTATCAGTTTTGTATATTCTTGGAACATTGTGTATTTATAGAAATAATATCTCTCAGGAAATCTTAGTGTTAAATAGACCAAAACTGCTTTGTGACCTTGGTAATGGTTGTCACCTTCAAAATTTAAATCATTTAATTTCTTAAACTCTCCTCTAAATTTCTTTATCCTTGATATGTAATCTTTATCTTCATCAAAGAGATCAATCATCAAATTTCTGACCTCTTCTGGTGATTTTTCTGCATTCTGGATCAACATTCTTTTAGGAAATGAATTGCTGATATCTAAAAGATTTTTTGATAACCTCATTGCTTCATTTATCATTTCTGGAAAATCTTTAGCGTCAATATTCCAATTATCTTGAAAATGCTTTATTGCTTTCCATTTATAAATTTCTATTTGATTAATTTCATCAAATTTTTCTTTGTATTGAGTAATGAGGTTTTTAAGTATTTCTGTATTCATTTATTGAAAATTTTTTCAGAGCTTGCGGGTAACTGCTCCGGTTATCGCAAGTTGCGGGAGTAGGGACGAGAACTTGTCGGCTTAACCATTTTTGTTCTTGATTAATAAAATTATTACACTTTTTCTACAATACCCGTTATTTGCGATGAACCGATGTTACCTACAGTATGGATTACGATTTAATGTTGGTGGTACTTTTAAAATCATTATTTTCGTTGCTTAAACTGTTCAGAAATTCTTTCATTTCTTCTGTTAAGAGTAAAAATTCTTGTGCTTCCCAAAATGATTGATCGTAATCTTCTTTTAGATCAAAAATATCTTTGGTTAAATTGATATTGTTATCTATTTCAAAATTTTGAAAATTATCAAAAGTTAATAATTTGTAACTTACTGTATAAACTATTTTCTCTGCATCTTGAGGAACAACTTCTACCGTTGCCGACATACTAGCTTTATCTATAAAATATTTTTTTGCGTGTGGATCTTTTTTAAAAGTTATTTTTATATCATAATCAGTAGTTCTGTACTTAATATTTCTTTTTTCAGTGTAATCTGTATTCTGAGAATTTGAAATCTGTACTTCATTAAAAGCTTTATCCTCTAAATTCACTAAATAATATCCGTATGAATTTGCCTTTTTCGTACTATTTGGATAGAATTCAAGTTTTACCAATCTTGAATCATCATAAGGAATATACTTAAAATCATAAATTTCAGGACTCATATATATTGAAATGAAATTATTAAGAAGCTCTTCAAATGATGAAAGTGTAAAATTTATGTTTTTTTCTTTAATTCCTGCTTTTCTCAAGTTTTCAATTTCAATGAAATAGTTCTTTTTTGGCATTGGATTGCTCTTAGTAGAGAAAAGTGTCTTTCGTTCTATTCTTCCACTAAAATCTACTAATTTGATTATTTCATCATTTCGTTTTAGCACACTCCTCAAAAAGAACTTTTCTTTATAGGATTCTAAAGGATAATTTTCATCTAATTTTTTTAGTACAGATGTGAAAAGGTTAGAATCTGAATTAATTAGAACTTCATCAAGATTTTGAATTTTTTTGCTCAATAAAATCGTATCACTTTTTAGCATTTCAAAAGTTGTGAATATTGGATCATAACCTAAAACGCCTATTTTCAAAGAATCTCCTTTGGAAACGAATAAAAATTTTCCTTCTTCGTTGGTCGAAGTATAATCTTGATCATTGTAAATGTCCACGTATTCAATTGGCTTGTTTGTTTCTTGGTCAAGTACAATTCCCTCTAATCTATTTTGTGAAAATGATTGTTGGATAACTAAAAAGAATAGGAAGAAAAATTTTGCTTTCATCTTGTAGGTAACTTGTTTTATAAATAAAAAAAGTGTCGATTTGCCGGAGCATTATCCGGTTATCGACACTTTATTCAATTTATGAATATTTTCTTTTTCACTATTTCTTATCTAACAACTTCTCTAAATAAGCATTTTTCTCTTTTTCTGCTTCTAGAAGACGTTCATATAATTCAATCACCTTTTCAACGGGATTGAAATTATTCTGAATAGAATTATCATGAAAATTATTAATATTATTAAAGATCGTGTCTTCATTAAAATTCTCAATAGCTTCTTTACTTACTCCTAAAGCTTTCGCCACTCTTTCAAGCTTTTCATCTTCAATATGCTCACTTTGTTCTAAGCTAGAAACACTCTGTTGACTAATCCCTAATTCTGCGGCAAGAGCTTCCTGCTTCATTCCTCGAAGTTCTCTGATTCGGCTAATCTTTCTACCGATATGACTGTTTTTTGTTGCTGTGCTCATAATCTCAAAGATAAACATTCTTTTTAAAAGTTTCGCTCATCACTCTTTGCAGTAAAAAACAAGATATGCATTGTTTTTTACTCGTCATTTTGGTTCGCTACGTTAAGTTCTTTTTAAAACTTGAAGGCTCATTGACCATCTTAAACTTTTTTGATCTATGCTTACCAACTTGCATCCACCCAAAGTTATCGAATTTGCGTTAAGCCAAATTACGGAAATCCTCAAAAAGCATATCGAAATTATAAGTTTATACTATTTCGGTATGCAATCATCGGCACAGGGAATTCATAATCCCCTGAATAATGATGCTTCCAAGGAACACTATCATTTTTATTTGTTGCTTTTGAGCAAGCATATTAGCCCAAATGCCGTTGCCAACCTTTCAGATATTATCCGCCAGGAATCGGGCGGAAAATATACTATCAGCTTGTTGCTTTATATGCCAAAGCAACTTATAGCTGCTTCTGATCATAATAAATACTTCTTTTCTAAAATAATCCAATCAGGTGGTTTGGTTGAGGGTTCTCCTTTTGAATTAGCTCTTTTACAACTCAGCCAAATTCCTGAACTGGATACTAAGGGCATAACCAACTACACACGAGATCGAATAGCAATAGCAAAACATTGTCTAAACTTAAGTGCTAAGGGAGAAAGCGCTGAATTAATAAGCGCACATTTAATACGATTATCTTTTGAACAACTTTGCTTAGGCACTATTTATGCATTTCTGCATTACCATCCGCAACATCATCATCCCGTTTATCTTTTTAAACTCGTTCAATTTTGTCATGAAATACCTATCAATGTTTTTTCAGAAAACCTATTTGAACAGTCCCCACTAAAAAGCATCTTTTGCTTTCACCATACTGAACTTCGCTATCGAAATAGCTCATTATTTTCAGTAGCAGACCTTAACATGGCACATTCTTATTGCCAATGTCTTTTATATTATCTCTTACCAATTGTAAATCATCAATTACAAACTTTAAAAACAGCATCCCATGAAAACGAAAAAACTTGATCAACTAAAATTGATACAGCTAAAGAGAATTGGAACTACTGAGTATGGTTTAAAAAAGGAAGAAACCAAACGGCATACTTTTAGAAATGCCACCGTTCGCTTTGAAGATTATACCGATTACATCATGCGCATTACATCATTACTGGAAGTCTGTGTGCTAGCCTTAGATGGTGAAGGTGATTTTCATTCGAAAAACTTAAGCCACCAAAGTAAAACTTCCAGTGTTCAATTAGTGATAGAAATGGTCATTGAACTAATGCCCGATGGTGATATGTTTCAATTGGAACAAATTATAGCCATACTGGAAAACGACACGGACTACATTCATTTCCCCAAGAAACTCAAAAAAGAAATCCTTAAAAACCAAGAACGTTATGAAAAAAGAAAAACTCATGAAAAAGCTTAAAAGCTTTGAAGAAGAACATATAAGAAGGCTGACACCACATGCACATCTCAAAGATTATCAACGTATTTATTTTCCAGTAAAAAACCATCTTTATCTCATGTTTCTTATAGAAGACCTTATTAAAGTTAGTGTATTGGCGTTAGAGGGAATGGATAGTTGCTTTGAACGCCAAATTAAAGAACCTGAAAGAAGTATTTCAGATGTTTTAAGGCATGCTTTGGATTTAATCCCTATAGAGGAACAAGAATTTATTGATAAAACCTTGGAAGTATTAGATAAGCTAAATAATAATAACAAAATATAATCGAAAAGTTTTTACGGCACTTACAATAGTAAAAAACGGAGTCGAAAACATTAATAGTATTGCAATACTGAATAACCTGAAGTAATTACTAATAGCTTAGCCTTAATTGAAGATTGAGTAACAATTCAAGATGTGTGTCTGTGGACACAATCTTGGTTGCGCCCCATGGTTGCAACGAAAAAAAAAGAGATGTTTATGAGAAATTTTTATTTAGGTGTTTTCGAGTTTAGGCATAATTAAAAAAATCACCTTTCTTTCAATATTAAAAAAGAAAACGAGGAAGTAGATACTTCCTCGTTTTCTAAATATCATTCTAGATTTTTTTAGAATTTATACCCTAGTCCTATACTGAAAGCATTAAATTGAGAATCAACTTCGATACCCTCAGAATCAGCGGCATCTTTTACCTCCTTTGAGAACCTGTTAGTTAGTTCAAAACTGTACTTTGCTTCTACGAAAAAATTAGAAGTAATTTTGTAACCAGCCCCAAAAGCTAAATCTAGACCAAAAGTATTTAAAAGATCAATTTCTTCTAATGAAACGTTGTCTAGCAAAAAAGTACCTTGCGGTCCGGCTTGAAGATAAAAGCCCGAATCTTGGATGTAATATTGCGCGAGAACTGGAACGATTATGAAATTAACATCATCCGCATTTGCATAATTAACAGAAGGTTGTAAATGAAAATTATCTGATAATGTAAAATCAACCAATGCACCTAGATAAAATCCAGATGAATTCCCAGAAGAAGAAATATTGTCTAGAGAGTTAGAAGATTTCCCCTCCATATTAATATAGCTTCCTTGAACACCAAAATTAACTTCTTGGCCAAAAGAAACCATAGAAGTCAAAATTGCAACTACAATAAGTAATTTTTGAAGCATAAATAATTTATTAAAAGATTGTCTATCAAATTTAAATTAAAAAACAATTTGAAAGACAAATTCATAGAATAAATAAAGCATGGGGATATTAAATATTCATTGCTCACTTCTAAGTAAGTAGGGTATCATCACAAAAATTACGATAGTCTATCCAATTTTATAGGTTGGATTATTTATTTTCCATTTCTAAACATAGTTTATTTACTTTTTTTATCCAGAGCATTTGCCTTTTTAGTTGTATTGAAGCACTACTAAAGATCAAATGAAATAGACTTTAAGGTTATTTTATTTACTTCTTTTAGAGCCGTCACATTACCTTTTTGATATTAATTCTTCTACAGGATTTAGGATTAGGAAAAGGGCTATAAATAGGAAAGCGTAGCTGACCGGTTTATGCGCCCGCTAATGCTAAATCCTGTTTTTTAATTATCAAAAAGGTAAGGCTTTAAAATTTCAAAGTAAGCTTATAGCTATGAAATATTGATCGGTCAACTTACCAGATCGTTGCTAAAGCGAACGTGAGCCAAAAGCAAATGTTCCGATTCAATCCATTAGTATTTTGTTTGCTTTTGGCTTATGTTCAAGATCATTTTGACGAACCGTTTTGACTGTAGCGTAGTGAAAGGAAATATGGTGAGGATTGCTAGATTTAAACCTACAATTTCATTTTTTACTAATTTTTGCTGTAAATAATTGCCTGTTTATAGGGCTTCCCAGAGGTTTTGCTGCAAATTTAGTAAAAAACATTTTACGGTTAAATTACAAGTAATTGATAATCAGTAAAATAAATGCTTGTAACATCGCTCTGCGTGTTATCCTCTTGCTCTACAATTTCTTTTTTTGTTTTTGGATATTTCGTATTGACATTAAATTTCAAATCTATAAGTGGTTCAAAATTTTAAAAAAGCTATACATAAGATAGCTCTTAATGCATTCATCTTTTAGATAACTAATTTTAATAATTCAGTTTTAAATGATTTATATCGATAATTCAATGTACATTTCATAGTGCTAAGAAAATCTATCAAAGTCGCATATAGTACTTTAATAAACTCATTGTTTGTAATTAAATTAAGGATGAAAGAAAATGAATTTGGTCAGTTGGTTCCCTTTAATTTTCAAAAGGAAATTACCTATAGTTCTAATGCTATAATTAGACGAACTATAATTGATAAAGCATCTAGAATTGTTGAGTTAATGGCCTTTGACTATGGTAAAGTTTTAGCGGTTAAGTCAGCCAATACTCAACTTCATTTTTTGATTGAAGGTTAAGCAGAAATGGTTGTAGATGAAGTTTCTACATATCTTCAATCAGGTGATTCTATTATTGTCCCATCAGGCATTAATTATTCTTTAGAAGCCAATGAAAAATTCAAAATTGTAACTATAAATTTAACCTAAACTACATATGCTTTATAAAAAGCCTTTATATCAAACTACGGATCGCGTTTGTGCTAAAAAATTTCCTGAACAAGAACTAAGCATAAGAATTTATGCTTACAATATTTATTATTGTAAAATAAAAAATAACCCAGAAGCTAAAGAACTTATATATTTCGAAAATGAATTGACTTATTATCCTGTTTTAAACATATCGTGATTATAGCGTCATTGGGTTAGTACCAACTAAGGATTACTAAGAGTCAATATTAAAAATAATAGCTCAAAAAAAGTCTAGAAAAACGTTGGATGTTTTCGGAGAATTACGAAGTTTAAATATTCCCATTTCCTTAATTTGTCGAACGCGTTCTGAAGTTAAGCCTAGATATTTACTAACATCTTTTAAGCTTTTAGCTTCGCGTCCATTAAGACCATATAATAAAATGATAATTTCTTTTTCCCTGTGTTTTAGTACGTTCATCAATTGATTGATTTCCTTCGATACTGATTTGGTTAAAAGTTTTTGGTCAGGATCATCTGTCTCACTTTTAATAATATGTCCTAAAGTTAAATTGTCGCTATCTGTTGTTAGTGGTTTATCCAAGGAAAGGTATGTGGCATTACTTTTTGTTGCTTGTTCTATTTCTGCTAAAGGGAGTTGCAAAAATTCGGAGATTTCTTCGGAAGAAGCATCTCGCTGTAATAATTGCTGAAGTTCTGAATTTGCTTTTCTAATTTTATTAATTACAGCAATTTTATTTAGAGGTAATCTTACGACCCTTGCATTCTCAGAGATTGATTGTACAATTCCCTGACGTATCCACCAAACAGCATAAGAAATGAATTTAAATCCTCTTGTTTCGTCGAAGCGATTGGCTGCTTTGATAAGTCCCATATTTCCTTCAGCAATTAAATCTGATAAGCTTAAGCCCTGAAATTGGTATTGCTTAGCCACTGAAACTACAAACCTTAAATTCGATGTAATTAGTGTGTTCAAAGCCCTTTGATCGCCAGCTTTTATTTTTCGGGTAAGTTCAACTTCTTCTTCTCCTGTAATAAGTGCGATCGGATTAATATCTTTTAAATAAAAATTTAAACTTGGTTCATTTTTATTTGTTGTTTGTTTAATAATTTTTAATTGTCTCATATATCGTGTTTTGAAAGCATATTGATTCAGAGAATTACATTTTTCGTAATGCTCATCAAAAGGCTAGGTGTGTCGTATATATTCTAATAAATACATTCGAAATCTTGTTCCTAATTAATATCAGTTATGTAAGTTTTTCTACGCTCTTTCCTTTTTATATTTTCCTTAATTTGTAACGAATTTCCCATAGAATCATTTTTATGATATAAAGCATTTACTTAGAGTATTAATTATTAAGGCTAAGTTTAACATCAAAATTGCAAATAGTGATGAAGGTCATAGAAGACTTGGTGCTTTTGAAAAATATTATCAAAAAGGGGAAATCTTAAAAATAACTACCGCTAAGTGTAATTATAAAGTACAGGCATTTTTAATACACCTGTAAGGTAGGACATTCTGTAATGGGATCGGGTCTAGGATACTTTTATTTTACTAATTTTTTTGAGGATTAAGTATCATGTTTTGACAGTAAAACCTAAATAATAAAATCATATGAATTAGATTGATTGTTATTTTTTAAATGATCTACGTTAATTTATGCAAGAGAAATATCATATTTTTGCCTTACAGACTCTAATGTTTGACCTCTATGGCTTTACTATTTACAGAGGTGTTTGCAACTGTGATTGCAATTACCTGTTTTTTACTTATTTTTTTAATTTATGTATTTGGAGGATTTCCCTTCATTTTTAATGGAAGAAAGAATTACTGACAATAAAATAAAAAGCTCCTTAAATTTTAAGGAGCTTTTTATTTATAGCAGTTCTGCTATTATTAACCAAGATTTCTTAACATAGCGATATGATCTGCAATCGCTTCGGTAAAGGTAGATTTTTGATTATAAGGAATACCAAATTCAAGCGCCGTATTTTTTACAATCGGGCTAATATCACGATAATGAACGTGACATATATTGGGAAACAAATGATGTTCGATCTGATAGTTCAATCCACCTATTAACCAGGAAAATATCTTATTCTTTGGTGAAAAATTAGACGTAGTAAGCAATTGATGTACTAACCAATTATTATCAATTTCACCTTTATCATCCGTTAAGGGATAATCAACATTCGGCATAACATGTGCGACCTGAAAAACACAACTTATAACGAGCCCTGTAACCAAATGCATGGATATAAAGGCAAGAATAGTAAGCCATGGAGAAAATGGCAATACGATAATAGGTAAGACTATAGCGTAACTGTAATAAGCCAATTTCCAAAGAGTCAAATGAAATAGGCTCTTATAAAATTTACTTCGATTTTCGATCAATCCCATTTTTCGATACCTGGTTAATCTCACAAAATCTTTCGCGCTAATCCAGGCTAATGTTGAAATACTATAAAAAAACCATACATAAATAAATTGAAAACGGTGAATTTTATATTTCTTTTTATGGGGTGAAAATCGTAAAAAAAACGGCATATTTAAATCGTCATCAGCATCGTGGATGTTGGTATACGTATGGTGTAAAACATTGTGTTGCAAATGCCAGACTGTAGCATTTGCTCCAATAATATTCATAGAATAACCAAGGATTGTATTTAGTTTGGAATGTTTAGAATAAGATCCATGAATAGCATCGTGCATTACCCCCATACCTATTCCAGCCATACCAAAACCACTGGTAATATAAAGTAAGAATAACATCCAAGCAGATGTGACGATACCCGAACATAAAATAATTATAGGACCTAAAAACAATAAAAGCATTACTATCGTTTTTGTTACCATACTACGATTAGCATGGGTAGAAATCTCATTTTCTTTGAAATATTGACGAACTCTTTTTTGTAAAAGTTTTACGAAACGCCGGTCCAGTGAGCGTGAAAATTTAGGATGATGTTGCAAATTACAGCTTATTAAAGGTGATAGATAAAATGATAAATCAGGGAAGAATTATGGGTTGTTCCGGGAAGTTCTTGTTATCTTTAATCTTATTAACGCAATTATCCAGCCAAAATTATAATTATTACCATTTGATCGAAACAATTTTTACGCAATGGTAATTTAGTCTACAGCTCTAAGCAACGTTAAAATTAGATTTTCAGATTGCCAAAGCTTATTTGAGTAAGCGATTCTTTTAGTACATTAGTGAAAGATGAATTGAAAAAAAATCTGATGTTTGATCTTGGAAAACTCTATATCCCTACCATTCTTTCGTTTGATCCATCAAGCAAAACAATATCTTTTACACTACCTGAATTTTTTACTAAGGAACATTTTGAGTATGTCCAATACTCCCTAGAGCTTAATATTTTAGGCTCTGATGCTATTATTTATTATTATGGCGAAGATGATACTTATTTGTCTCAGGTGTTAGATTTGGATGAAGAGTATATTGCTGCTGGATCTTTAGAGTATGAAAGTTTCGGGTCAATACAAGAAAAAGCCTTAAAGCAATTAGAGCATTTTATGCTCGATCCAAAAACAGAATTACTTGACCTGTTTAATCAAAGCGAAGAAGAATTTCCTCTGGATTAAAAAAGGCTATTGAAACAATTCAATAGCCTATGAGTAGGGTATATTATTTTTCTTTTCGTCGCTTTGCTTTGTCTTCTTTTTTCTTTTCCATGAGTTCTTCCAGGTTATTTATATCGCTACTGATCTTATTTTCCATTACTCGTGCATAAATCTGAGTGGTCGATAATTTGGTATGTCCTAAAAGCTTGGATACGGTTTCAATAGGTACTCCATTAGATAAAGTAACTGTTGTAGCAAAAGTATGTCTTGCGGAATGAAAGGTAATATGTTTTCTAACCCCCGCGGCTTTCATCACTTCTTTGACGTAGCTATTCATCTTTTGATTGGATAAGACCGGAAATAAACATGTATCAATAAGGTCATATTGATGATCTTTATACTTTTTTAAAATGCTCGCTGCTTTGCTCAGTAGGGGAGCTTTTACAGGCTCATTGGTTTTTGCCCGTTTGGTATAAATCCAATCTTTACCGTCCATCCCTTTTACGATGTGATCGTTGGTGAGTTCTTTCAGTTCAGCATAGGTTAGTCCGGTATAACAGGAAAAAAGGAACATATCTTTCACCCGTTCCAAAGAACCACTTTTAAAATAAGTGTCTTCTACTAATTTTAATTCCCGTTCCGATAAGAACTGACGTTCATTCTTTTCAAACTTCATTTTATAATTCTGAAATGGATTTTTCTGTATCCATTCCAGTTTAATAGCAAGGTTGATCATCTTTTTAAACCGTTCCAAGTGTTTCATAACGCCATTGGTGGAACAGGTCTTTCTTTTTTTGCTCGGGGAATAGGTGCGCAGGAAATGTTCAAATTCCGTGATAAATCGGTAATTGATATGTTTTAAGTAGATATCATCTACTTTTCTTTTTTGCTTTAGAAATTCGATCAGGTATTTAGCAGTGGTAAAGTAGTTTTTTAACGTACCCCATTTTAACACCGATTGCATCTGTGAATTATGGTAGCCTACAATATCACTCAATTTTTTGTGATCTTCATCAAGTCCGCTGTAAGCAGTTTTAACGGCTTTGGCGCTAATTAGGTTGTCTTTTTCCAACAAACGCTTGTGCGTCTCTAATAATTGGTAATAAACCTGATCTAAGTAACGGTTCATTTGTTTGATGCGTTCACTTGATCCTCGCAGCCGTCCTTTGGAAGAGTCCCATTCATTCACTGAAGTTTTACGTTGGAGACTCATTTCGGCTGATTTACCGTTGACGGTAATACGGGCATAAATAGAAAGTTTCTCAGCATTTTTGCTGATCTTTCTTGTAAAGAATAATACGGAAAAGGTGGTAAACTCTGGCATAAGCTGGATTTTTAATGAAACAAACATGACTATAGACGAAAATCAAATCAGCCGTTATGCACTCTTAAGATAAGAAATAAATGAAGAAAAAGCATTCACCGAATCATTCACTGAACAGAACCATAACCTTTGGTTTTAGATGGTATGTCATAAAACAAAAAATCACCGAAAATGCTTGATTTTCAGTGATTTTACTAAAGTTTGACACTTAGTTCGTCGGGGTGGCAGGATTCGAACCTGCGGCCTCCTGCTCCCAAAGCAGGCGCGATAACCGGGCTACGCTACACCCCGAGTAATTTATGAATCGCGACTTGGACGCGATAGTGCGGAGAGACTGGGATTCGAACCCAGGCATCCAAAAAGGATGACAGCTTAGCAGGCTGCTGCATTACCACTCTGCCACCTCTCCGTTTTTTAAGAACTTCGCAAGTATTTTTGCGGTTGCAAATCTAAGCCATACTTACGAACCCTGCAAGAGTTTCAAAGGATTTTTGCTTTTAATTTTAGGAAATAAGTCGGCTTTTAAACTTAAGTTTCTTCATTTCAGTTATTTAAAATTTATAAAAAAATCAAATATTTTCAAGTTTTAGATAATTAGCGACGGTGGCTAATATTCTCTGATGTTTTTTTACAAAAGGATTTTCTAAATTCCATACGTAGCCTGCTAAAACTGCGCATATTTTTTCTTTAAAATCTGGATTAGGATTATGATGAAATATGATGTCCTGTAAATCACCATTGTACCAGGCTTTGACATAACTGGAAAATACATCTATCCCTTGTTTCATGTAGTCTTCGTACTCTGTTTGCCAGTCTACTTTTTCGCCGTTTAATTCTTTTAGAGCAAGCTTAGCCGCTTTTAACCCAGATTCGGTTGCGAAGCTTACTCCAGATGAAAAAACAGGATCCAAAAATTCTGCACTATTACCGGTTAATGCAAATTTAACACCATAAAGGCTAGTGACACTTTTTGCTATATGTTTGATTTGCTTAGGAGCAAATTCTACATTATAATTATCAAATCTGCCTTTGTAATGATTTAATTTAGAAAGCATTTCAGCAAACGCAATTTCAGGACCATTATCAAATTTTTTAAACCAATTGGTGGGCGCCACAAAGCCTAAACTTGTTTTTCCATTTGAAAAAGGAATGTACCAAAACCAAACTTCAGTTTCTAAAATTTCAAAAGTAATTAATTCACCTTCTTTCCCTTCTGGTCTATTGATCTCTTCAATGTGGGTGAAAACCGAAGAATGAGATTCTAATTTTGATGGTTTTTCCAAGTCTAACAAACCTGCTAGGACACGCCCAAAGCCACTACTATCAATAACAAACTTCGCTTCAATTTGTGTTTTATATCTGTTTTTATCCTGAATCGTAATAATAGGATTTTCATTACTAAAATCAGCTGCTATCACTTCAGTTTCAAAAGCGATATCAACACCTCTGGATAGTACTTCAGTAGCTAAAATGTTATCGAAATCGGCTCTTGGTACTTGCCAGGTCCAATCCCAACCTTTACCGAATTTCTGGCTAAAATCAAATTCTCCAATTTTCTCGTCTTTTATAAAACGCGCCCCGAATTTTTTCTGAAAACCAGCATTTTTCAGAACCTCTAACAAACCGGCTTCTTCAAAATTATCCATGCATCTGGGAATAAGACTTTCGCCAATGCTGAAACGAGGAAATAACTGCTTTTCTACAACTTTTACCTGGACACCATGCTGCTCAAGATACCCGGCAGAAACCATTCCTGATGGGCCCGCTCCAATAATTAAGATATCGATGAATTCTTTAGTCATTCGTCTAATTTAGATTTTATCACTGCGGAAATATTTCTGAAGTAAAAGTAAAAAATATAATGATTCTTCTGGATCGTGCAATTTTGCTTCCCGATGCTTTCCGTCTAAATGTTTTAGCGTAGGGATTTAACAGAATTTCTTAAAATTTGTACTAAATATACTACATTTGCGCTCGTATCAAAACAGGCCCATTTTCAGTAATAAATTATGCTTAGCATCAAAGCACCATTAAAATTAAGCGATTTTCAACTTATTTTATTTGAAAATCAACAACTTGAAATTTCGGAAGAAGTTTTCGAGAAAGCAACAAGTTCATTTTCTTTCCTACAGGATTTCGCAAAGGATAAAGTCATTTATGGTGTAAATACGGGTTTTGGACCAATGGCGCAATACAAAATAAAGGATGAGGATCGTTTGCAGTTGCAATACAATCTTATTAGAAGTCATGCTTCTGGAACAGGAAAAGCTATGGATCCTTTGTATGTAAAAGCTTCTATGGTCGCGCGTTTAAATTCGCTTTCCTTAGGATATTCTGGTGTAAACAAGTCGGTTTTGGAGAGCATGCAACAATTGATAAATCATGATGTAACGCCTCTCATTTTTGAACATGGCGGAGTAGGAGCATCTGGAGATTTAGTACAATTGGCACATTTGGCTTTAGTATTGATTGGTGAAGGAGAAGTATTTTATAGAGGAGAGCGAAAAGCTGCAAAATCGGTTTTTAACAAATTGAGTATAAAACCCATTGAAGTTAAATTACGTGAAGGTTTAGCCTTGATTAACGGAACTTCAGTAATGACAGGAATTGGGATTGTGAACTTAATTTATGCAAAACGTTTGTTAGAATGGTCGATTTGTTGCTCTTCTATAATTAATGAGATAGTTTGTGCGTATTCCGATCATTATTCTTCAGAATTAAATAGCTCTAAACTTCATGAGAGTCAGCATAAGGTGGCTGCAATGATGCAGGAGCATTTAAAAGATAGTAAGCGAATTAAAAATCGTCAAGATCACTTATATCGAGAAACGTCAACTTCAGAAGAAGTTTTTTCAGAAAAAGTTCAAGAATATTATAGTTTGCGTTGCATTCCGCAGATTTTAGGTCCGGTTTTAGATACTATAAATTCCGCAGAAAATATTTTAATGGACGAAGTGAATTCTGCTAATGATAATCCTATTGTGAGCGTAGAAAAACAGATGGTCTATCACGGTGGCAATTTCCATGGAGATTTTATTTCTTTGGAAATGGATAAACTAAAGCTGGTAATTACCCGTTTATCGATGTTAAGCGAGCGCCAATTAAATTATTTATTAAATAGCAAATTAAATGAAATTCTTCCGCCATTTGTGAATTTGGGAAAATTAGGACTTAATTTTGGTTTGCAGGGAGCACAATTTTCAGCAGTTTCAACCACGGCAGAAAATCAAACACTATCCAATAGTATGTATGTGCACAGTATTCCCAATAATAACGATAATCAGGATATTGTAAGTATGGGAACCAACGCAGCCAATATAACTAAAACGGTGATCGATAATGCCTATCAGGTGCTAGCCGTACAAATGATGGCGATTATTCAGGGAATGAAGCATATCGATAATTTGGATAGCTTTAGTACCAAGTCTAAGGAGATTTTCGAAAAATTTAATGATAAATTCCATCTGGAAAAAGAAGACTTTCCATTATATAACTCTATTGAAGATATAACGAAATCTTTGAAAGAAAACGATGCTTATTAAATGAAATACGCTTTAGTTACAGGAGGTTCACGAGGAATAGGAAAAGCAATTGCTATGAAACTGGCAGTAGATCTTGAGTATGATATTTTACTGAATTATCATTCGAATACCGAGGCTGCGGAAGAAACCGCTAAACTTATTACAGATCTAGGCGCAAACTGTGAGCTTTTAAAATTTGATGTAGCCAATCCTGAAGCAACCAAAAAAGCCATTGAAAATTGGCAAATATCGAATCCAGATGCCGTGGTAGAGGTTGTGGTAAATAATGCCGGGATTACTAAAGATGGCTTATTTATGTGGATGGGAGAAGAAGATTGGAGTTCGGTGATTAATACTTCGCTTAATGGATTTTACAATGTAACTCAGCAATTCATAAAAGGCATGCTTCAAAAACGATATGGCAGAATTATCAATATCGTTTCTTTATCTGGTGTGAAAGGTAATCCTGGGCAGGTGAATTATTCTGCTGCAAAAGGAGCAGTAATTTCAGCAACAAAGGCGTTAGCACAAGAAATCGGAAAACGAAAAGTAACGGTAAATGCGGTAGCTCCCGGATTTATTGAATCTGATATGACGTCAGATTTTGATGAAAAAACGCTAAAAATAATGATTCCGATGCAGCGTTTCGGTCATGCTGAAGAGGTTGCCGATTTAGTTAGTTTTTTGGCTTCAAAAAAAGCGTCGTATATCACGGGAGAAGTTATAAACATTAATGGCGGTTTATATTCTTAAGTTATGGCCGGCTGGAGTGGAAAATCGAGAGGTACACTTTTTACTATTCGAATTTATGTTTTTATAATTCGGAAGATTGGTTTATACCCGGCATATTTTTTACTTGCGTTTATTACTTTTTATTTTTTACTTTTTGCTCCTAAATCTTTTAAAAGTATCTATTATTACTTCCGAAGAAGACATGGTTATAATTTCTTTAAATCAATATTCAATATTTATAAAACCTATTTTGAGTACGGGAAAGTGCAGCTAGACCGTGTTTTAATCACCGGCGGAGCGAAAGACCGTTATAGATTTAAGTTCGACGGGATTAAGCATATTCAAAACCTTCAGGAACAAAATAGGGGCGGAATTCTATTAACTGCGCATATCGGTAATTTTAACCTAGCGAAACATTTTTTTGATCAAAAGCACGGCCAAACCAAAATTAATCTTGTAATTAGTGATTTTGAGCATGAAAATATCAAAAATTACATGGAATCGGTTACCGGAAAATCAGAAGTAAAACTGATTGTGCTACAAAAAGATTTATCTCATATCTTTAAAATGAATGAAGCGCTAAAAAATAATGAACTGCTAGTTTTTGCTGCCGATCGTTACATGGAAGAAGTGAAAACCTGGAAAGCCGATTTTCTGGGAGCCATGGCACAATTTCCGCAGGGACCTTTTAAACTGGCAGTTCGCAACAATATTCCTGTATTATTTGTACATATTATGCGAGAGCAGAGTTATGAGTATCATTTCTATGCGAGACCTTATATTCCGCAAAAAAATACACCAAAAGAACTTTTAAAAGCGTATCTTGAAAATCTAGAAAAAATGGTTAAAAAATATCCACACCAGTGGTATAATTTTTATGACTATTGGAAAGATTTCAGCTAAACAATATTTATGGCAGAAAATTTACTTCAGGCTCCAATTTTAGACCCACAGGAGATTATAAAACTTATTCCGCAAAAACCGCCTTTTGTAATGGTGGATAGCTTACATGATTATACGGATCTTACCGGGATAACCGGTTTTTTAGTACCAAAAGATAATATTTTGGTAGATGACGACTGCATTTTTTCTGAACCGGGACTAATCGAACATATGGCACAAAGTATGTCTTTGCATCGTGGTTATCAAGGGTATATTGGCGGACTAACAAAACCGAAAACAGGTTTTATTGGTGCGATAAAATCGGTGGAGATTTATCGACTTCCAAAAGTTGGGGAGAAGCTTACTACCTATGTTGAAATTTTGCATGAAGTAATGAATGTAACTTTGGTTACCGCTAAAACTTTAGATGAAAACGACCAGGTTATTGCTATTTCAGAAATGAAAACCGTAACCGTAGATTAATTCTTGAATTTTTTTAAGATGAATAAAGAGTTATCCAAACAGTTACAATTACAGGTGCGTTTTAGCGAATGCGATTCTTTGCAAATTGTATGGCATGGTAATTATTTAAAATATTTTGAAGAAGGTAGAGAAGATTTTGGCCGAAAACACGGTATTTCTTATTCAGATTCAAAGGCAAATGGATTTGCCACGCCAATAGTAAAATCATCTTGTGAGCATAAATTACCACTAAATTATGGTGATCAATTTACAGTGGAAACCACTTTTGTAAATACCGATGCAGCAAAGATAATTTATAACTATCGCATTTTTAAAGCGGAAGAATTAATTTGTACCGGCGAGACTATTCAGGTTTTTATCGATAAAAAAGGAGAATTAGTGCTGAATAATCCTTCCTTTTTTCTAGATTGGAAAAAGAAAATGAAGTTGATTTAATGAATAACCTTTACCTACATGATGATTGCATAATTTCTCCACTTGGCTTTACCACTTTAGAAAATTTAGAGAAGCTGAGAAATGGTACAACTGGTCTAAAGCAATGCGCCACTAATATATATTTAGATTCACCAATTTGTGCTGGGATTATTGATGCAGACAATTTATCTAAGGTGTTTTCTAAAATTGGCAATCCAGAAGATTTTACCAAGCTAGAGCAAATGATGCTACTCGCTATTCAGGAGATATTAAACAAAAATCCGGATTTTGACAGAAATCAAAACGGACTCATAATCTCGACCACCAAAGGAAATGTTCATCTTTTGGAAGATTTACTAGGTTTTGAAGAAGAGCGCATATTATTATCAAAATTGGATGAAATCATCAAAGATTTCTTCGGTTTTAAACAGAAACCAATTGTGGTTTCAAATGCTTGTATTTCTGGAGGGTTGGCATTATCTGTTGCAAAGAAAATGATTAGTGTTGGTCAATTTTCAGAAGCGATTGTGGTAGGTGGCGATATGTTATCTAAATTTATAGTTTCTGGTTTTAACTCTTTTCAGGCGCTAAGTGATACCGCGTGTAAACCTTTTTCTAAAGATCGTAATGGTATAAATCTAGGCGAAGCTGCTGCTGCAGTGTTGGTAAGTGATAGCAAAAAAGCACATTCAAATTGTATAAATTTGGTAGGAGATGCTTCAGCGAATGATGCTAACCATATCTCAGGACCATCAAGAACCGGTGAAGGTTTGCATAAAAGCATTCAAAATTCGCTAAAAGAAGCCAATATTTCTTCCGAAGTTATAAACGCGATTTCTACTCATGGTACCGCAACAGTTTATAATGACGAGATGGAGGCTATAGCGGTCTCAAGAAATAATTTAACCGAAATTCCCTTAAATAGTATCAAAGGATATTATGGGCATACTTTAGGAGCTTCAGCTTTAATAGAATCCATTGTTTGTAAACATATGATGCTGAATAACGAGATCTATCCAAGTTTGAATTTTACTCAGTTAGGCGTTTCAGAAAAAATAAATGTAGTAACCCAATATCAAAATTCAGTGCCTATCGAATATATGCTGAAAACAGCATCGGGTTTTGGTGGCTGCAATTTGGCGATGATTTTTAAAAAAGAAGCAGGAAATGGCGAATCTTAAATTAGAACATTGGGTACGTATCAAAAACGGAAAGATAATTTGCGACGGTGAAATTGTTTTTTCCTCGGAAGAAGGAACTGGTAAATTTATCAAAACTGCTTTTAAATTCCTGGAAATCAAATATCCAAAATTCCATAAAATGGATCGACTTTCTAAAATTGGATTTATAGCTTCAGCAATATTAGCAAATAAAACCAAGTTTGATGAAGATACTGCCTTAATCTTTAGCAATCAAAGTTCTAGTTTAGAGAGTGATAAAAAATATCAAAAATCAATCAAAGAGTTTCCTTCGCCTGCACTTTTTGTGTATACGCTACCAAATATCGTTTTGGGAGAAATTAGCATCTATTTTAATCTGAAAAGTGAAAATGCGTTTTTTATTGAAGATCAGTTCAATGCAAATTTATTATTGAAATATTCTGAGCAATTAATTGAAACTGAAAAAGCAGAAAAAGTGGTTTGTGGTTGGTTAAACTTGCAAAACGATGAATATGATGTATTTTTGTGGCTAAATTCGAATGCTCCGAAAGCTGAAATTTTAGAACCACAAATAAGGAAAATATACGATGCCGATTATGACTGATTTGCATACCGAGTTAAAAGCCAGTATAATAGAACAGCTGAACCTGGAAGATATGGAGGTTAGCGATATAGAAAATGACGAGCCTTTATTTGGTGATGGTCTCGGTTTAGATTCCATCGATGCGTTAGAATTAATCGTTTTATTAGAAAAAGACTACGGAATAAAGCTTACCGATCCTCAAAAAAGTAGGGAGATTTTTGAAAGTATCAATAAAATGGCCGATTTTATTGAAGCGAATCGTACAAAATAATTTATGACCAGGAGCGTAGCGGTAACAGGAATTGGGATCCTTTCTTCTATAGGAAGAAATGTAGAAGAAAACCATAGCGCGCTCGTTCAGGGAAAACACGGACTTTCAAATCCTGAGATTTTAGACACTATTCATCGAAATTTGCCAATTGGCGAGATCAAATCTTCAAATAATGATCTTGCTGAAATGCTGGATTTGGATAAAAATCATGCATTTACCAGAGCAGCTCTTTTGGGAACGCTAGCTTTAAAGGAAGCAGTGAAAGCTTCTGGAATAAATGATTTCACCAATATTGGATTTGTAAATGGTACAAGCGTTGGTGGGATGGATATGACCGAACGTTTTTATCGAGATTATGAAAAAGATGGTACCAATCTCCGTTTTATCCAGGCACAGCATCCAGGGTTTACCACCGAGCAAATTGCAAATTACTTTGGGATTAATGCTTACGTTACAACAATAAGTACCGCATGTTCGTCGGCAGCAAATGCCATTATGATGGGCGCGAGACTTATAAGATCTGGTTGTCTAGATAAAGTAATTGTGGGCGGCACCGATTGCCTTTCTCGCTTTACGTTAAATGGTTTTAATTCTTTAAAAATTTATTCTGAAGATTTCCCGAAACCTTTTGATAAAGATCGACAGGGGTTGAATTTGGGAGAAGCTGCTGCTTATTTAGTCTTAGAATCTGCAGCTTCAGTACAGAATAAAGAAATCTTGGGCTATGTTTCTGGTTATGGCAATGCTAATGACGCCTTTCATCAAACAGCATCTTCAGAGAACGGTGAAGGTGCCTATCTAGCCATGCAAAAGGCGTTGAAAACGGCCAATCTTAATCCGCATCACATAGAATATATTAATGCACATGGTACGGCGACGCTAAACAACGACCTTTCTGAAAGTAGAGCGTTGATAAGAACTTTTAAAGAAATGCCGGCTTTTAGTAGTACCAAATCTTTTACAGGCCATACGCTCGCTGCTGCCGGAGCAATCGAAGCGGTCTTTAGTTTGCTGGCCCTAAAAAACCAAGAAATTTATCCTAATCTTAATTTTGAATCACAGATAAAGGATACCAAACTAGAACCGGTTACTCAGCTTAAAACCGCAAATATCGAGCATGTTTTATCTAATTCTTTTGGTTTCGGAGGAAATTGTACTTCTTTAATCTTCAGTAAAAATGGATAGAAAGATTTACATAAACGGTGCTGCGAGTATATCTGCACAAACTGAAGAAGAAATTTTTTTAGAAAATGCTAAGGTTTTTCAAGAAAACATCTTTCCTGCCAGAGAAGTAAATTATAAAGAGCACATCAAACCAATGATGCTTCGGCGGATGTCCAAGGCCATTAAAATGGGATTGCTTACTGCAAAACAAGCACTAACAGAAGCTGGCATAGACATTCCAGACAGTATAATTGTAGGAACCGGTGAGGGCTGTAAACAGGATACAGAAAAATTTTTGGAGAATATCTTAAATGAAAATGAACAATTTTTAACGCCTACTGCTTTTATCCAAAGCACACATAATACTGTTGGCGGACAGATTGCTCTAGATTTAAAGTGTAGCGGTTATAACATGACATACACTCAAAATAGTGCTTCATTCGAATCGGCATTAATTGATGCTAAGCTTCAATTTACAGAAGATATGGAAACGCGCTGTGTTTTGGTTGGGGGAGTAGATGAACTTGCAAAAACCAGTACGCCATTTTATAATTTAGATGGACAGCTAAAAGGAGGAAAAATAAATTCTTCGGAAGTATTAGAATCTCAATCGGGTGGCACGATAACTTCAGAAGGTGCTGCTTTCTTTTTGCTTTCAGAAATACGAACACAGAATTCTTATGCTGAAATTGTTGATTGTGCGATTTATCGGATAATTTCAGAAGATAAACTTACCGAAGAAATTAGCTGGTTTTTAAAGAAAAATGATCTTGATATTGAAGATCTTGATGTTGTAATTCTTGGTAATAATGGCGACTCAAGATATGATCATTATTATGATCAACTTCAAGGAGGAATTTTTAAAAATACGCTTCAGTTAGGTTATAAGCATTTGGTAGGCGATTATAATACGGTGACAGCATACGCGTGCTGGCTGGGTGCAGAAATTTTGAAAAGAAATATAATTCCGCAGCAACTAAAATTGAATGCTATTTCAGTAAAAAAGCCAAAATCAATTTTAATTTATAATCAGTATCTTGGCAAAAATCATAGTTTAACTTTGCTTCGAAGTCTTTGAAATTCCGTATTCTAAATTTCTTTATCTGGATTTTTTTAATTGCCGTGGCGATGTTTTGTGGTGTTAACGGACTTGCGCTTTGGCCTATTGCAGCTGCCGCAATTATATATCCTGTTTTTTTAATCACCATTTCTACAAATATCAGGTGGAATGTCTTCGTTAATGGATTTCATCATCAAGAAAATCATCCAAAAAAAGAGGTTTGTTTAAGCTTTGATGATGGCCCTACAAATGTTACACCAAAAATTTTAGACCTATTAGACAGATACGATGCTAAAGCTTGCTTTTTTTGTATTGGTGAGCAAATGGAAAAATATCCAGAAATTACGCAGGATATTATCGAAAGAGGACACATTATAGGAAATCATACCTATTCTCATACTCGAAAGATGGGATTTCTTTCCTCTAAAAGTTTAGCAAGAGAGATTGATGCATGCAACATAGTAGCAAATGATATTACAGGTTTAAATCTCAATTTATTTAGACCACCTTTTGGGATTATTAATCCTAAAACTAAAAGTGCCTTAGATAAAACAGGGCATCTGGTTATTGGTTGGAATCTTAGAACATACGATGCTATTTTAAACGATAAGTCTAAAATTGTGAACCGTATAAAGCGAAAACTGAAACCCGGTGATGTGATTCTATTACATGATAATAAAGATCAAACACCTATAATATTGGAACAATTGTTGTTGCATCTAAAATCAAACGGATATCGGGCAATTAGGCCAGATCAATTATTTAAAATCAATGCGTATAATTAGTATAATACTGTTTTTTTGCAGTTTGGGAATGTTTGCACAAAGTAACAATTTTACTAGTGTGAGTTTAAAAATATCTTCACAGCTTACCGAAAAAATGGAATCGGCCAAAAGTCTTTACGGAGAATTCGAGCAAACCAAAGTGATGAAAATGATGGATGCTGAATCGACTTCTTACGGTAAAATTTATTACAAATCTCCAGATATTATAAAATGGGAGTACACGAAACCTTTCCCATATTCATTACTTTTTAAAGATAACTTTTTGTACATCGATGATGATGGACATAAAAGTAAACAGGATATGAGCAGCAACAAAATGTTTGCGAAACTTGGTGATCTTATTACTGGAAGTCTTAATGGAAAATTATTAAAAGATGATGAACATTTTGAAGTTGAATATCAAAAGAAAAATACTAATGTAGAAGCCATTATTACTCCAAAAGATAAAAATATGGTCGATATGTTTGAAAAAGTAATTATGAGCTTTGGTAATGATAAAATGCTTCAATCGGTGAAATTACTTGAGGAAACTGGTGATTATACTTTAATCAGTTTTAAAAATTGGGAAATGAATAAGCCTATAAAACCTTCTGTTTTTCAACCATAATATAATTTTTTAGTACATTTTTTATTATAAAAGAAAATTTGGTGTTTTTTCAGGCTATAACCTATATTATGTAGTCATTTTTGAACTTAATTCTGTATTTTCGTCAGAATAAATCCCTATTATGTTGCTTAAAGATTTTTACAAAGTCTTGGAATCTTCTAAAGAAGAAGAAACATTTGTTACTAAAATATCTATTGAAAAATCTCATTCTCTTTATGCCGGTCATTTTCCGGATCGACCCGTGACTCCTGGCGTAATTTTAATGCATCTTTTTAAAGAGGAAGCTGAAAGGCGTACAAATAAAAACTTAGCATTGATTAAAGCAACCAATGTCAAATTTATGGCGGTCGTAGATCCTAATACTTCAGATAAGGTTATTCTTGAAACCAAAATAATCGAAGAAAATGGGATTACTAAAGTACAAGGAGTAGCGAAACAAAATGATGCTTTAGCTTTAAAATTCAATGCTTTATATAAAGCTGTTTAAAAATCATTTTTCTTACTTCGATATTCCTATGTTTCGGCCTTTTTAATTAATACTTTTGCATTTACAAAAGAATTAATTTGAGTACCGCCGGAATTTATCAAAATCGATTTAGAGCTTTAAATTGTTGTATCATAGTGCCTACTTACAACAATCAGGGTACTTTAGCTTCTTTACTGGAAGATCTTCTAGTTTATACCAATCAGATTATTGTTTTAAATGACGGAAGTACCGATAATACCAAGAATATTCTCAAGAATTTCGATGCTATTGAAATAAGAAATTTTGAGAAAAATCGTGGAAAAGGCGTAGTTCTTAAAAAAGGATTTAAAATTGCTGAAGAATTAGGGTATGATTATGCGATCACAATAGATTCTGATGGGCAGCATTATCCCGATGATTTAGACGTTTTTTTAACTGAATTGGAAAAAAGAAATCCCGGCGATAAAGAACTCCTTTTAATTGGTGATAGAAATATGGGAAGCGATGGCGTTCCCGGGAAAAGTGCTACCGGAAATGATTTTTCGAGTTATTGGTATCTGGTGGTAACTGGATTTCAGCTTCATGATACGCAAAGTGGGTATCGTTTATATCCTTTAAAAGTGATAAATTCTGTCACTTATTATACTTGGAAATTTGAATTTGAGATTGAAATTATCGTTAAAGCAAGCTGGCGAAAAGTTGATGTAAAAAATGTGCCTATAAAAGTGCTTTACGACGAGAAGAATCGCGTAAGCCATTTTCGGCCTTTTTGGGATATTGTAAGAATCACATTATTATACATGTGGTTTGTACTGGTAAGTTTTTTCTGGATTCATCCTCGTAATAAATACCGCGATTTTAAGCAAAAAGGATTTAAGCGATTTTGGAAAGAAGATATTATAAGAAGTAATGATAGTCCGGCGAAAAAAGCTACTGCAATTGCTGTTGGTATTTTTGTGGGATTATCGCCATTTTGGGGAATACACACTTTTTTAGTTTTTGTATTAGCCGCTTTTCTCAAAGTAAATAAAATAATCGCTTTTTTATTTTCCAATATAAGTATTCCACCCTTTATACCTGTAATTTTGTATTTAAGTTTTCAGGTAGGATCTGTAATCCTTGGGAATGGTTGGGATTGGAGTTTAAAATTAGAAAAAATAAGCTCTACTACAGATGTTTTTCTTGGATTAGGGCAGTATATTTTAGGAAGTCTTATTCTGGCAATTACTGCTTCAATACTGGTTTGGATTGTGTTTTATTTGTTATTTTCGGTCTTGAATAAAAAGCAGATCATCTAATCTTAAATGCATCATTTTTTTCTTAAATCTTATTATTTTTTTCAGCAAAAGAAACTACTACTTTTTTCTGCAGTATTGATTTTTGTAGCCGGTGTAGGTTTTTTGGCTTCGAAAGTACAATTAGAAGAAGATGTTACAGGCTTAATACCCTCGGGAAAAAATCAGGATGTGCTAAAGCGAATTCTGAGCGAAACTGAATTTTCAGATAAGATCGTTGTGACAATTTCTTCGGAAAAAGAGCAACCACAAAAATTAACGGCCTATGCCGATCGTTTTATAGATTCAGTCAATTCAAAAATGCCTGATTTTATAGAAAATATTGAAGGTAAAGTTCCTGAAGAAAGCATTAAAGAAATTTACAATTTTGTGTATCAAAATCTTCCTTTGTTTTTGGATAAAGAAGATTACGCTAGAATAGATGAAAAATTATCAGATTCAGCAATAGCAAAACAAATAGAGGAAGATTATCGAAGCATAATTTCTCCTACGGGTATTGTTACTAAAAATTTTATTTTTCAGGATCCATTAAGTTTAGCTCCCATTGGTTTAGAAAAGCTTAGAGAATTACAAATAGGGGATAATTATTTGCTTTACAACGATTACCTTTTAACTAAAGATAAAAAGCATTTGCTTCTTTTTATAACTCCTACATTACCAGCTTCAGAAACTAATAAAAATAATCGATTTGTAGATAAGCTTCAGCAGCTTCAGCAGCAATTGAACTCGAAATACCAAGGTGTAGAAGGCGACTTTTTTGGCGGAGTTCTATATTCTTTAGCTAATGCCAATCAGATTAAAAAAGATGTTCAAATCACTATTAGTATTGCTATTTCAATCTTGCTGATTTTACTTATCTTTTTTTACCGTAAAATTTATGTTCCATTAATTCTTTTTATTCCGGGGATTATTGCGGCAATAACGGCAATTGCAATCCTCTATATTTTTAAAGGCAGTATTTCTGCAATTTCAATTGGCATAGGTTCAATTTTGCTGGGCATTACTTTAGATTATGGGCTGCATATTTTAACACATTACCGCAATAATCATAATATTGAAAAGCTGTACCAAGAAGTAACTACGCCTGTTTTAATGAGTAGTTTTACTACTGCTATGGCGTTTTTATGTCTCTTGTTTGTAAATAGTGAAGCGCTAAACGACTTAGGGATTTTTGCTGCGCTTAGCGTTGTGTTTGCTGCTTTTTTAGCTTTGCTTTTAATACCTGTTCTTTACGGAAAGAGAATTAGCGAAACTCAAAAAATCACTTTTTTAGATAAGTTCGCCGGGATTCGTTTTTTTAAAGTTAAGCCTTTGTTTTTTGGAGTGATCGCACTATTTATTTTAGGACTTTTCTTTTTTTCCAAAGTTGAATTTAATAACGATCTCAGTAAAATTAATTTTCAGCCTGAAGCGATTAAAAAAGCAGAACAGAAAATCCAGAATATCGCCAATAGTAGCGGAAAAACACTCTATTTGGTAAGCTACGGCAAAACCATCGATGAGGCGCTTCAGGAAAATTCTAAAGTTTATCAGGAAGTTAAAAGCATTAGTGAGAGAGAAGAATTAAATAGTTATAGCAGCATTGGTGGGTTAGTACTTTCTACGCAATCTCAAAATAACAAAATTCAGCAGTGGAAAGATTTTTGGAATGAGCGAGATACTTTAAAAATTAAAAACAAAATTCTTGCAGAATCTTCAAAATACGGTTTTAAGTCAGAAAGTTTTAAGGACTTTTACAATTTACTTCAGAAGGATTTTAATAATCTACAATTAGACGATTATCAAAATACTACTAATCTGTATCTTAATGATTTTATCTCGATTAGCGAAGATTTCGCAACCGTTACTACTACGGTAAATTTAGGTGAATTTGCTTCAGAAGAATTTACCTCGCAATTCGACAATCTTGATAATACTCTTATCATAGACCGCGAGAGAATAAACGAAAGTTTTTTGGGGAATCTTAAAAATGATTTTAATAGTCTTATTGGAATTTCAATTTTAGCTGTATTTCTTATTCTTTTAATTTCTTATCGAAATCTGGAAATTAGTTTATTAACCTTGCTTCCTATAGGGATTACCTGGGTTATTGCACTGGGCATTATGGGAGCATTAGAAATCGAATTCAATATTCTTAATATTATAATTTCAACATTCATTTTTGGTTTAGGTCTGGATTATAGCATATTTATCACCAACGCTTGTCTTAAAGAATATCAAACAGGCAAAAGCGAATTGAAAACATATCAAACGTCCATTTTAATATCTGTAATCACTACATTATTAGGTATCGGTGCTTTGATTTTTGCCAAACATCCCGCATTACAATCGGTTTCTACGGTTTCTATAATTGGTGTGATTTCAGCAGTCTTAGTGGCTTTTGTGATTCAGGTGTGGTTATTTAATATGTTATTTATCAATCGCCGAAAGAAAGGCTTACCACCATTTCGATTTAGTAAAATAGAAAGCTTTATTCGAAACAAAATCTATTATAAGCAGGATTTATATTATCGTGACGCTGTACTGGATAATTATCGATATAAACCGGTCTATAGTGATGTTAAAGCTTTATTTGCTGAAAAAAAAGAACCTTACTTACGCGTTTCTCATTTTATTGATAAAGGGGAATGTGTGTTCTTTTTCTATTCGGGAATCGGAGTTTTCCCAATTTACCTGAGTTATATTAATCCTAATTCCAGCATTACCGGTTACGAAATATCGGAAGATATAGACATTGCCAAAAATTGCTTCCGTATTAAACATGAACTTTTAAATTTTACTGCTGAAATAGAAAATGCCAAGACGTGTTCAACTTTTGTAATTCCCAATCATGATTTGAAGGAATTGGAAGCGATTAAAAGAGTTATAAAAACTTATGGAAACAAAGTAATTGTTTTAAATAAAGACTTTAAAACACAGTGGTTACTCGATGCTAATTTCGAAATCACTTATCGACAGAGCGGAATTTTGGTATTTGAACAGAAATAAAATGAAGAAGCTTTTTGCCCTTTTTGGACTATTTTTTGTTTTTTCCTGCGGAATTAAAAAATCCTATCAGGACAAGCCCGATATTTCAGGTATTGCGGAAGTTGATACCGTAAGAACAAAGCTTAGTGAAACTCATTTTACATTAGGGAAAAACAATCTTTTTCAGAATAAATATGGAGTTTGGGAACTTTATATTGAAGGCGATGCCTTAGAACTTGGCTTAGCCAATGGTGCATTAACTCAGGATCTTATACATCATCAGGAAAATGCTTTTATGGGGAAAATTAATGAAATGGTTCCTTCTGAAGGATATCGAAATTTCCTGAAAAAACTTGTTTCCTGGTTTAATCGCAAAATGTATTTGTACGTTCCCGAAGAATACAAACAGGAAATTTACGGAGTTTCTAGATTCGGATTAAAAAAATACGATGAATTTGCACCGGCTTACATGCGAATGCTCTACTTCCATGGGGCGCACGATATTGGACATGCTTTGCAGGATTTAATGCTGGTTGGTTGTACGAGTTTTGCAGCCTGGGACAATAAAACGGAAGATGGTAAATTACTCTTAGGGCGTAATTTTGATTTTTATGCTGGTGACGAATTTTCCAATCAAAAAATGGTAGCCTTTATTAATCCAGATGAAGGTCACAAATTTATGATGTACACCTGGGGAGGAATGATTGGCGCCGTTAGCGGAATGAATGCAAAAGGAGTTACCGTAACGATAAATGCGGGAAAATCTAAGATTCCAATGCTGGCTAAAGATCCTATTACGCTGGTTTCAAGAGAAATATTGCAGCACGCTTCTAATTTAGATGAAGCAATAGAGATTGCTAAAAAACGAGAGGTATTTGTTTCAGAATCTATAATGGTTGGCAGTGCAAAAGATCACAAAGCGATTTTAATTGAAGTGAGCCCCAACAATTTCGGTATCTACGAAGTTGAAAACTCCAATCAATTGATTTGTAGTAATCATTTTCAGAGTTCAGAATACGAACATGACAGTCGAAACCAGAAAACAATTAGAGAAAGTCATTCGCAATATCGTTTTGAGCGTATGACAGAATTGGTTAATGAAGCTGATAAATTATCTCCTGAAAAATCAGTAGAAATTTTACGAAATAGAAAAGGCTTGGATGATAAAAAAATAGGCTACGGAAATGAAAAAGCGATCAATCAACTTTTAGCGCATCACGGTATCGTTTTTAAACCTGAAGAAAAAAAGGTTTGGCTTTCGGCTAATCCTTATCAGATGGGTGCTTTTTTAGCTTACGATTTAGATAAGGTTTTTGCTGAATTTGAAGAAGGAAATGTAAATGGGAGTGTAATGAGTACAGAAGAAGTTATTCCTGCATCAGACTTTTTGCAATCCAAGAATTATAGAGATTATGAGCAATATCTAAAATTACGCGCGGCATTTATTTTAGCACTAGATAACAATGAACAGATTAATCCAGAAAAAGCTGAAAAATTAAAGCAACTTAATCCTTATTTTTGGCAGGCGTATTATTTAAGCGGACAGTTTTATTATCGTGCGGGCAATTACAAACAGGCTATTATCGACTTTAAGCAAGCTTTAAGACGAGAAGTAACCACACTTCCTGAAAAAGAACATCTGGAAAAATTACTGAAAAAATCTTATAGAAAACTCTAATGAAAGACTTTCTTTCTCCAGAAATATCGCACCAAGAACAATGGAAATTGATAAAACGGCATCTGGATTATGCTTCCCAAAATTCGCCATTTTACAAGCAGATTTTTAAGGAGAATGCGATCGATATTTCAGCAATAAAAAATGAAGCTGATTTTCGTCGAATCCCGATGACTACCAAAGAAGAGTTGCAACAGCAAAATTTAGATTTTCTCGCCGTCGATTACACTGAAATTATCGATCATGTAACTACATCTGGCACATTGGGCAACCCGGTAAATTTTATGCTAAACGAAGCCGATTTGGAAAGATTAGCATACAACGAATACGAATCTTTTAAAATTGCCGGAATCACAAAAAACGACGTGGTGCAAATCACTACAACGCTAGATCGGCGATTTATGGCTGGGATGGCTTATTTTTTAGGACTTCGGAAATTGGGAGCTGGAATTGTAAGAACGGGCAGTGGTTTACCTGGTTTGCAATGGGATAGTATTAAACGTTTTAAACCTAAATTTTTGGTCGCTGTACCCTCTTTTCTATTAAAACTTATCGATTATGCAAAACAACATAATATCGATTACAAAAATTCATCGGTTAGAGGCGTGATATGTATTGGTGAATCTTTGCTGAATGAAAAGTTGGAAGATTCGGCACTTCGAAAAAAAATTCAGGAATTATGGAATATTGAGTTATTTTCGACTTACGCTTCAACCGAAATGGCTACTGCTTTTACTGAATGTGAGTTTCATAAAGGCAATCATATTTTGCCCAATCTTATTTATACTGAAATTATAGATGAATCGGGAAAGCAGGCAAAAAATGGAGAGATAGGAGAGTTGGTGGTCACTCCGTTACAGGTTAAAAGTATGCCACTAATACGATACGCAACGGGAGATATGCTAATGAATATTGAAAACAATTGTATTTGCGGTAGAAAATCAAAAAGGATTGGTCCCGTAATAGGCCGTAAAAAGCAAATGCTCAAAATTAAAGGTACTTCACTTTATCCGCAACATATTCAGGAAGGGATGAATGCTTTAGATATTTCAGAGTATATCATTGAAGCCAAAAAAGATGACTTCGGAAACGATTCGGTTTGTATAAAAATTTCAGAAGAAGTTTTAATCAAACCTGCTCAAATTCAGGAAATATTAAGGGAGAAACTTCAAATTAAACTTGAAATTCAGCAAATATCGGCTTCACTTTTACTTCAGAAAAAATTTCCAAAAGAAAGCCGAAAGCCAATTATTTTTCATGATTTACGATCGATTTAAAACTTATAACCAAGTCCCAAATGTACGCCAAACTGACTTAAATTAAGATCACGATGTTCATCTTTAAAATCAATAGCTGCAAATTGTTTGAAGAAAGGATTTGCATAGATAAATAAATTATTAAAGCTATATTTTCCGCCAAAACCTAAATGATATCCGATACCTTCTTGCGAGTTAATACTATTATCATTTAGCTGAAAACTTACAACAGGTCCGCCATTTACAAAAAAGTAATTCCAAAAACTAAATTCCACTAAAACAGGAATGGATAATAATTCTATTTCTTCAAGTAGTGGAGCAGGTTGTGTGTAATTCCTTTCATTATAGTAGGATGAAAGTAAGTCATAGTATAACGTTGAGCTAGTTTGCAAATCTGTTTTAGTATAGGTAAGTCCCGGCATTATACTTAGCTTAGAAGAAATAGGAATTGTATATTCCACGCCTAACTCAAAAAGGTTTTCTACCTCGCTATTGGAGCCTCCATCTAAATCTTCGCTTTCTAAAAGTTCGGCGTCAGCAAATCCATAAAAAATGCGTAGCGATGATTCTTGAGCGTAAGTAGAAACAGTAATGATAGAAAATAATAAAACTAATAATTGTTTCATTTGATTGATTTTTAGATAGATACACTAATTTTAAAATGGTTGCGTCGCAGTTAAGATTTTTTACAAACAATAACTATTTTTTCTTCTTTTAGATTGGTGATGAAGAATAAATAATCATTACCGCCATCTTTAATATTATATTTTTTTTTGATACTCAATACATCCATAGGGAAATTACGCGTGCTAATATTGGCCTTTTTCCCTTTAAACTTTTTCTTTAATTCTTTCGATCCAAAAGCTATAATTTCAGTAATTTGAAATTTTCTTCCCGGGAAATTTATATTTTTTTCTGAAGTAAATAAATGAGAGTTTTGATGAAGCTTTTTTACCTCAAATTTATTGGAAAGTTTACCGAATAATTGACTTTTCATGATCGCAGCGTTCGGCTCGTAAAGATAATTTTCAGGCAAACTGTAACTGGGTTGTTCTTCTTCATCTAAGATCGTTTGAAAGTTTTGATCATCTTTCTTACTGAAGTTTTTAGTAATAATTTTTACTGTTGAAGTACTATCTTTTTTTAAAATCCAAAGCAATTCTTTCACCTCATTTTCGACAGCTACAATATGAATTTCAGCTACAGATTTCAGTTCAGAAATGCCTAATTTTAGATCGAGTAGAGGGGAAGTCTTTATTAGAATATGATCTGATTTTTCGAATAATAACTGTAAATTTTCAACTACATCTGGAGTACAATCTGCCAGGCGAAAAACTTTCCCACCATGATCATCTCTTCTAGCGGGGTCTAAATAGATCCAATCGAACTTAAGTTCTTTAGTTCTTAAAAATGGGAGCCCATCACCAGAGTTCACTTCAATATTTTCAACTTTAAGCGCTTTATAATTATGCTGAACGATTTTAGCTAGATTCTTATTTAATTCGTTGTAGAACAGGTTTTCTACATTTTTCGCAAAGAAATAGCTGTCGATGCCAAATCCACCGGTAAGATCGGCTAAACGCTTTCCTGAAACCAAAGACGCTTTATATTCCGCAGTAATTTGCGAAGAAGTTTGCTCTAAATTTAATTTTGGTGGATATAAGATATGTTCATTTTCAAACCAAACAGGCAGTTTTCTTTCAGCGATTTTTCTTCCTGAAATTTGAGTAGCCAGTTCAGCCGCACTAATTTTTTCAAAAGGACTTCCTTTTAAAACCAATTTAGAAATATCTGCTCGAAGATTTTCATTTACAAATTGCTGAACTTCGGGTTTTAAAAGTTCCATATTCATAAAGTCGAAATTATAAATCGCGGGTGAGTCTTTTTACAATCTTGTAATCACTTAATGATTCTTTTGCAATCACTTTTATAGCGGTATAAACGGGAACGGCAACCACCATACCTACGATACCAAAAACCAAACCTGCAATAAGAATAATCAAAAATATTTCTAATGGATGTGATTTTACACTGGCACCAAAAATCATTGGCTGTGATATCAGATTATCAATTACCTGGCAAATCGCATAGCCTAGCATAACATAGATTAATTTGGGTAAAATAATTTCTTGAAAATCTGCTCCCAAATTACTTGAAATTACAAAAAGTGCCATAAGTATGCCGGCAAACACAGGGCCTAAATAAGGAACCAAATTTAAGAAAGCACATATAAATGCGATGGCTACAGGATTATTAATTTCAAACAGTGTAAGCAAAATCATGTAAAGGATAAACAAAACTGTAATTTGAAGCGTTAACCCCACAAAATATCTGGAAAGCAGTATTTTAATTTTATTAAAAACACGTACAAATTTTTGCTCTTTCCCACGATCAGCAAAAACAAGTATACTATTTAGCATTAACTTGCTATCCTTTAAAAGGAAAAAGGAAATAAATATTACTGAGAAAAGCGCTACGATAGTTGCTCCTAATATGCCGAAAACATTATTTAAAAATTTAGGAATTAAACTTACATCTAGACTCCTAACAAACTGACTTTCTTTTAAACTTTCTATTAGGTTAATCTCTTCAATACCTAGATAGGCATTTATCTGCGCGTTTAGATCGTTTAAGTCGCTTTTAAAAGCCTCGATATCAATACGACCTAGATACTGACTTTGCTCGATTACAATTGGGACAAAAACTAAAATAATCCCTACAAAAATCGCTAAAACCAAAAGTAAAACGATAATTACCGAAATTTGGTTGGGGATTTTTAGACGTTGTCTAAGAAAAATAACCACTGGCCGCCCAATCAAAGAGATGATAGCAGCAACAACTATATAAACGATAACCGACTGGATTTCGTAAAGGAAAAACAATAAAATCATGATTCCTAGAGCGATACCAACGGCTCTTAATATTCCGTACGAAAATTCTTTAGCATTCACAGGCTAAATATAGGATTTTCTAATTTAAGCGGTCAAGCTTTTTGTGATTTCATAAAGAGAAATTCCTATAGACTGTGCCACATTCATACTAGTATTATTCCCAAACATGTCGATATGTACAACTTCATCACAAAGCCCGAGGAGATTTTCAGAAACTCCAAAATTTTCATGGCCGGCAATAAGAACTATTTTTGCTGAAGTTTCTATCTTTAATCGTTGAAGAGGGATGCTATTTTCAGTAATTTCGAGAGCAATTATTTTGTAACCTTCGTCCTTTTTCTGCTGAATAAGGCTTACCGAATCTTTCAGGAACTGAAAATCTACATATTCGTGCGTACTTCTTGAAGTTTTCTTTAATCGGTTGCTGTTTAAATTAGGTTCTAATCCGCAGAAAATAATCTTTTCAACATGAAAAGCATCGCTCAATCTAAAAATGCTTCCAATATTCGCTTCTCCTGAAATATGGTCTAAAATAAGCGTAACAGGAAATTTCTTAGAACTGAATTTATTTTGGGAGTGACTAAGCTGCGTGTCCATTCTTATTAATTTTCAAATGCATATTTGATGATATTGGCGCCCATTTTTAGCGCTTTCAAGCGAACTTCTTTGGGATCGTGATGTACTTCTTCATTCTCCCATCCGTCACCTAAATCACTTTCAAAAGTAAATAGTAACACTAATCTATTATTATCAAAAATGCCTAATGCTTGTGGACGTTTACCATCATGCTCATGGATTTTTGGTAAGCCATTTGGGAATTTATATTCTGAATGAAAAATAGGATGCGAGGCTGGTAATTCTTTTAGTTCCTTATCAGGAAAAACCTCTTTAAGTGCTGAAATTAAGTATTCGCGCATGCCGTAATTGTCATCGATATGTAAAAATCCACCACCTAAAAGATAGTTTCTTAAGTTTTCGGCTTCACTTTCAGAAAAGATGACATTCCCATGCCCTGTCATATGCACAAAAGGATACATAAAGATTTCTGGCCCTGCCGGATTTACAGTAACTGGTTTTGGATCTAATTGGGTCGCGATATTTTGATTGCAAAATGCAATAAGATTTGGCAGACCGGTAGGATTTGCATACCAATCGCCACCACCATTATATTTTAAAAGTGCAATTTTTTGAGCTTGTATAAATTGAAGTCCGCCTATAAAAAGTAAGACCAAAAAGCACTTTTTAATCATTATTCAGTTTCATTAATTAGGTTAATGGTATGGCAGGCTACAATCCCTGCAGTTTCTGTACGTAATCGGCTTGTGCCTAGACTTACTGGAGAAAACTCATTTTCTAATGCCGCATCAATCTCTTCTGTAGAAAAATCACCTTCAGGACCAATTAATATTAACGTATCGGTTTGGGCAGCAGCTGCATTTTGCAATAAAATCCTGGGTTTGTTTTCTTCGCAATGCGCAATAAATTTTTCAGCTTTAAAAGATTGTTTTATAAATTCTGAAAAAACCACAGGTTCGTTTAATTTGGGCATTCTAAAATGTAGTGATTGCTTCATCGCACTTTTTAAAACACGCTCATAGCGATCTAGTTTTACAACTTTACGCTCTGAATGATCGCAGAAAACCGGTGTTATTTCATCTACCCCAATCTCAGTAGCTTTTTCTAAAAACCATTCGTATCGATCGTTCATTTTGGTAGGTGCAACCGCCAAGTGCAGCCAGTATTTGGGCCGAGGTTCTTTTTCGGTATCGATAATTTTAGCAACGCATTGTTTAATATCTGCATTAATAATCTGCGCTGTAAATAGCAAGCCTTTGCCGTTTGTCACTTTAAGTAAAGCACCCTCTGTTCTGCGCAATACTTTAATTATATGTTTGCTTTCTTCTCTGCTAAAAACTATTTGTTGAGCAGATTCGTCGATATCTGGCTGAAAAAATAATTGCATACTTATATTTTATATCGCGCCTGTGCGGTTGTCGAATAATCTGAAAATTCTTTTTTCAGAAATTTATAGTGTCCTGCAATGGCAATCATGGCAGCATTATCTGTAGTATATTCAAATTTGGGTATAAAACACTTCCATTTATATCTTTTTTCGGCATCTTTCAATGCGTTTCTTATACCACTGTTAGCGGAAACCCCGCCACCAATAGCAACCTGGTTAATCCCTGTTGTCTTTACCGCTTTTTTTAGTTTATCCATTAAAATCTCTACGATAGTATATTGAATTGATGCACAGATATCTTTCAGGTTCTTTTCAATAAATTCTGGGTCTTCTTTCACATGCTTTTCAACAAAATAAAGCACCGCAGTTTTAAAGCCGCTAAAACTAAAATTTAATCCACTTACTTTCGGTTTAGGAAACTTAAAAGCTTTAGGATTTCCTTCTCTCGCGTATTTATCGATTAGAGGTCCTCCCGGATAAGGCAGACCTAAAATTTTTGCACTTTTATCAAAAGCTTCTCCAACGGCATCATCAATGGTTTCGCCAATAACTTCCATAGAAAAGTAATCGCTGACTTTTACAATTTGAGTATGCCCACCACTAATCGTCATGGCTAAAAAAGGAAATTCTGGTTTTGCGAATCCATCTTCTTCAATAAAATGTGCTAATATATGCGCTTGCATATGATTAACTTCTATTAATGGGATACCTAATCCCATAGATAAACTTTTTGCAAAAGAAGTTCCAACTAGTAGAGATCCCATAAGTCCCGGACCTCTTGTAAAAGCAATTGCAGATATATCTTTTTTACCGATATTTGCCTTGGCAATGGCTTGATGAATCACAGGAACAATGTTTTGTTGGTGCGCCCTAGAGGCAAGTTCTGGAACAACACCACCATATTGTTGATGAACTTCTTGAGTAGCGACAATATTACTACGTATCTTGCCGTTGCAAAGTATAGAAGCAGCAGTATCGTCACAAGAGGATTCTATTCCTAAAATATAGATATCTTGGGCCATATTTGGGTTGTTGGGCATAAATATTGATAATTAGAACGCAAAGTTAAAACATAAAAGCATATCAAAAAATTCTGGAAAATATTAACTAGAACATTGGTTGGATTGCTTTTGCTGTTTATACTACTGCTTATAGTTTTTTCAATACCGTCGGTTCAAACTTCTTTGGCCGATAAACTTACCAAATCTTTAAAAGAAAACAATAATGTGAATATAGATATTGGCCGTGTGTCGCTAAGTTATTTTGGCGACGTTCAGGTTAATGACATTTATATTGAAGATCACCACCAAGACACATTAATATTTGCTAAAGAAGTAAGAACTTCAATAGTTGGCTTAGGGAATTTATTGAATGGTTCTCCAAAACTTGGAAAGACCGCCGTACAGGATTTTACGATGCGTATGCGTAGATACGAAGGTGAAGATCTGGATAATATGGGTGTTTTTATAAGTAAATTAAGTTCTGAATCCTCATCCAACAATAAACCTTTTAAATTAAGTGTTTCGAATCTTCAGGTACTGGATAGTCGATATAGTTTTATTGATGAAAATAATAAGTATCCTGAAATTATCAAATTTGATGAATTGAGCATTAATGCTGATAATTTTGGAGTTGATGGAGCTGAAATTACGGCAGATATCAAATTAATTAGAGCGCATGACAGCCGTGGAATGCAAATTAAACGCTTAAGTACAAATTTTCTCTATAATCCTACCAATATGAAGCTAAGTGAGTTGGAGATTATTACAACTCATTCAGAAATTTATGCCAATTTAGATTTTAACTATCAGGAAGGCGATTTTGGAGATTTTTTCAATAAAGTAAAAATAAAGGCAGATTTTCACGAATCTGAAATTTCTTCTAATGATCTTCAGGTTTTTTATGACGCTTTTGGAGATGATGAATCTTTAAATTTAAGCGCTAATTTAAGTGGTAATTTAAATGATCTCCAGATGAACGATGTGCAGCTTTTTGGTTTGGATCGCAGTGCTATCTACGGAGATCTTCATATGAAAGGTGCTTTTACAGGTGAAGCGGAAGATTTTGAACTAAGTGGTGATCTAAGAAATTTTTCTTCGAATTACTATGATTTAGTTAACTTTTTACCAGGAGTTTTAAGTGGAACACTTCCGCAAGAACTTAGTGCTTTTGGGAATGTAAGAGTGGATGGGAATACAAAAATCACCAGTTCTTCTGTGGATTTAAATATCAATCTAACTTCTCAATTGGGATCGGCTACCGCAAAAGTTTATTTCAATAATCTGAATAGTGCTAATGCGGGTTATGCTGGAAATTTAAAAGTAAAAGATTTTAATTTAGGAAGGTTAATCGAAAACAAAGAAGTAGGAAAAACTTCTTTTAATTTAGATATTGACGGAACTGGATTTACCGCAGATAATTTAAATACAAAACTTAAAGGCCAAATTTCAAAATTAGGTTTTAAAGGATATAATTATGCCAATATCCGTGTGATTGGGAACATGCGTGCACCGGTATTTAACGGAAATCTGGCAATTAACGATCCTAATTTAAGAATGGAGTTTAATGGTCTCGCAGATTTATCTTCAGATGTTAATAATTACGATTTTGAAGCTTCTGTAGCCTATGCCGATCTTTTTAAAATGAATGTTATTGCTCGTGATACGATTTCTATTTTTAAAGGAGATATTATTATGAATATGGCGGGCACAAATATTGACGATGCTGTTGGTCAAATTTTATTGCTGAATACTTCTTACGAAAATCAGATGGATATGTACAGATTTGATGATTTTAGCATCAAATCCAGCTTTGAAGGTGACATTAGGACAATCGCCATTAATAGTCCAGATGTGCTTAGCGGAGAAATGAAAGGTCGCTTCAGGTTATCTGAATTAGAAGCTTTATTTCAGAATTCTATAGGTTCAATTTATACCAATTATGAGCCGAATGTGATTACCAATAATCAGTTTATGGAGTTTGATTTTGATGTCTACAATAAAATTGTCGAAGTTTTTTATCCAGATTTAACCTTATCTCCCAATACTTTTTTGCGTGGTAGAGTAGAGTCTGATGAATCTGAATTCACACTTAATTTCAGGTCTCCAGAAATCGATCTTTTTGATAATATTTTTCAGGGAGTAAACCTTCAGGTAGATAACACTAACCCTATCTATAATACTTATTTTGAAGCCGATAGTGTTTCTACTGCGAACTATAATTTTTCAGAATTCAGCTTTATTAATGTAACACAGCGCGACACCTTATTTGTACGTTCTGAATTTAAAGGTGGAAAAACCGATGAAGATGTTTTCAATATTAACTTATACCATACGATCAATAAAGAAAATCAATCTGTGGTAGGAATTCAGCGTAGTGATCTTACTTTTAAGAAAAACACCTGGTATATTAACCAAAACCGAAATAAGAAAAACAGAATTGTTTTTGAAAACAGCTTTAAAGATATCATCATAGATTCTTTAGTGATGAATCATGAAAACGAAGAAATTCGATTAAGTGGTGTTGTTAGCGATTCAACTTACAAAGATTTACAGCTAAATTTTAATAATGTTGATCTTCATAAAATCACACCAGAAATTGATAGTTTGGATATAGGTGGGATTTTAAATGGTAAGTTAGATATACTTCAGGAAAAAGGTGCTTATTACCCCAATACTTCTATGCTAATAGATTCGTTGGAAATTAATGAAATATTGCTTGGGAATATGAATTTAGACGTCTCGGGTAACGAAGATCTTACCAAATACGAGATTAATGCAAAGCTTCAAAAGGAAGGCATAGAATCACTTTCAGCTAACGGAGCAATAAATGTTGAAGGCACACAGCCCACGATTGATTTAGAATTAGCCCTTCAGAAATTAAATATGGCGGCATTTAGTCCGTTAGGAGGCGATGTATTAAGCGATATTCGTGGTTTAGCATCAGGTACGGCTACAGTAACAGGTAATTATAAAAATCCAGATTTTGGAGGAAGCCTTTTCTTAAATAAAGCAGGATTAAAAATACCTTATTTGAATGTTGATATTGATTTTCTAAATCAAGCCGAAGTCATTCTCGATCAGCAGCAATTTATTTTTAATGATATTGATATTCGGGATACCAAATATAAAACGCGTGGTATTTTGAAGGGAAATATTGCACACGAGAATTTTACAAAATGGTTTTTGGATCTGGGGATAACCACCGATAGATTATTGGTGCTGGATACAGAAGCCGACGAAGATGCTCTGTATTACGGTACTGCATTTATTAGTGGAGATGCAGGCATTAAGGGGCCAACAGATCAATTAGTGATAGACGTAAACGCGGCTACAGAGGAAGGAACAATTTTTAAAATTCCGCTAAGTGATCAAGAATCTGTAGGAGATAATTCTTATATCCACTTTTTAACTCCGGAAGAAAAGGCCGCACGTGCAGCAGGTAAAGAGATTGAAATACCTGAAGTAAAAGGAATAGAGCTTTTGTTTGATCTTGATGTTACCCGGGATGCTGAAGTAGAAGTAGTAATCGACCAAACAAGTGGTAGTACATTACGTGGTCGAGGCGCAGGAAATTTACTTCTAGAAATTAATACTAATGGTAAATTTAACATGTGGGGCGATTTTATCGTGTATGAAGGTGTTTATAATTTTAAGTATGCTGGTTTAGTACAAAAAGTATTTAATGTAAAATCTGGCGGAAGTATTAATTGGGACGGTAATCCATTGCAGGCAGAATTAAATGTTAGCGCTATTTATTCGCTAAATGCCAATCCTGCAGTCTTATTAGAAAACCCTTCAGTGAATCGAAAAATCCCTGTAGACGTTGTGATCAATCTACAAGGACAGGTAATTCAACCAGATATTAATTTCGATATTCAGTTTCCAACGGCAAGTTCTGTAGTGCGTTCAGAATTAGAATATCGTATGGACGATAGGGCAAGCAGAGAGCTACAGGCATTATTTCTAGTAACACAAAATGCGTTTTACAGCGAATTTGGATTAAATCAAACTGCGATTACCGGTACGTTAGCTGAAAGAGCTTCGAGTATTGTAAACGATATTTTTGCCGATGATGATGGTAAATTTCAGGTAGGTGTTAACTACGTTCAGGGAGATCGTACCCCAAACCAACAAACAGTCGATCGATTTGGACTTACATTGAGTACCCAAATTAGTGAAAGAGTACTTATTAATGGAGCAGTGGGAGTTCCTATTGGTGGTACTACCGAATCGGTTATTGTTGGAGATTTGGAAATCGACTTTTTGTTAAATGAAGATGGTTCTTTAAGAGCTACGGTTTTTAATAGAGAAAATAATATTCAATTTATAGGTGAGCAAATTGGATTTACCCAAGGTGTTGGATTGTCATATTCTGTAGATTTCGACACTTTCAAAGAATTGATTAGAAAAATAGCAAATAAAGAATTGGAAAGCTCCAATACTCCTCAGGAAAATGTAAATGAGAAAATTGAAGCTAAAAACTCATTAGCTCCAGACTATATCAACTTTCCATCTGAAGATACAGATTTATAAACACTAAAAATAATTGATAATTTGAAGTCAATTAAATCCCAGTTCGCTTACTATTTTCGTGTTTACTTTGTAATTTTACAATCCAAATTATAATTATTTTATGAGTAAAAGAATTAAACGAATCGGAGTAATAACTTCTGGAGGTGATGCACCTGGAATGAATGCTGCAATTCGCGCTGTGGTTAGAGCATGCTCTTATTATCATGTTAGCTGTGTAGGTTTTTTTAATGGATATAACGGGTTAATAAACGGAGAGTTTGAAGAGCTTGATGCTCGTAGTGTACGTAATATTATAAATTTGGGAGGTACTTTCTTAAAGAGTGCTCGTTCTAAAGAATTTAGAACAAAAGAAGGAAGAGCTAAAGCTTATCAAGTTCTCAAAAAAGAAAAAGTTGATGGATTGGTTTTGATTGGTGGTGACGGAACTTTTGCTGGGGGACAAATCTTTAGTAAAGAATATGATATTCCTGTTATTGGTGTACCGGGAACTATTGATAATGACATCTTTGGAACTTCACACACTATAGGCTATGATACTGCTTTAAATACAGTAGTTACGGCTATAGATAAAATTAGAGATACAGCAAGTTCTCATGATCGCTTATTTTTTATAGAAGTGATGGGAAGAGATGCTGGTTTTATAGCGCTAAACACAGGAATTGGTGCAGGAGCCGAAGAAATTTTAATTCCAGAAGAAAATTTAGGCTTAGATCGATTACTAGATTCTCTAGAAAAGAGTAGGCGATCGGGGAAGTCTTCGAGTATTGTTATAGTTTCTGAAGGGGATAAAATAGGTAAAAATGTGTTTCAGCTTGCCGATTATGTTAAGGAAAATCTGCCTTATTATGATGCCAAAGTTACAGTTTTAGGACATATTCAACGAGGAGGAGTTCCTACATGTTTTGATCGTGTATTAGCAAGTAGACTGTCTGTAAAAGCTGTGGAATTATTGTTAGACGATCAAAAAAATCTGATGGTGGGTCTTAAAGATGATGATATAATTTCCTGTCCTTTAGATGATGTGATTCATGAGAAACCATCTATAAATAAAGATTTGCTTAGAATTTCTGAAATACTTTCGACTTAATGAAAACAATTGCGATTATTGCTCATAATGGGAAAAAAGCTGAAATGGTTCAGTTTCTAAACGAATATCGATCGGTTTTAGAATCAAAAGAAGTGCAATTAATTTCTACCGGTACGACCGGTAGCAAAGCCGAAGTTGCCGGATTTAATGTACATAAATTATTATCTGGTCCGCTTGGTGGCGATGCACAAATCGCGAGTAGACTAGTAGAAGGAAAGGTCGATATGGTGGTTTTTTTTAGAGATCCTATGGATAAACATCCTCATGAACCCGATATTTTTATGCTAATGAGACTTTGCGACGTTCATAATATTCCTTTAGCTACAAATCCGGCAACGGCAAAACTTTTAGTGGAAGGTATTTAAATAAATTTATGTCTTGAAGAATACTAAACCTCTATTATTTATTGCGATACTTTTTTCATTTTACAATTCTTTTGGGCAGGAAAATAAATCTAATTATCAAGGTGAATTTTATAAATTCGGTTTTAACTATGGGTTTGGAAGTGTAGATAATCCGGTCTTTACAGATGATGATTATTTATATGATTTTCAGCTTAGAAAAATTGAGATCTACTATAAAATTAAAGAAGGAATTTTTTATGATTTAGAATTTATTTTTCAGCCAGAATATAATACCGTTAAACATCAACTCACTAGTGATAGGTATATTGTGGGTGTTAATCATCCCTTAATTGATAGAGTGGAGGAAATGAAAACACTTAAAAAATTTCATGAATATATAATGAATTTTGGGATGATTGCTAGAAAGAAAATCGGCCATTCAAGTAGTCTTTATTTTCTTGCTAGTATTGGTCCAGGTTATTTTGAGAAGACCAGTGAACGTATGGAAAAAGGAATTGGTTTTTCTGATAATTTGGCAATAGGTTTTAGTTACGATATCAACCGATTTTTTTTGGATTCACGGATAGGTTATCGCCATGTTTCTAATGCTAACATCAATCAGGTGAATGATGGATATGATTCTTTAGTAATAGATATTGGTATAGGATTTTATTTATTATAAGAATACTATTTGCTTTAAATCTCAAAAAAATCTAAAACTTCTTTCCAGTTTTTTGCTCTGGAGTGGTTCTTAACTTTTAGGTTGTGGAAAGCCTCAAAAAGTAATGTTTCTCCCTTAAAAGGATCAAGATTTTTTGGGTGATCATCAATCATAAAATCTGTATTGATAATACTTTTATTTCCGCAGAAAATAATATTCTTCCAGCTTATAAAAGGAAAATGATTTTGTAGCCAGTTTCTTTTTTCAGTAAAACTAATTGGGAATTCCATAGCGGCTGAGACCACATAAATTTCGTAGTTTTCTTGTAGTTTTTGTACTGCATGTATAGCTCCATCCATAACTGGAGCAGTTTCGAAGAAATGTGATGAATTTGCGTACTTTTTTATAATGCCCTTTACAGGAAAAGCTTTAGATTCAGATTTACCTCTTATATCTTCGCGAGATAAATTTTCATTATATTCCTTATTATACCAGGTTATAAAATGCGTTTCCACATCTACCATCACACCATCCATATCTATGGCTATAGATTGTTTTTTCATTAATTTTTATTCTAAATTAGAACCACTAGAATTTTCCTACAACACCTATCGTACCAGCGCCCATGGTTAAATGCCAACTCACTTTGGTCTCTTTTCTTAATTCAGGATTATTTTTCATTAATGTTTGCTGATCAAGATATTTATCTACCGAATCTACTACGGCGATAGTCAAAGCCATACTTAAAGCCACATCGGTAAGCCAGTGAGCTCCTTGCCAGAGTCTGGATACTGGTGAAACCATTCCTGCTAAGTATAAACCTCCTTTAACCCAGGGACTTTCAAATTGCTTGCTTAAAGCGTAAAATGTCGTAAATGATAATATGGTATGTCCTGAAGGAAAGGAATGGTAAGTACCCTCTTTAGAAAATGGTTTAAAAGATAATCGATCTCTACCATCGCCGGGACGGGCTCTTCCCGCAATATTCTTAGAAATAGTTTGTATAAGTCCTGCACTACTTGCTGCTGAAATCATTAAAATTCCCGTTCTTCTAATTTTAGGACTTTTAGTGAATAATCCAGTAAAATAGATTAATCCGGTAACTCCATAGTTGTTCTGCGGACTTCCAAAATACCATCCAAATTCTTTGATAACGCCCGGAACATCTTCTTCTTGATCTCTAAAAAATTGATGAGCTTCTTCATCCATAAGATTCAGTCCTGCGGTTCCTATAGCCGTTCCCAAAAAAAGACCGATATCATCATTTTGCCATTGGAAAGGTCTAGAATACGTGTATTTTAATCCGCCAAACATAAGTTCAGCATCACTTTTTAGGGTTTCCCAGGTCGATTCATCTGGATTATTGAAAGTAGAATTAAATTCAGGAGTTCCTTCCTGAGACACTACTGAAGTTGTTATTACTAAAAGTAAGCTCTGAAAATATAGCTTTAGATTAAAGCTTTTCAATTTCATCTTTAAAATTTTTTACAAATAAATAGTATTTACATAAATTAAACATCTTATTAAAGATTTTTTTAATTTGAAAGTCCACAATGGTCAATTTTATACAAGTATTTTTTTGCCAAATTAAGGGGTTATTTGCATTGTTTTCCTAGCTTGTAGCCTTGATAATAAATAAGTTGAAAATGAATAAATATCAGCCTAAGGAAGATAGGTACATTAAAATGAAATATCGCCGCTGTGGTAAAAGTGGCATTAAATTGCCGATGATTTCGCTAGGATTATGGCACAACTTTGGGGATATTGACGATTTGGATAGTGCTAGAGCTATTTTAAGGACAGCTTTTGACAATGGTATTACTCATTTTGACTTGGCTAACAATTACGGACCGCCGTACGGTAGCGCAGAAAAAAACTTCGGAAAAATTTTTGCTGAAGATTTTAAACCCTATCGGGACGAATTGATTATATCTTCTAAAGCAGGTTATGATATGTGGCCAGGACCCTATGGGAATTTTGGTTCAAGAAAATATTTAATAGCAAGCTTGGATCAATCACTGCAAAGGATGGGATTAGATTATGTAGACATTTTTTATCATCACAGACCAGACCCAGACACACCTTTAGAGGAAACTATGGGAGCTTTAGATCAAATTGTAAGAAGTGGTAAAGCGTTGTATGTAGGCGTATCTAATTATCCCGCTGATAGAACTGCCAAAGCTGCTAAGATCTTAAAAGAACTAGGAACTCCATTTTTAATACATCAACCAAGATACAACATGATAGATCGTTGGGTTGAAGAAGATAAGCTGTTGGATACTCTAGAAAATGCTGGACTTGGTAGTATTGTATTTTCTCCGCTTCAGCAGGGAATTTTAACAGATAAGTATTTAAATGGCATACCTAAAGGCTCTCGCGCAGATAAGGAAGGAACCTATTTGCAAAAAGATCGAATTACTCCTGAACTTGTAAATAAAGTGCAACAATTAAATGAAATAGCAAAAGAGAGAAATCAAAGTCTGGCGCAAATGGCTGTTGCCTGGTTGCTTAAAGATGAGCGTGTAAGTTCAGTTTTAGTAGGAGTGAGCAAGATAAAGCAGCTGGAGGATAATATTTCAGCTTTAGACAATCTTGAATTTTCTTCAGCAGAATTAGAGAATATCGAAAGCATACTTCAAAATTAAAAATATCAAAAAACCTCGAATCTATATTCGAGGTTTTTAATACTTCATTTTATTCTATTACCGCAATAGCGCTTATTTCTACATTTACAAACTTCGGTAAATTGGCAACTTCTACAGTTTCTCTTGCAGGAGCAGTTTCAGCTTCAAAATAAGTTGCATAAATTTCATTAATTTTACTGAAGTTATTCATATCACTTATAAAAATAGAGGTTTTAATCACATTTTCGAATGTGCATCCAGCTTCAGTTAAAATCGCTTTTAGGTTATCCATAACCATTTTAGTTTCCGATTCTAAATCTCCAGTTTCCAAATTTCCGGTTACCGGATTAATTGCTATTTGTCCTGAAATAAAAATCATATTTCCGGTTTTTACAGCCTGATTGTAAGGACCAATAGGAGCAGGGGCTTTTTCAGTTTTTATTATTTGTTTTTTCATAATCTTTATTTATTGGTTATAAGTTTTAGTTTCTTCCGATAGTTCTTGTTGGCTGTCTACGCTTGTCGTATTTAATATCACTTAATACCGATGATTTTATACCAATAAAGAAATTCCATGATCTTCTTGCGCTAAATGGCACCCAACTAAAACTCATTCTCCAACTTTCTAAATCTCTTTGGAATCGTAATTGCGTGTATGTAAACCCTCCTTCTCTAATATCAAATCCAGAAGATGCTCCTACGGCCCACTTAGGTGATAATTCAACATCACCAGAAAACATAATGGAATGTGAAGAAATTTCATTTTGTCTTCTTTGGTTACTATATGTCATCGTATATGATAATCGTATATCCCATGGAATTTTATAGCGGTACCATTCTTTATTTTTCTCCTCTTCTTCATCGCCTTCAAAAGGATCTTCATCTTCATAGAGATTGCCGTCTAAATCGGTATTTTTTCCGAAGAGATCATCTTTACGACCACCATTTCTATAGGATTCGTTATCAATTTCATCTTCATTTTCGTTATCCTTATCTGAAAAATCTTTGCTTGAAAACGAATATCCAAAACTAACATTAGCATTTGTTAATCTAAATAAACTTCCGCCATTGGCGATATTTAGCTTGTCGATACGTTGGTTATTGTTATTAAGAGCATACGGATCTAAATTACCAGTAAAGTTGATATCTAATTTATTTTGAATAACAGGAATTCCTCCTCGTACTGAAATTGGTGCCAACTTTAATTCTTCCGCAGCTAAATTATAAGAAGTACTAAAGCTAAAATTGTTTAATAATTTAATCTTTTTGGGCTCGGTAGCTGTACTGTCTTTATCTCTTACTTTCGCTTCTAACGTGTTACTAACGCTCAATCCAATAGAAATTGAATAGTTTCGGTTAGGCGCTCCATAAAGTGTTCCTGTAAATCTGGAATATTCTACAAGATCTGTTAATCCATCTCTGCCGCTACCCGTTAGAGGTTCGCGCTCGTAGGTATCATAATATTGATCGAAAGCAGGGTTAATTCCGTAGCTAATAGATGGTCTAATAACATGTCTTATAGCTTGTATTTTACTGTCTTTACTAAAATCTTTACGTCCATAAAGCGTAGTACCTAAACTGGCGTTAAAGTTATAGGTACGATAAGAATCAAATCCATTAATAGTATCGATAACCTCACTATTGGTAGTTTCGTCATAAGAACGCTCGTAAGTTTTAAATACCCAGTTTTCTTCAAAATTGGTACTTGCACTCACACTAAAATACTTAAGAATCTTAAAATTTGTAGCTAGAGGGATACTATGCTGTGCACCCAAAACGGCATCTTCAAACATTTCTGGCTGAAAGAATAAAGAATCGGTGGTATTAAACCGGTTTTCAGCTCTTAAATTATATTGCAAATTTATATTCTGAATGATCCCTTTTTTAGATCCGCCTTTAGGCGCAAAAGGATATATACGATCTACACTGGCCTGCAGTGTAGGCAACGTCATATTAATTTCTCCCGTATTGGTATTTTGACTATGGGTTGCTGTTAAACTGAAATTAACACCGGGATTTCCTTCAAAAGTTTTACTATAAGAGACAGAAGAACTAAGTGTATTATTTAAGAAATTAGCGGTGTTACTCTGGTTTACAGATTGCTGATAGTAATTACTACTGCCTAAATTGACGGAAGCAGAAAATCTGGAGGAAGGACTCGCCTTTGCATCTTGACTATGGGACCACCGGATGTTATAAACCGAACTTTCCGAAAAATCAGGAAAACCTCTCTCACTATTGTATTGCCGTTCGTATCTAAAACTAAAATTCCCTCTAAATTTATATCTTTTCGTATAGCTAGATTCAAGTCTCAGCGCATAACTTCCGTTGGTATAATAATCTCCAACAGCCAAAAGATCGGCATAATCGCTTAGTGCAAAATAATATCCTCCATTTTGTAGAAAATAACCTTGCTGGCTATCACCAAAAGACGGAATTATAAATCCTGAAGTCCGTTCTTCAGTAAGTGGGAAATAACCAAAAGGTAATCCTAAAGGTGTAGGGATGTCTGCGATATACATATTTACAAAACCAGAAACAATTTTCCTGTCTGGGACAAACTTTATCTTTCTGGCATAAAAATAATATTCTGGATCGTCTACGTTTTCTGAAGTAGTGAAACGAACGTTCTTCATAAAGTATACAGAATCATTCTCTCTTTTAGTCACTTGTCCTTTTACGTTAAAAGAAGCTTCCTGTGTTCTTGAGTTATAAACTAAAGCTCGTTCTGTATCAAAATTAAACCGAATGGAGTCGGGTTCTACTGTTTTAGCCCCCTGCTGAAAAACAGGTGTTTGTGTATAGGCACCTGTAGAGTCTGTAATACCGTAAGCATAGACTTCGTTTTTTTCGTTGTCTATAATAATATAACCGGCGTCTATGGTCATATCCTGGTAAACAACCTGGGCTTCGTTGTAGAGATACATCTTCTTTTCACGATTACTTAGCCTCATATAATCGGTTGCTTTGTAATCTACAACATCGGTAATCATCCGATTTTTTTGCGCTCGCTTAAGTGTGTCTGTTTGAAAAAGACCAAGAATGCTATCCTGAGATTTAATCATTTGTGCTAAAGGTAAGGTACTTACCATAACAAGAGAATCTTTCTCAGCTTCTATCCTAATACTTTGATTTTGTTCAATTTCCTGAGCCTGTAAAAGCGCACTAGAGAACAATAGGAAAATACAGCAAAAAAGTATATTGGGTATATTTGTTTGCAATGCTTTAAGTACTATTTTTGTAAAGAATGGCTTACTTTTTGAGTTTCCAAAATTACATATATTTTTTTAGCTAACTTTTGTGATCACGCGAAAATAGTAATTAAAATATTCACCCAAGAATTAGCGTTGCTTATTTATGAGAACGAATATACTTCAACTTTTAGTATTAGCTTTTATTTTAGTTTCAGGACAGTTATGTTTAGCTGCAGAAAAACCTATGCCTACAGATCCCTTTGTAGTAGTTTTAGATGCCGGTCATGGCGGTAAGGACCCAGGGAACATGGGAAATGGCTATAAAGAAAAAGACATCGCCCTAAGTATTGTTTTAAAAGTGGGTAAGGAGCTGGAAAAAAAAGGAATAAAAGTAGTTTATACCCGTACTACCGATGTGTTTATTCCTTTAATGGAAAGAGGACAAATTGCTAACGATGCCGAAGCAGATCTTTTTGTTTCTGTACACTGTAATTCTCATAATTCTCAGGCTTCAGGAACAGAGACTTTCGTATTGGGATTAAATAGGAATAAAACTAATTTTGAAGTTGCTAAGCGAGAAAACTCGGTAATCTATATGGAGGAAGATTATAAAGTAACTTATAATGGTTTTGATCCTAATTCTCCAGAGTCATTTATAGGTATGACATTGATGCAGGAAGAATATCTGAATCAAAGTATATTGTTGGCCGATTTAATTCAGAAAAAATTCACATACGATCTAAAGCGTAAAAACCGGGGAGTTAAAGAGGGAGCTTTAATTGTATTGCACCAAACCTATATGCCTAGTGTTTTGGTAGAAGTAGGTTTTCTTACTAATGATAGTGAAGGAGCATTCTTAAACAGTACGCCCGGTCAAAATAAAATGTCTGAAGCTATTGTAGAAGGTATTTTAAACTATGGTGCGCAAATTAATATGTCATCTTTAGAAAGTATTGCGCAAATTCCAAAAGCTGTACCACAATCTGAATCTGGGGTTAGTATAGACGGCAAACCTGCAGACTATTATGAAGGAATCATTTTTAGTGTTCAACTCGCGGCTGGATCTTCGAAACTAGAAACCAAGTCTTATAATTTTAAAGGTATCGAGAATGTCTTTAGAAAAAAAGAAGGAAAATTGTACAAATATTATCTGGGTGAAACCTCTAGCTACCTTGATATACAAAAAATCCATCAAAATGCGATAAACAAGGGCTATCCAAATAGTTATATTGTAGCCTTTAAAAATGGAGAAAAGATTACAGTTAATGACGCGTTAAAAACTAATGTCAATTAAGATACTTTTCTATATTTATGCCTAAATTTGTTTGCATACTAAAAAACTAGCTTTTGAAATATTCTAAAGAGGTTAAAACCGCTATTCTTGCTATCGTTGCAATTGTACTTCTTATTTTTGGGTACAGTTTTCTAAAGGGTAAGAACTTATTAGATTCCAGTCGTACATTTTACGCAATTTATGATGATGTTGAAGGATTGTCACCTTCATCTGCAGTAACCATTAATGGTCTAAAAGTAGGACAGGTTACAGATATTGATTTCTTTAATGAAGTAGGTCAACTTGTAGTTACTTTCACAGTAGAGAAAGATTTTACTTTTTCTAAAAATAGTACCGCTAAGGTATACGGAGGTGGCATTATTGGAGGAAAATCATTAGCTATCGTGCCAGAATACGAAAAAGGTGAAATGGCTCAAACTGGAGATACTTTAGATAGTAATGTTGAAGAAGGAATAATGGAATTGGTTAATGAGCGCCTTACCCCACTTCAGCAAAAACTAGAGAGAACAGTTGTAAGTGCAGATTCATTGCTTACCTCTATAAATGATCTATTAAATGATAGCACTACCAATAATATCAATAATACATTCAAAAATTTAAATGCAACGATGCGATCTTTGAAGAATACCAGTGGTTCTTTAGAAGGAATTGTGCAGGGTAATGCTGAAAATCTGAATAAAACTTTCGATAATCTGAATAAAATGTCTGGTAACTTTAAAACAGTATCAGATTCTTTAAAAGCTATTAATCTAGGTCAGATTACAGATGATTTGGAAACCGTAGTAGCAGATTTTAGAAATATAGCCGATAATCTTAATGATGGGCAGGGCACCGCAGGAAAGTTACTAAATGACGATAAAGTTTATAATAACCTTGATCGTGCTACCAAACAGTTGGAAGAACTCCTTCAGGATATTAAATTAAATCCTAAACGATACGTTCATTTCTCTGTTTTCGGTAAAAATCCTGGTCCTTATGACGAACCTAAGGATTCTTTAAAATAAAATAGATATGCAAATTGTTTCTCAAATACTATTTCTAATAGCATTAGTAGCTGGTATTTCATTTTTTGTTAGAAATATTAGAAGGATGCTAAGAAATATTAAGCTTGGGAACGAAATCGATCGTACAGATAATCCTTCAGAGAGATGGTCTAAAACACTAAGGATAGCTTTTGGACAATCCAAGATGGTAAAAAAGCCAATTTCAGGAGCGCTTCATATTATTGTTTATTTAGGTTTTATAATCATTAATATTGAAGTTTTAGAAATTATCATCGATGGTATTTTTGGTACCCATCGTATCCTTTCTTTTCTGGGAGGATTCTATAACGTTTTAATTGGAATCTTTGAAGTTTTAGCACTCTTAGTATTATTAGGAGTAATTATTTTCTGGATTAGAAGAAATGTATTAAATATTTATAGATTTCTAAGTCGAGAATTAAAAGGATGGCCTAAAAACGATGCTAATTATATTCTTTATTTTGAAATGGTGTTGATGACGCTTTTTCTAATAATGAACGCTGCAGATTATCAACTTCAATTAAATGGAGCTGCTCATTATGCTCATGCAGGAGGTATAATTGGTGGATTTCCTATTAGTCAATTTATAGCTCCTCTTTTTGAAGGACTTTCAAATGCCACTTTAATAATTATTGAAAGAGCAGCATGGTGGCTTCATATCTTAGGAATATTATTTTTTCTAAATTACCTATATTATTCTAAACACCTTCATATTCTTTTAGCCTTTCCAAATGTTTATTTTTCCAAATTGAATCCTAAAGGAGAAATGAACAATCTAGAAGCGGTTAAAAAAGAAGTAGCGCTTATGATGGATCCTAATGCCGATCCTTTTGCCGCACCCGCAGAAGACGAAGGGGAACCCGAGAAGTTTGGCGCATCAGATGTTATGGATCTCAATCAGGTACAACTATTAAATTCTTACACCTGTACGGAATGTGGTCGATGTACTGCGGAATGTCCTGCCAATCAAACTGGTAAAAAATTATCTCCTCGGAAGATTATGATGGATACTCGGGATCGTTTAGAAGAAGTAGGAGAAAATATTAATAAAAATGGAAAATTTGAAGATGACGGCAAGCAATTGCTAGATGATTATATTTTGAGAGAAGAATTATGGGCTTGCACCACTTGTAATGCTTGTGTAGAGGCGTGCCCGGTTGGGATCGATCCTTTGTCTATAATTTTAGATATGCGCAGATACTTGGTGATGGAACAAAGTGCTGCTCCCAACGAACTATCAGTTTCTCTAACAAATATAGAAAACAACGGAGCTCCATGGCCGTATAACCAAATGGATCGACTTAAGTGGGCTGAAGAAAATTAATTGAACATATAGAATAGCAGGAATATGGCAGAAGCGATAAAAGTACCAACCATGGCAGAATATATGGCGGAAGGTAAAAAAAAGCCAGAAGTTTTATTTTGGGTAGGTTGTGCAGGAAGTTTTGATGATCGTGCCAAGAAAATCACAAAAGCTTTCGTTAAACTTTTAAATGAAGCTGGAGTAGACTTTGCAGTATTAGGTACCGAAGAAAGTTGTACCGGTGATCCTGCAAAACGCGCAGGAAACGAATTTTTATTCCAAATGCAAGCTGCGATGAATATCGAAACCTTGAATGGCTATGAGATCGAAAAAGTAGTTACAGCCTGCCCTCATTGTTTCAATACAATTAAAAATGAATATCCTTCTTTAGGCGGAACTTACGAGGTAATGCACCATACACAATTTTTAAAATCTTTACTTACTGAAGGTCGTTTAAAAGTTGAAGGAGGAAAATTTAAAGGAAAGCGAATAACTTTCCATGATCCTTGTTATTTAGGCAGGGCAAATGGTGAATACGAAGCACCAAGAGATCTTTTAAAAAAGTTAGAAGTAGAACTTATCGAAATGCGCAAATGCAAAAGCAACGGACTTTGTTGTGGGGCAGGAGGTGCGCAAATGTTTAAAGAACCAGAACCTGGTAACAAAGACGTGAATGTCGCCAGAACCGAGCAGGCGATGGAAACTAAACCCGAGGTAATCGCTGCTGGCTGTCCTTTTTGTAATACGATGATGACTGATGGCGTAAAAAGCAAAAATCAGGAAGAAAATATCGATGTTATGGATGTTGCAGAGATGATCGCTAACGCCAAAGATCTTTAAAATCAAATTCTTATAAAATTCCTTCAATAAAGCTTAATTAATTTGAAATATGGCAGCTTTTTTGCGACTATATATTTAATTATTAAGTTTGAAATCGATAAAATTACCACCACAATATGTTAGTACCTTTTGAATCCTTGCCAGATAGTTCACGAGTATGGATCTATCAATCTAACCGATCTTTTACTGAAGAAGAATTATCTGAAATTAAGCAAAAACTAGATCAATTTTTAACCCAGTGGACAGTACATGGTTCTAGCTTAAAAGCTGGGTATGATATTAAATATAAAAGATTTATAACCATTGGTCTAGATCAAGAAATCAACGCAGCTTCAGGATGTTCAATTGATGCTTCAGTTCAATTTATACAAAGCCTTGAAAAAGAATATAATGTCGATTTATTGGATAAGATGAATGTATCCTTTAAGCAGGGAGAATTTGTGGCTTATAAACCCCTAGCAGATTTTAGGAAATTAGCCAAAAATAAATCGGTTTCTCCTAAAACAATCGTCTTCAATAATCTGGTAAATAACAAAGCTGAATATCTTTCAGATTGGGAAGTCCCAGCATCTGAAAGTTGGCACAAGAGATTTATGAATTAATGAGGATAAAAGCTAAACTAACCGTACTGCTTCTATCGTTCTTTTTTTTATCTCCTGTTTTAAATGCTCAGCAGATAAGCAGCCCCGATCCTTTGGTTGCCAATGATAGTTTGGCACAAAACAAATGGGTAGATAGTATTTATTCTAATTATTCCCTGGAGCAAAAACTTGGGCAGCTTTTTATGGTCGATATTTTTTCGAGCGGATCTCAAAGAGATTTTGATAAAGTACGATCACTTATTTCAGATTATGAGATAGGAGGAGTTATTTTTTCTAAAGGAGGACCGGTAAGAGAAGCTAAATTAACGAACGAGTTTCAGGAACTCAGCAAAACTCCGCTTCTAGTTGGTATGGATGCAGAATGGGGACTGGCCATGCGCTTAGACTCTACGTTTGCCCTGCCTTGGAATATGACTTTAGGAGCTATTCAGGATAATAAATTGATCGAAGAGGCTGGTGCTGCAATCTCAAGACATACAAAACGACTTGGTATTCATATAAATTTTGCACCTGTTGTAGATATCAATACAAATCCGCAAAATCCAATTATTGGTAATCGTTCGTTTGGCGAGAATAAATTTAATGTTACCCAAAAGGCCTTAGCTTTTATGCACGGAATGCATAAAGAAGGAATATTATCTAGCGCTAAACATTTTCCGGGACACGGGGATACCGATCAGGATTCTCATAAAACCTTACCATCGATCAATTTTCCAAAAGAGCGAATTGAAGGCGTTGAGCTTTACCCATATCGTAGCTTAATAAAGGATAGCTTAAGTAGTGTGATGGTGGCGCATCTAGATGTTCCCGCTTTAGGAACTCAAGAAGGAAGATCAACATCTTTATCTAAAAAGGTTGTTACTGGAATTCTACGTGAAAATTTACAATTTAAAGGTTTAATTTTTACCGACGCTTTAAATATGCGTGGGGCTTCCAATTACGACGAACCAGGAGAGATAGATCTAGCCGCTTTTAGAGCAGGGAATGATATTTTATTAATTTCTGAAGATGTTCCAAAATCTATAGAAAAACTGAAAGCTGCCTATTATTCAGGTTTGATAACTGAAGAGAGGTTAGCGTATTCCGTAAAAAAGATTCTTAAAGCAAAATATAAGACAGGACTTAATAATTATGAGCCCGTAGAAGAAACTTTTCTTTATGAAGAACTGAATGGTGTTATGGATAAGGTTCTTTATGAGAAATTGATGGAAAATGCCATGACTTTGATTCGTAATAACAAAGGTATGGTGCCTATCAAAAACTTAGATGAACAAAAGATCGCTTATGTAGGATTAGGCGATGATGACGGTACTGCATTTCTTCAGCAATTGAAGAAATATGCGAGAGTTGATCAAGTTTCCGCAGAAAAATTACCACAGCTTCTAGATAAATTAAAAGATTACAATTATGTAATTATAGGTTTTCATAAAAGCAATGATAACCCTTGGAAATCGTATAGCTTTAGTAACCAAGAATTAATTTGGTTGCACGAAATTGCCAGAGCGCATCAAACGCTCTTAACGGTATTTGCAAGTCCTTATTCATTATTAGACATAAGAAGCACCACAAATATTCAGAGTATATTAGAAGCATACCAAAATAGTGAAATTGCACAGCAAAAAGCAGCACAGGTTATTTTTGGTGCAACCGAAGCCAAGGGAAAATTACCCGTTAGTATTGGTATTGAATTTCCGGAAGGTACAGGATATGATACTAAATCTATAAATAGGCTTACGTATGGTTCTCCAGAAAGTGTGGGGATGAATAGCTTTAAATTGAAGAAAATAGATTCGATTGTAAATTACTCTATTGCCCAGAAAATGACGCCTGGAGCGCAGGTTTTAGTGGCAAGAAAGGGAAAAGTAATCTATAGTAAGAATTTTGGATTTCATACCTACGAGCATATAAATCCTGTAACAGATACTTCAGTATACGATTTAGCATCTTTAACCAAAATTCTATCTACTTTGCCTTTGGTGATGAAACAGGTAGAAGAGGGAATAATTAGTTTTGATACCAAATTGGGCGAAATAATGCCGGTGTTTAAGGGAACTAATAAAGAGTTTATAAGGTTGCAGGATATGTTGATGCATTATGCAAAACTTAAAGCATGGATTCCTTTTTATGTTCCCACTATAGATGCAGTTACCAAACATCCATCTACATTATACTATCACAAATCGCCAGACGAGCGCTTCAATACCCAAGTTGCTAATGATATGTATATTAGGAAAGATATGCAGGATACTATTATAGATATTATAGCAAAGAGTGGACTTAATCGTAAAAAAGAATATAAGTACAGCGATTTACCATTTTATATTCTAAAATATTATCTTGAGGGATACTACGGTTCTAACTTAAATAGTCTTACCCAAAATAAATTTTACAAAACTCTGGGAGCTAACTATACAGGTTATCTACCGATAACAAGATTCCCATTAGATGAAATTGTACCAACCGAAAATGATAAATTATGGAGAGGGCAGTTAGTACATGGTTATGTTCATGATCAGGGCGCAGCCATGCAAGGAGGTATTGGCGGTCATGCCGGTTTATTTAGTAATGCCAATGACGTTGCCAAAATAATGCAGACCTACCTGCAAGGTGGTAGCTATGGTGATCAAACCTACCTAAAATCTAAAACTATAGAAAAGTTTAATACCTGCTATTATTGTAATAGAAATGTAAGGCGTGGTGTTGGTTTCGACAAACCACAGATTAGTGGTGCAGGCCCGGTTTGTTCGTGTGTTTCGCACAGTAGTTTTGGACACAGCGGATTTACAGGAACACTCGCTTGGGCAGATCCAGAAGAAGAGATTGTTTATATATTTTTATCTAATCGTGTATATCCAGATTCGACCAATAGAAAACTGATTCGCGAAAATATTAGAACCAAAATACAGGAAGTAATCTATGACGCTATAGACTATTAATGTAAATTGTTAGAAATAATTAAATTGAATCGGTTCTAGCCGATTTTAAAAAAGGATTAATGAAAATAGCAATAGTTTGTTATCCCACTTTTGGCGGTAGTGGTGTAGTCGCAACAGAACTTGGCCTGGCGTTATCAAAAAGAGGTCATGAAGTTCATTTTATAACCTACAAACAGCCGGTACGATTAGATCAATTATCTAGCAATGTGAAATTTCATGAAGTTCACGTACCAGACTATCCATTATTTCATTACCAACCTTACGAGCTTGCTTTAAGCAGTAAACTGGTAAATATGGTGAAGCTACACGGAATTGAATTATTACATGTACATTATGCTATTCCGCATGCTTATGCGGGCTATATGGCTAAAAAAATGCTAGAAGATCAAGGGATAAATATTCCTATGGTAACTACGCTGCACGGTACAGATATTACTTTAGTAGGTAATCATCCTTTTTATAAACCTGCAGTTACCTTTAGTATCAATGCAAGCGATATGGTTACTTCAGTTTCTGAAAGTCTGCGAAAAGATACATTAGAACTTTTTGAAATTAAGAAAGAGATCAGAGTAATCCCTAATTTCATTGATGCTTCTAAGTATCAGGAAAAAAGCTTCACCGATTGTCAGCGAGAATTGATGGCTGACGGTGATGAAAAAATTATTACTCATATTAGCAATTTTAGGAAAGTAAAGAAAATTCAGGATACCATTAAGGTTTTTTATGAAGTTCAGAAAAAATTAAAATGCCGTTTAATGATGGTGGGTGAAGGTCCTGAAAAAGAAAAAGCCGAAGCTTTAGCAGAAGAACTGGGTATTCATGATAAAGTGATGTTTTTAGGTCAAAGTCACGAGATTGATAAAATTCTATGTTTTTCAGATTTATTTTTACTAACGTCAAAAAGAGAAAGTTTCGGTTTAGCTGCTTTAGAGGCAATGATAAATAGCGTTCCCGTTGTTTCCAGTAACACCGGAGGATTACCGGAAGTAAACCAGCAAGGGGTCTCAGGTTATTTGTGCGACGTAGGCGATGTGAAAGGAATGGCAAAGAAGGCTATTGCCATATTAAGTGATAATGAAACTTTAAAAACCTTTAAAAGAAACGCCAGAAAAGTTGCAGCGACTTTTGATATTAATCAGATCGTACCGATGTACGAAAAAATGTATTCAGAACTTTTAGAAAAGAGCATAAAAAAAGTGGAAAATTAATTTCCACTTTTTTTTATCTCGATGTTATCAATTTAAAACTGGTAACGAACACCAATCGCAAAATCTGGAGCAAGATCGTCGATAGTCTCGTAATCATTAAATCCAATTTCTGGTCTCAAATCTAAAGTAAGCGCTAGAGGAATATCAAAATTGTATTCAATACCAATATCTCCTGCTATAAGAATATAAGCACCGTCGTTATAGGGATCACCAATTCTATCATCATCTAGACTTGCGATACCTGCACCTGCACCAGCGTACCAGTTAAAGCCACCTTCGATATTCCAAACCCATTGATACAATCCAACAAGTTTAACAACATCATAATGCTTATGATTTCTCCAACCAAGGTCGAATTCTAAACGATTATTATCGCTTCCTACCGCTCTTTGATAAGAAATTTCTGGTCCAAAACCATTACTCCCTCCAAGTCTAAGACCAATAGCATTATCAGCAATTTCTTGTGCATTTACATTCGTAAATAAAGCTGATCCTAAGGTAACCAATGTAATCACTAAAAACTTCTTCATTGTTTTGATTTATATATTTTGGGCAAAAATACTTTTTGACGGAAAGTAATATTAGGCCTTTTAGCCAATCTATTGTTAATTATCTTTAAAAATCTGTTAAGCAGTTTAGTGAATTTGCTTAATTTTAAAGGCTGTATGGAAAAGAAACTTCAGCAATTAGCAACGCGACTGGATGGCCAGTTATTTTTTGATAAACTTTGGCGATCGATTTATGCAACCGATGCCTCAGTTTATAGAGAACTACCATTAGCGGTAAGTTATCCTAAAAGTGAGAACGACTTAAAAGAACTTATTTTTTTTGCTAAAGAAAATAAAACCTCATTGATTCCGCGAACGGCGGGGACTTCTCTTGCTGGCCAATGTGTAGGTACTGGTATTGTTGTAGATGTATCTAAGAACTTCACCAAGATTTTAAGTCTCGATACAGAAAATAAAACGGTAACACTACAACCAGGTGTTATAAGAGACGATCTTAATAGAATGCTGAAGGAACACGGTCTTTTCTTTGGGCCTAATACTTCAACTTCCAACCGTTGTATGGTGGGTGGAATGGTAGGAAATAATAGTAGCGGTACCACTTCCATTAAATACGGAACCACCCGAGAAAAAACGGTTGCCTTAAAAACAATTCTTAGCGATGGAAGCGAAGCTGAATTTAAAGCTATTTCTAAAAAAGAGTTTCAGGAAAAGCTGAAATTGGATAATTTAGAAGGTGATATTTACAGAAATATAGCTGAAATACTTTCTTCGGAAGAAAATAAAGCAGAGATTATTAAAGAATTTCCGCCACGAGAATTACATCGTAGAAATACAGGATATGCGATAGATGAATTAATTTATTCTGAAGTTTTTTCTGAAGATTCAGACGAGCTTCTTAATATTTGCCATTTGCTTGCCGGAAGCGAAGGGACATTAGCCTTTACTACCGAGCTTACTTTGCAGTTGGATGATCTTCAACCGCCTGAAGCAGCCATGATTGCTTCGCACTATCGTAGTATCGAAGATTGTTTGCAGGATGTAGCTTCTACCATGAAGCATTCACTCTACACCTGCGAGATGATGGATAAAACTATATTAGATTGTACCAAGCAAAACATTAAATATCGTGAGAACAGGTTTTTTATTCAGGAAGATCCTGAAGCTATATTAATGCTTGAGGTTAGAGCAAATACTGCCGATGAACTTCAGGAAAAAACAAAAGCCTTATTACATACTCTAGAAGAGAATGGAATGAGTTACGCCAATCCTATTCTTTATGGCGAGCAAATTAATATGGCTTCAGAATTAAGAAAGGCTGGGCTTGGTTTATTAGCAAATATCGTTGGCGATAAAAAAGCCGTAGCCTGTATTGAAGATACCGCGGTCGCTTTACCGGTATTGGCAGATTACATAAAAGAGTTTAGCCAGATTATGAAATCGTACAAGCAAAATGCGGTTTACTATGCCCATGCCGGTGCGGGTGAGCTTCATTTGCGCCCTATTTTAGATTTGAAGAAGAAAGAAGATGTCGCCCTTTTTAGAAAGATTACCACAGATGTAGCGAAATTGGTTAAAAAATACAATGGTTCTATGAGCGGAGAACATGGCGATGGCCGCGTTCGTGCTGAGTTTGTGGAAATGATGGTTGGATCTAAAAATTACGCACTATTAAAACAGGTGAAAGCTACTTTTGATCCACAGAACATCTTTAATCCCGGCAAAATTATAGATGCTCCTGCTATGGATACCTCGTTGCGATATCAACCAGATCGAATTGAGCCGGAAATAAAAACCCTGATGAATTTTGATGAAAATCAGGGGATTTTACGTTTAGCGGAACAGTGTAATGGGAGTGGGGATTGTAGGAAATCTGCGGAAAGCGGCGGAACCATGTGCCCAAGTTATCGCGCTACTAAAGACGAAAAAGATACTACCAGGGCTAGAGCAAATACGTTGCGGGAGTTTTTAACAAATTCAGATAAAGAAAATAAATTTAGTCATAAAGAAATTAAAGATGCTTATGATCTTTGTTTAAGCTGTAAAGGCTGCAAAAGTGAATGCCCAAGCAGTGTTGATGTTGCCGCTTTAAAAGCAGAATTTCAGTATCAATATCAAAAAGAACACGGATTTTCCAATCGAAGTAAAGCTTTTGCCAATAATGGAAAAATGAATAAAATGGTTTCCAAAGTTCCTGGAGTGGCTAATTTTATGTTTTCTAATAGTTTAACCTCTGGTATTGCTAAAAGAATAATGGGCGTAGCTCCCCAAAGAAGTTTGCCAAAATTGGCCAAAATGACTTTAAAATCTTATTTCGAAAAGAATAAAGATCGATTAACTCCGCGAAATCCTATAAAGTCTGTTTATTTTTTTAATGATGAGTTCACGAATTTTTTGGATGCTGAAATTGGTTTTGATGCTCTTGAACTTTTAAGCAAGCTGAATTATAAAGTTATTTTTACCGATCACGAAGAGAGTGGAAGAGCGCATATTTCTAAAGGATTTTTAGAAGAAGCGAAAGAAATGGCGAATAAAAACGTTTCTATTTTTAGCAATTTGGTTGCAGAAGATCAACCGCTTTTAGGTTTGGAGCCTTCAGCAATTCTAACATTTAGGGACGAATATTTGCGCTTAGCCGATGATCGAGAAAAAGCAACCGAATTATCTAAAAATTGCTTTATTATTGAAGAATTTTTGAAGAAGGAAATGGCCCTCGGAAACATCAAAAAAGAGCAATTTACTTCCGAAGAAAAAAATATAAAAGTACACGGTCACTGCCATCAAAAAGCCTTATCGAATACTGCAGTAACTTTTGAGATTTTAAATTTACCTGAAAATTACAAAGTAACCATTATCCCTTCGGGTTGCTGCGGAATGGCAGGTAGTTTTGGTTACGAAAAAGAACATTACGAGGTAAGTATGGCGGTTGGTGAACAAACGCTTTTTCCAGCGGTTCGAAAAGCTTCAGAAGAAACGATAATTTCAGCAAACGGAACCAGTTGTAGGCATCAGATTTTTGATGGAACAAAACGCGAAGCCCAACATCCGGTAAGTATTTTGCTGAGTGCCTTAAGAGTATAAAATTGTCCAATTTTGAAAGTATCAAAAAAGTCTTTAGTTGATTTTAAAATCTAACTAAAGACTTTTTTTTGATAATTTAAGTCTCAAATCAACCTCCGGCGCGTCTTTCTGTATCTATATTTCCTGATTTTTGCGAACGCACTTGCAAATTATCATTTCCAAACTTGTAGCTTACACTCAGCCAAAATTGTCTGGAATCGTAAAAATTTCTAATTTCCTGAGTAACTCCGTTTATTTTAGCCGTTTTTCGCTCAATAGCGTTTCTAAATAAATCTTCTCCACGAAGGCTGATATTCAAATCTTTATCTAAGAGTAAAAACTGTAGCGAAAGTCCTAGAGAACTTTGCGCTTGGGTTTCAAAAATTCCATCGACACCTTCAAATTGATACCAATAGTTAAGGCCACCGATAATTGTTTTTTCAGAATTTAAATTAAAATCATTATTAGTGCTAATTCTGCTATTAAAACCACTGCGATATGCTTGTGGTTGCTCTAAATTGAAAGTTGATTTTGCATAATTTAGATCTAAATTATTTACGTTAGTCCACCAATGTCTTGGATTCCAGGTAAAACTTTCAGAGATTCCTAAAAGCATCCTGTCAATATAATTTTCGTAACTAAATCCTGTACTATTAATCGATGTATTGGCTATTGGAACTTCACCAAATGCATTGTTTTCCCGAGTAAAATAAAGTCGGGTTACAAAATCATGATGCAAAACACTAAATTCTATATTATGAATAAATGAGGGATCTAAATAGGCGTTTCCCGAGTAAAATATAGACGGGGTTCTATAATAAGTATTAGGATTGAGATCTCTAAAGTTTGGGCGCTCTATCCTACGACTGTAATTGAGTGAAAAGTTTGTTTTTGTATCAAGATTATAATTAATGTAAAAAGTAGGGAAGAGGTTAGTGTAATTATCCTCACGATTTATATCCAAATTTGGAGAAAGGGCGCTTATAGCGGTATTTTCTAATCGTAAACCAAACTGTGCAGACCATTGCTCACCAAAATTTCTATTTGCTGAAATATACGCCGCAGCAATTTTTTCATCGTAATCAAAAGGAACTGCAGGAATATTAGGAATCTCATCTGTAGGATTTAAAGTGTATCCTGTGTTAAAACTTTTAATATCGCTAGAAATATCGGAATAAGTATACTTTGCGCCAAAGTCTAAATCGATCCATTTTAATGGATTTTCAATATCTATTTTTGCCGAATAAATATCATATTTATTATTGGTTTTATTGAAAGATCTAAAATAGCTAGTCTCTGTATTTTCATCTAAGCCAAGAGATTCTATACCCTTATAATACTTTTTATCTTCGTTGGTATTATACAAGTAATCTAGATTCAAAATCACGTTTTTACCTAAGGAATCTAAATTGAAATTGGTATTAAGGTTTAACTTGTGAACTCGTGGATGTTGGGGTTCAGATCCATTCATTCTTATAAAGCTATCTTCTAAATTATTTCGTGTGATTTTGGTTTTAGGCAAAGATTCAATATTTGCCGCCGTACCATTAAAATAATATTGTGCGCCTAAATGCCAATTTCGATTCATTTCATAGCCAATTTCTGCGGAAGCTACCGAGCCTTCCAGATCTATATCAACCGGGGTAGAAGTTACTGAGGTTTCTTCTGGATATGTAGATGTTAAGTTTTCCTGAAGCACTAGTTGATGTTTTATAAAACCAAGTCGTCCTGAAAATGTAAATTTATCTTTGTTAATATTGAAGTTGGCCGAACTTCTATAATTCGCTTTGGTTCGCTGTATGTATGTTCCTTTAAGTTGTGCATTCCAAGAATCGCTTTTGGGCTTTTTCAGGACGATATTTATGAGTCCGCTATTTCCTTCAGCCTCGTATCTGGCCGGTGGATTGCTAATAACTTCGATACTCTTAATAGTTTCAGAATCGATACTTTGCAGGAAATTTATAAGGTCTACACCAGAAAGTTGCAGCATTTGCTCGTTAATCATCACTCGCATATTACCTTTACCAATCATAGTTATAGCATCATTTTCTACACGAATACCTGGAACTATTTTTAAAACCTCAACAACATCACCCTGTGACGATTTTGATGAATTTTCTACATTAAAAATAAGCCGATCAATTTTTCGCTCAATCAGTTTCTTCTTCGAGGTAATTAGCACCTCATCCAATTCTTGAGCATTATCGACGATTATAGTTCCTAAATCTATAGCGTCTTCTTTGACTTCAATCTTTTTAGTAAACAATTGTTGGCCTACAAATGAAATTTCTAAACTGTAATTGCCGGGAGTAGTGTTCAGCTGAAAACTACCATCATCCTCGGTAATAGTACCAATGAGTTTTCCAGACGTTACGTTTTTTAAAACAACTTCAGCAAAAGGAATTGCAGTGGAGTCATTTTCGATAATTTTACCTGAAATTTTAGTTTGAGAAATTGCAGAAAAACATAATAATCCAACGATGATGGTGATGAATAATTTCATTTAAGGAATTTGGGGATGTTTATTTTATTCCAGCAAAATACAAAATAATTACGCTTTGGGATAAAATTTACAGGGATTAATATGTCTTCTCGTTCGAAATTTTTACATTCGATTTCTTAATTGTTTATGAATGTTCAAGAATATACTTTCCACCGTAGTTTTTATTATGATAAGCTGTTTGGTGATGGCACAATCAGATCCTGCAATAGAGAATTTGCATCTTGAAGCTGTAGATAAAATTCCTATTGCTGAAGACTGTGATCCTAATGCCAGCAATAAAGAGCTTGCTAATTGTTTTTATAAGAGTGTGCGTAATACGATAATGGCTAATGTGGATACAGCTATTATAAATAGCCAGAATTTAGAACCAGGATTGTATACCGCTATTGCGAAATTCAGAATAAATAAAAAAGGAAAAGTAGACCAGGTTAATGTTGATTTTGAAAATAAAAAGATCGCAAAAAATATAAAACTAGCGGTAAAAAAGATAAAACGATTAGAACCAGCAATGAAAGATGGAAGAGCGGTTAATATAATTTTTTCGGTTCCTGTGAAATTTAAAATTTAAAGCTTTCACTGCGTATTGAAATTAGGAATTTTCAAAAGCACTCGAGGGATTTGCGATTAGTAAAAAAAGCGGGTATTTGCCCGCTTTTTAAATTCAGAACAATATAAATTATACATTAATTTATAAATAAGTCTTTATTTGGATGGTTGCTCATGTAAAATTTAAGTTCACCGCCATTCATTACATCTTCGTGAGAAATAAATGGTTTGGATAATTCTTTGCCATTCAGTTCTACTTTTTCCACATAAACATTTTTATCACTTTGGTTTTCAGCAATAACTCTGAAAATATTACCATTATCAAGATTTAATTTTGCATCTTTAATAGCAGGACTTCCTAAAGCATAATCCACAGATCCCGGAGCAACAGGGTAGAAGCCAAGGCTACTAAAAATATACCAGGCACTCATTTGTCCGAAATCGTCATTACCGCTAAGACCGTCGGCTCCTGTTTGATATTTCATATCTAAAATCATTCGAATTTTATCCTGAGATTTCCACGGAGTATTAGTCCAGTTATAAAGATAAGCAACGTGATGTGAAGGCTCGTTGCCGTGTACGTAATTACCAATAATCCCTTCACGGGAAATATCTTCAGTATTTTCGAAATATTTATCAGGAAGTTCCATAGTGAAAAGTGAATCCAAATGCTTCGAAAATGGCTCTTTTCCGCCCATCATCTCGATCATTTCAGTGGGAGCGTGAGGAACGTATAAACTGTAGTTCCAGCTATTTCCTTCAATAAACCCTTGTCCGTGAGTATTTAATTCATCAAAATCCTTTTTAAAAGTACCATCAATTAATTTAGGACGCATAAAGCCGGTTTTTGAATCATAAACATTTTTATAATTCTCAGCTCTTTTAATAAACTCTTCGTAGATCTCTGTTTTACCAAGTTTTTTAGCTGCCTGGGCAATTGCCCAATCATCGTAGGCGTATTCTAAAGTTTTAGATACTGACGCACCATTTTTATCTTCAGGTACATAACCCATGTCAATATAGTAGCCTAAACCATCGTAGTATCTTGTTTTGGCGGTGTTCACCATAGCTTGTAAAGCATGTTCCTGATCGAAATCTGCATTACCTTTTACAATGGCATCAGCTAAAACAGATGCGCTATGATACCCGATCATACACCAGTTTTCGTTGGCATAATGCGACCAAACTGGTAGCATAGAATGTACGCTTTGGTCATAGTGGGCCATCATCGATTCGGCCATATCAGCATTTCGTTTTGGCTGTAATATATTGAATAGTGGATGTAATGCTCTATAAGTATCCCAAAGCGAAAAGCTGGTATAATTGGTAAATCCTTCGGCTTGATGAACATTCATATCCAAGCCCATATACTTACCATCGGTATCCATATATTGTGTAGGTCCTAAAAAGGCATGATACATGGCAGTGTAAAAGTTAGTCAATTCATCTTTATCTTTAGATGATAACTGAACTTTATTAAGCTCACGATTCCATTTGGCTCTTGCTTCTTTTTTAACCTGATCGAAATCCCAATGCGGAGTTTCTTCTTTCATGTTATTTAAAGCACCTTCCGAACTTACCGGAGAAATAGCCATTTTGACTTTTAATTTTTCCTGAGGTTTTAGATCGAAATTAAAAAACATTCTAATTTTCTCTCCGGCGATCTCAGGAAAGTTTTTAGACTGATCGAATTTTCCCCAAAAACCATTGTAAGGTTGTTTATCATAACGAGTTCTACCATAATCCTTGATTGGTTCACTAAAAGACATGGCAAAGTAAACTCGGCGTGTTCTTGCCCAACCATTAGTTTGGCGATAACCAGTAACTAACGTATCATTTTCTACACGTACAAATGTCCATACGTTTTTGTCATCATAGTTATAAATACCATGCATTAGATCGAAAATAATATGTGCATCTTTCCCTTCAGGAAAAGAATATTGATGCATTCCTACGCGCGATGTAGCTGTCATTTCAGCTTTAATATTATAATCGTCCAACATCACACTGTAATAACCAGCTTCTGCATTTTCCTTGTCGTGAGAAAATCTGGAACGATATCCACTTTCAGGATTCGTAGCAGTACCAGGATTTAATTGAAGATATCCTGTGGTAGGCATAATCAAAAAATCTCCAAGATCTGAATGTCCTGTGCCACTAAAGTGCGTATGGCTAAAACCAACAATGGTTCTATCTTCATATTGATAGCCTGCGCAATATTTATAAACATCTGGATTGTAATGACCATCTACAGCGTAAGGAATAGTATCTGTATCTGGACTTAATTGTACGCTCCCAAAAGGAACGGTTGCACCAGGGTAGGTGTGTCCCATTTTTGCAGTACCAATCATCGGATCTACATACTGCGCAAAATCTTTAGTATCGTTTATTTTTGATGCTGAAACCGAATTTTCTTCGGCTTCAGCATCTTTGCAGGAAGTATATAAACTTAAAGAGCTAAGTAAAATTCCGATGCCTAAAAGTCGGATTCCTTTTTTAAACTTGGATTTATTTTGAAATGAGCTTATAATCATAAATTAATGCTATTTGTTAGAAAATGAATAAGGCAAAGCATCTTTTGTAGTACCGCGATTTTTATTTGGGTAAGCGCTCATCTCGATATCAATCGTTACGCCATCTAATAAATCTGAATGTTTCAAATAGTTTTTGTTGTAAGACTTTCCATCAATTTTCATACTCTTAATATACTTATTATTGTCGCTATTTTTTGGAGCATTGATCTCGATCTTATTTCCATTTTCAAGGTTCACAGTCATTTTTTTAAATAACGGAGCTCCTATTACATATTGATCTACCGCTGGAGTTACGGGGTAAAAACCTAGAGCAGAGAATACATACCAGGCTGAAGTTTGTCCATTATCTTCATCACCACAATAACCATCTGGTGTAGCCATGTACATTCTATCCATAGTTTCTCTAGCCCATTTTTGAGCTTTCCATGGCTCTCCAGCATAATTATAAAGATAAATCATATGCTGAATAGGTTGGTTACCGTGTGCATATTGTCCCATATCTGCAATTTGCATCTCACGAATTTCGTGAATTACGCCACCGTACATACTTTCATCAAAAATTGGAGGCATAGAAAAAACAGAATCTAATTTCTTTACAAAGTTTTCTTTACCTCCCATAAGACCAATTAAACCTTCAACATCATGAAAAACTGACCAGCTGTAGTGCCAGCTATTTCCTTCAGTAAAAGGATTTCCCCATCTAAAAGGATTAAAATCTTCCTGCCAGCTTCCATCTTCATTTTTACCTCTCATTAATCCATAGCTAGGGTCAAAGAGGTTTTTATAATTCATACTTCTTTCCTTGTATTTTTTAATCTCCTTTTTTGGCTTTCCAATCGCTTTTCCAAATTGGTAGATAGCAAAATCGTCATAGGCATATTCTAAAGTTCTTGCAGCGCTTTCGTGAACACCAACATCGTATGGTACATATCCAAGTTCGTTATAATAGGGAGCACCAGCACGTCCTACAGCCGTCATAGGCCCTTCATTATTGGCTCCGTTTACTAAAGCATCCCATAAAGTTTCGGTATCGTAACCTCGTAAACCTTTTATATAGGCGTCTGCAACAACAGAAGCGGAGTTATTACCAACCATAATATTAGCATAACCGGGGCTAGACCATTCTGGCAACCATCCACCTTCTTTATAATCGTTAGCAAGACCCTGTTGCATTTTTTTATTTATAGAAGGATAGGCTAAATTTAGGAATGGGTAAAGGGCTCTAAACGTATCCCAAAAACCAGTACCCGCAAACATGTAACCAGGAAGAATTTCTCCATTATAAGGGCTCCAGTGAACAATTTCGTCGTTTTCATTAATTTCGTATAATTTATTCGGAAAAAATAAAGTTCTGTAAAGACAAGAATAAAATGTTCTCACTTGATCGATCGTTCCGCCGGAAACTTCTAATCTGCCTAATTTTTCGTTCCAAAGATCACGCGCATTTTGCTTTGTAGTTTCAAAATCATCACTCGCGATTTCACGATCCAAATTTAATTGAGCTTGCTCGAAACTTATAAAAGAAGAAGCCACTTTTGCATTTACAACAGCTCCGTCTTTAGTATCAAAACCAACAATAGCACCAGCGTGATCTGTTTCCATTTCAGCCTGTCCTTTAGCTAATTTATTACCTTCCCAAGTATTCACATCAATAAATGGTTTATCAAACTGAATCACAAAATAATTCTTGAAATTGGTTAATTTACCGCGGGAATATTTTGTGGTGTATCCAATGATCTTATTTTCTTCTGGAATCACTTTTACATAAGAACCTTTATCAAAAGGATCGATAACTACGTATGAGCTATCAGATTTAGGGAAGGTTATTTTGAACTGGGCGGCACGCTCGGTTGGTGTAAGTTCTACTGTCACATCGTGATCTGCCAGATATACCTTATAATAATAAGGAGTAGATACTTCAGCTTTATGAGAAAACCAGCTTGCACGATCTTCTTGGTTAAATTTCAGTCCGCCGGTAACCGGCATTAACGAAAATTGGCCATAATCGTTCATCCAAGGAGATGGCTGGTGCGTTTGTTTGAATCCGCGTATTTTATCTGCATCATAGGTATACGCCCATCCATTTCCCATTTTACCTGTTTGGGGTGTCCACAAGTTCATTCCCCACGGGACAGCAACTGCGGGATACGTATTCCCATTAGATAATTCAGGTTTAGAGTCTGTTCCCATTAGTGGATTTACAAAATCTACAGGATTCTCAACAGATTCTATAAGATGATTTTGGGCGTCCGCATAATTGAATACGGCAAAAAAGGCCAGTACCTTTAAGAACTTTTTTTTCATAGTTTATGTTGAATAATTTAGATTGCAATTTTTATTTTAAAGGATGTGCCGCAATACCTTTATTGGTTATTTTTACCGGTTTTATATGTCCGTTGCTGTCAAATTCCATCACATCGATACAGGTTTCTCTAGAATTTCCATCGGTTTCTGTAAGCGGTCTACGATGGTAAACTATATAATAATCGTCATCTTTGGGATGTTTTATTACTGAATGATGCCCGGCACCGGTAGCAATATCTTTATCCTGCTGAAGTATCTTATCTATTCTATTAAAAGGCCCTAGCGGTGAATCTGCAATTGCGTATGCCACTGAATAATCTGGACCTGTCCAGCCACCTTCAGACCACATAAAATAGTATTTTCCATCTTTAATGAACATAAAAGGACCTTCAACATAACCTTCAGGTGTAACTTCTTTAAAAATGGTACCATCTTTAAAAGGAACAAAACCTGTAAAGTCGTCATTTAATTTCGCAACATTACAATGTCCCCAACCACCGTAATAAAGGTAATACTGGCCATTTTTATCTCTAAAACAAAATTGATCTATAGGTTGCGCGCCATTATAGAATTTACCGATAAGCGGTTTGCCTAAATGATCTTTATAAGGCCCTTCTGGAGAATCTGCAATTGCAACACCAATTCCGCCTAACTCTTCATTGCTTTGTATGTCGTTTGCGCCAAAGAATAAATAGTACTTATTTTCTTTTTTGATAATTGATGGTGCCCAAACTGCACGTTTTGCCCATTTTATTGTTGCCGTATCGATCACTTTTTCGTGCTTTGTCCAATTTACAAGATCTGGAGAAGAAAAAGCATCGAAAAAAACTTGCTCATCATACGGAGCTGAAAATGTTGGATAGATCCAATATCGATTATCAAAAACTATTCCTTCAGGATCGGCGTACCAACCTTGGAATACTGGATTATTATTCTGACCATTTATGCTTATATAGCAAAATATCAACAGTAGAAATATTAGTTTTTTCATGATATTGCAACTAGAGCTATTTGATCTTGCTATTATACGAAAATAAAGTTTAAAAAAATAAATCGTTTTAGCTAAAGTTTATTCGTCTATAAATTAGATATTTCGAAAAAAAAATTTTATTCATGTTGAAATCTCAAATGCCAGATGATTAATATGTTCTATCTATAAAATCTGAATGAAGTATGAGCTTATTTTGTATCTTTCTAAAGTTCTAATTTCGAATAATTATTAAAGGTTGAAATTCTACTTATCAAGTTGAATTTTCTAAAATTATTAATTCATTTTATGAAAGATAACTTTTCAGATCAGTCTCAAAACTACGCCACTTTTCGTCCCAAGTATCCAGATGCGGTTTTTACAGAAATAATGAATCATGCAAATGCTAAATCAAAAGCATGGGATTGTGCTACTGGTAATGGGCAGGTAGCAGAAGAACTTTCTAAGCTATTTAAATTTGTTGAAGCCACTGATATCAGCGAAAATCAAATACAACAAGCACCTAACTTATCCAATATCAATTATAGTATTCAACCAGCTGAAAATGTAAATTTTCCTGATAATTATTTTGATTTAATTACAGTGGCTCAAGCAATTCATTGGTTTGATTTCAATAAATTTTATGCTGAAGTTAAGCGAACTTTAAAAAGTAACGGAATTATAGCAATTTTGGGTTATAGTCTCTTCCGTAGTAATTCAAAAACAAATGAGATAATGGATCATTTTTATTACCAAATCATCGGTCCATATTGGGACGAAGAGCGCAAATATTTAGATGAAAGCTATAACACAATACCATTTCCGTTTGACGAAATAAAAACATCAAAAATCATTTTTAGAGAAGAATGGAGTTTTGATAGGCTTATTGGATACATAAAAACATGGTCTGCTGTTAAACATTTTATAGCGAAAAATGGATTTGATCCTGTAGATGATATTTATGAAGATCTTAGACTGAGCTTTGGAACATCAAATACGATAGAATTCCCAATTTTATTTAAAATTGGTAAACTTTTCTAAAAAATGAATATTTAAAAGGAGCGTTGAAGTGTTTCATCTTTATTATTAAGTAAAAAATGATAATTTAGCTTGGCATAAAAAATGCTGAATAACTAAATCAACTTTAACCACTAATGAAGAAATTAACCATAAGCTTTAGCCTTTTTCTTGCTTTTAGCGGAGCTACTTTTGCGCAAAGTCTTTCAACTACTGTTCCTAATGAAACAGTAACCGATCAGGTTCTTAAAGAATTGAACCGCGAGCGAGCTTTACTAAGTCAAAATCTGGACTTTCGAATTAAAGAAATTGATTCTAAAATCACCAATCTTGATGAAAGTATCAAAAATTCTAAAAATGCTTCAGATAAAGTTGAAAAGCTTCTAGAGCGTGTAAAGTTTTTGGAAGAGCGCCAATCTGAAATCGATAAAAATACGGTAAGCGTTTATAAATATAACTATAGTTCCGCAGTATTAAATCTTGCCAGTATGGAGCGCGAGATAAAACCCCTAAACTTATTTAATAGTTCAAGAGAATTTTATTCCACATTAGATAAAGTAAGTAATCCTATGCACTATGAGGGGTACAAAGAATGGTTTGGTAAATTTCAGAATTTTGTAAAGGAAGAACAGGATAGCAATGCAAGCTTAGCCGCCCTAAATCACATTATGGCAGTAACCGGTGATCTAAGCCAGGGAACTCCCTTTGTAGGAATGTTCGCCGGGAGTCTATTTGATGGGATTGGTACTTTTATTGAATCTTTAAATCGAAGACAAAAAGAGCTACAAAAGCAAAGTATAGAAATGCTAAAATTAACAACTTCGGTATCTCAATTTACCCACGATAAAGATCTAATTGAAACCGAATGGGAAGCAATTAACAAAAGCCTGGACGAATTAAGAAGTCTTCAGGATAAAGAGATGAAGGAGAATTTTGTGAATATGCTTGGTGTTAATCTTGAAGAATTTGAAAGAAAATTTACTGAAGAAACCGATGCGAAAAAAAGAACGCAATATATTCTTGATATCTCAAAAATTGCTGAAAATAAAATTGTAGAAGAGCGCGAAAAAAATCCTGAAAACTGGAAACAAAGTTACCACGATCAAATGCTCGCCGTTCAGAATCTTAAAATTCGTTTTGGAGATATAACTTTCAGAATTCTGGAAAATTTAAAAAAGTACGAGGGTTTAATTGAAAAATACAATAAAGACCCTTATTTGAAAAAAGAAATGGGAGAATTAAAATTGAAATTAGATATTGTAAAAAATACATTTGAGTCTACTTTTAATCCGCAGGAATATATCAAAGCTTCTAACGAAATGTATATCGTAGAATAATTAAAATCGAATAATGTTTTTTCATTAAACAATAGAGGAGAACAGCCAAGTTCTCCTTTTTTGCTTTTATAAAGTTTTTTAGGGATATTTAAAATAGGTATTATCAATTAAATTCGTATCTAATTCATATCTTTGCAGCCGCAAAATTAATAGCATCAAAATTTAATTTATGAAAGCCGGAATTGTAGGATTACCAAACGTAGGAAAATCGACTCTATTTAATTGTCTTTCCAATGCCAAAGCGCAAAGTGCAAACTTTCCTTTTTGTACGATCGAACCTAACGTAGGAGTAGTTAATGTTCCAGATCCTCGTATCCAGCGATTAGAAGAATTGGTGAATCCAGAAAGAGTACAGCCGGCAACAGTAGAGATTGTAGATATTGCTGGTCTTGTTAAGGGCGCTAGTAAGGGAGAAGGTCTTGGAAATCAATTTTTGGCTAATATTCGTGAAACCGATGCTATTCTTCATGTATTAAGATGTTTTGATAACGATAATATTGTACATGTTGATGGTTCTATAGATCCTATTCGGGATAAAGAAACTATCGATATGGAGCTTCAACTTAAAGATTTAGATACGGTAGAAAAAAAGTTGGACAAAGTAAAACGCGCGGCTAAAACTGGTAATAAGGAAGCGCAAAAAGAAGAAACTGCATTACTAAAAGCAAAAGAAGGTTTAGAAGCAGGAAAATCGATTAGAGCGGTAGATTTTACTGAAGATGAGCATAAGGAGTTTATCAAACCTTTGCAATTTATTACCGATAAGCCGGTAATGTATGTTTGTAATGTGAATGAAGAAGCTGCGGTAAATGGGAACAGCCATGTAGATCGAGTTCGTGAAGCCGTAAAAGAAGAAAACGCTGAGGTTTTAGTGCTTGCCGTGGGAACTGAAGCTGATATTACGGAACTTGATGATTATGAAGAGCGCCAGATGTTTCTTCAGGATATTGGATTAGAAGAACCAGGATCTGCCAAACTTATTCGTGGTGCGTACAGTCTTTTAAATTTGCAGACTTATTTTACAGCCGGAGTTAAAGAGGTTAGAGCGTGGACTATTCCTATTGGTTCAACTGCACCACAAGCTGCGGGAGTTATTCATACCGATTTTGAGAAAGGCTTTATTCGTGCTGAGGTAATTTCTTATAATGACTTTTCAGAATTAGGATCTGAAGCTAAAGTTAAAGAAGCGGGCAAAATGCGAGTTGAAGGTAAAGAATATATTGTACAGGATGGGGATGTAATGCATTTTAGATTCAACGTGTAAACCTTTAAAAGGAATATTGAAGTTTTAAATCTAATTACAAACTTCACACTTTGTAGTTTTAGCAGACAAATATTTTACTTTGTAATACATCAAAAGGATATTTGCTATTTCATTTATTTTTAAAATTCAGGGGTGCAATAGCATGGAATTTTAAAAAATTGCGCAATTAACATTTTTTCTAAAGTCTTTGTTAATTACTTTGTGGCAACAAGGTTTTAACTTTTCCCGGTATATCTTATATTAGCCGGGAATCTCCACTATTTACACATATGAGTCAGGAAACAAAGTATACTGAAGATAATATTCGGTCGCTAGATTGGAAAGAACATATCCGTATGCGCCCCGGGATGTATATCGGGAAACTGGGAGATGGTTCTAGTGCAGACGACGGAATTTATATTTTATTGAAAGAAGTACTGGATAACTGTATCGATGAGTTTGTTATGGGATCTGGTAAAACGATCGAGGTTTCTGTACAAAATCAGCGTGTTATCGTTAGGGATTATGGTCGTGGTATTCCGCTAGGGAAGGTGGTAGATGTGGTTTCTAAAATGAATACCGGTGGTAAATACGATTCCAGGGCGTTTAAAAAATCTGTTGGATTAAACGGTGTTGGTACCAAAGCTGTAAATGCGCTTTCTTCTTATTTTAGAGTTGAATCTAATAGAGACGGGAAATCCCATGCAGCAGAATTTGAACAGGGAAATTTAAAGGAAGAAGAATCATTAGAAGAAACTTCTCGTCGCCGTGGTACCAAAGTAACTTTTGTACCAGATGAGCTTATTTTTAAAAACTTCAAGTTTAGAAATGAGTACATCGAAAAAATGATTAAAAATTATGTGTATCTAAATCCTGGATTAACTATAATTTTTAATGGAGAAAAGTTTTATTCAGAAAATGGATTAAAAGATCTTTTAAGTGATACATTAAAACAAGAAGATCGATTATATCCAATTATACATTTACGGGGTGATGATATCGAGCTGGCGATTACGCATAGTAAAGCTCAATACAGCGAAGAGTATCACTCTTTTGTAAATGGTCAAAATACTTCGCAAGGTGGGACACATCTTGCTGCTTTTAGAGAAGCTTTGGTGAAAACCGTTAGAGAATTCTACGGAAAAAATTATGACGCTTCAGATATTAGAAAATCTGTGGTAGCAGCTATTTCCATTAAAGTAATGGAACCGGTTTTTGAAAGTCAGACCAAAACAAAATTAGGTTCTACCGATATGGGAGGAGATTTTCCAACTGTAAGAACCTATATCAATGATTTTGTAAAGCGTAATTTTGATAATTATCTGCATAAAAATCAAGAAACTGCAGATAAACTTCAGCGTAAAATATTACAGGCCGAGCGCGAAAGAAAGGATCTTTCAGGAATAAGAAAATTAGCTAAAGAAAGAGCAAAGAAAGCCAGCCTGCATAATAAGAAACTAAGAGATTGCAGAATCCATTTAGGGGATAGTAAAAAAGAGCGATATTTAGAGACCACGCTTTTTATTACCGAGGGTGATTCGGCTAGTGGATCTATTACCAAGTCACGCGATGTTAACACGCAAGCTGTTTTTAGTTTGAAAGGAAAACCACTGAATAGCTATGGGTTGAGTAAAAAAATTGTTTACGAAAACGAAGAATTTAATCTTTTACAGGCAGCTCTTAATATCGAGGAGTCTATGGAGGATCTTCGCTATAATAATATCGTGATCGCAACAGATGCCGATGTAGATGGAATGCATATTCGCTTATTATTAATTACATTTTTTCTTCAGTTTTTCCCTGAATTGATAAAAGAAAATCATCTTTATATTTTACAAACACCACTATTTAGAGTGCGAAATAAAAAGGAAACTATTTATTGCTACTCTGAATATGAACGAAAAAGGGCTGTTGAAAAACTTAAAGGAAAGGTTGAAATAACTCGATTTAAAGGTCTAGGGGAGATATCTCCAGATGAATTTAAATATTTTATTGGTGAAGATATACGATTGGATCCCGTGATGTTGGATAAAGATAAATCTATCGAAGAAATGCTTAGCTTTTACATGGGAAAAAATACACCCGATAGACAGGATTTTATTATTGATAATTTGAAGGTCGAACTAGATCTTATCGAAGAATTGGGAATATGAGACTGAATAATAGTAACGAAATCAAAATAATACCTTCTATTTATATTGTTTTGGTGGCCGTTTTTCTTACTAATTTTTTTGTAAATCTCGAATTAATGGGGCGTGATGAGCCTATTAATTTTAGTCATTTTTTACCGAATATTGTAACCTTTGTTCTATTTCTATTAGTTCATAGAGTTGGTGTAAGTTTCAATTTCGATGGTGAAGGAGAAACGCTAATTTTTAAGAATAATGGCGTTTTCTTTTCAAAATTTATGGAGTACCGCTTAAAGAAAGCAGAATTTCCAAAAAGAAAACTCGCCAATTATAATTTTACAGATTATGGTGTTTATTCAAGCATCACTATTTATATAAAATCCAGACGAAGAAAAGGTTTTAAAAAATATACTTTTAACACCACATTTTTAAGTAGAAAAAAGAAGCGAGAATTGGTCGAATCTTTAAAAAATGTTTTGGACAAACCTAAAGCTGTGGCTTAACTTATGGAAGAGAATCCCGAAGAATCTAAAGACGAACAACTAAATAATCCTAAAGAAGAAATTATCCGAGTAACCGGTATGTACAAAGACTGGTTTTTGGACTATGCTTCTTATGTAATTTTAGAGCGCGCCGTACCGGCAATGGAAGATGGCTTTAAACCGGTGCAAAGGCGTATTATGCATTCTATGAAAGATCTTGATGATGGTCGTTACAACAAGGTAGCGAATATTGTTGGGCATACAATGCAATATCACCCTCACGGCGATGCCAGTATTGGTGATGCGATGGTTCAAATTGGCCAGAAAGATATTCTAATCGATACGCAGGGAAACTGGGGGAATATTTTAACCGGGGATCGTGCAGCTGCTCCCAGATATATAGAAGCTCGATTATCTAAATTTGCTCTAGAGGTTTTATATAATCCTAAATTAACCGAATGGCAATTGTCTTACGATGGTCGTAAAAAAGAGCCTGTAAATTTACCGGTAAAATTCCCAATGCTATTGGCCCAAGGCGCAGAAGGTATTGCCGTTGGTCTTAGTACTCGATTACTTCCGCATAACTTTAATGAATTAATAGATGCCTCAATAAAGCATCTTAGAGGAAAAAGATTTCAATTGTTTCCAGATTTCCCGACGGGAGGGATAGCAGATATTTCAAATTATAACGACGGGCAACGTGGAGGTCGTGTAAGAGTACGCGCAAAAATAAGTCAGCTTGATAAAAATACGTTGGTCATTACTGAAATTCCTTTCGGTACCACGACAACAAGTTTAATAGATTCAGTTTTAAAAGCTAACGATAAAGGGAAGATTAAAATTAAGAAGATTGAAGACAATACTGCTGCTGAAGTAGAAATTCAGATTCATCTTCCTAATAATATTTCTCCAGATCGAACTATAGATGCGCTGTATGCTTTTACCCAATGCGAAAATTCACTGGCACCTTTAGGATGTGTAATTGTAGATAATAAGCCAGAGTTCTTAGGAGTATCAGATATTTTAAGATATTCTACAGATCACACTCTTCATTTACTAAAGCGAGAACTGGAAATTACCCTAGACGAGCTAGACGAACAATGGCATTTTTCTTCTTTAGAACGAATTTTTATTGAAAATAGGATTTACCGCTTAATCGAAGAAGAAGAAACCTGGGAAGGTGTTATAAAAGCTATTGACGAAGGTTTAAAGCCACATATAAAACACCTCAAAAGAGCCGTAACCGAAGAAGATATAATCCGACTTACAGAAATCAGAATTAAGAGAATCTCCAAATTTGACATCGATAAGGCACAACAGAAGATCGACGCTCTGGAAGATGAAATTGCGCGTATAAAACATCATTTAGATAATCTTGTAGATTACGCTGTAGATTATTTCTCTAAACTTAAAGCGAAATACGGCGAAGGTAAAGATCGTAAAACCGAATTAAGATTATTTGAAGATATTGAAGCTTCCAAGGTTGTTATTCGTAATACCAAATTATACGTTAACCGTAAGGAAGGATTTGTTGGTACTGCCTTAAAGCGGGATGAATATGTTACTGATTGTTCTGATATCGATGACATTATTTGTTTTACCGCAGATGGTAAAATGATGGTTACAAAGGTAGATACGAAAACTTTTATTGGTAAAGATATAATTCATGTAGCGGTCTTTAAGAAAAAAGATAAGCGTACCATTTATAATATGATTTATCGCGACGGTAAGGGTGGCAAAACATATGTAAAGCGTTTTGCTGTAACCTCGGTTACCAGAGATCGCGAATACGACCTTACACAGGGTAAAAAAGATTCAAAAGTATTTTATTTCTCAGCAAACCCAAATGGTGAAGCCGAAGTGATTACTGTTTTCTTACGACAGGTAGGGAGTATTAAAAAACTGAAATTCGATTTAGATTTTGCTGAAATTCTGATAAAAGGTCGAAATGTAAAAGGAAATATTGTTACGAAATACTCTGTGAAGCGCATCGAAATGAAAGAGGAAGGAGTTTCAACCCTAAAACCTAGAAAAATTTGGTTTGATGAAGTTGTGAAGCGACTAAATGTTGACGAGCGTGGTGAACTTTTAGGCGAATTTAAAGGCGAAGACCGTCTTTTAATTATTACTCAAGATGGCATTGTAAAAACCATTAAGCCAGAACTTACTAAACATTTTAACGAGGCAATGGTAGTGCTTGAAAAATGGAATCCTAAAAAGCCAATTTCAGCTGTATATTGGGAGCCAGAAAAAGAACGCTATTACGTAAAAAGATTCTTAATCGAAAATCCAGACAGGGAAGAGAAATTTATTAGCGATCATGATGATGCTTATTTAGAAATTGTATCGACTGATTTCTACCCATTGATCGAAATTGAATTCACTAAATTGAAAGGAAAAGATCGTCGTGCTAATGAGGAAGTTAATATTGAAGAATTTATTTCAGTAAAAGGTATTAAGGCACTTGGAAATCAATTAACTACAGATAAGGTGAAATCTATTAATTTATTAGATCCATTATCAGATATAGCAGATCCTGAAGATGAAGAAGACGAAGAAGAAAACCAGGTAGATTTAAATAAAACGGGAACTAGTTTTAAGGAAGATAAAGATTCTTCCGAAGAAAATCAGACTAAATTATTTGATGAAGAATAATGGGAATTTTTAAGGAATTTAAAGAATTTGCCATTAAAGGTAATATGGTAGATATCGCCGTAGGTGTGATAGTTGGCGCTGCCTTTAATAAAGTAATCGATGTTTTAGTTAAGCAGGTGATTACACCGCCGCTAAGTTTAATGACCGATGGAATTCAGTTTTCCGATCGTAAGATCGTATTAAGGGACGCTATAGATGCTTCAGTAGCTGCTGGTGGTGAAGCAGTAGAAGAAGTGGCGATAAACTATGGGGCTTTATTAGAAGCGTTAATCGACTTTTTTATTATTGGCTTTACCATATTCCTCGTGGTAAAGTTTATGAATAGATTTAGAGCACAGGCACAAGATCCTAAAAATAAAAAGGTAACTACGCCAAAAGATATAGAATTACTCTCGAATTTGACCGATCTTGTAAAAGAGCAAAATGAATTGCTGAAGAATAATAATTCAAAATAGGTTTTATTTTTCTACTTTATAAACAGATCCTCGTTCTTTGCGGGGATCTCCTACTTTTCCATATTCAAATGTATATCCATCTTTTTCGGTTTTGATAATGCGAATATGGATAGCCTGTCGTTCCTTCATATTTTTAGGATGTAAATTTTTAATTACATACTCACAATCGTTTACCCATCTTACCGAAGAAGTATCTGTCTTACCTTGGAAAGTATCAATCTCTATACTATCATTGCGAACAAAACGGGAAGTAACCATTTCGCCATTTAAATAGGTTTGAAATTCGAAAGTTCCTGTATGAAAATCCTTGCAATTTTTTTCAGGCTCAAAGCAGCTAAAGAATAGGAAAGGTATAAGAAGAAAGATTAATTTTTTCATATTGCAAAATTAATCCAAATGGCTTAGATATTCAATTTTCAAAGGCATCAAAAGTGCCATCTTCATAAAATATAATTACGCGAGCAATTTTCTTTCCGTTATTAGGAATGATAGGAGTCGTATTCTTTTGTTCTTTATTGTTGTTTTCCTGACTTTCTGAAAACAAATCATTATCGCTATTCTTCGTTGCGGTTGTTGATTGCTGTCTAGTTTCCGTTTTATTTTCTTCTTTTTTCTGAAAAGCTTTATCTCTTTTAGGAAATTCGCCTTTACCATTTAGTAGCCAGTAAAGTTCCACTTCAGGAAAAGTCTTTACAATTTTCATTACAAATTCTAAGCTTGGTTTATTTCTTCCCGAGAGTAAATGGCTAATAGAAGAGCGTCCCACTTCTATTTTGTCAGCAAAAGAAGAGGCGCTTAAATCGTAATATTCTATGATTTTCTGTAGTCTATTTGTAAACTCTTCAGTGTTTACCATTGTAAAAAACTAAAACATATTAATATTTACAAATGTAAATTATAATTTACAATGATACAAATTACATTTGTAAATCGACTCTTATGATTAAACTGAAACTATAACTAAAATACATTAAACACCTAAAATACAAATAAATAGTATGCAAATTAAACATTTACGGAATTTTTCCAATACAGATAAATAGCTAATCATTCGCGAGTTTTACAATTGTAAACGAAACTACTTATTTTCTGTGTTTACAATTGTAAAATAAAGGTTTTTTACTTTTGTCAACATGAGAAAATACGAAGCAACCATCGATAGTATTATGAGTCTTTATGGAGATTTTAAGCTTAAGGAAATTCAGGGGCGATATATAAATCAGTCCCACATTCAACCTATATTGAATAAGTTTGAAGAATATGTGGAACTTTCTAAAATTGGCTTTTCAGTAAATAAAGAACCTATTCATCTTTTAAAAATTGGTAACGGAAATACAAAAGTTCTTGCGTGGTCGCAAATGCACGGAAATGAATCTACTACAACTAAAGCTATATTAGATGTATTTAATGCATTAATAAATAATGATTCGGCAGATTTGAGAGTGATTTTAGATCATATTACTTTATATTGTATCCCAATGCTTAATCCCGATGGAGCTAGGAAATACACTCGTTTTAACTATAATAATGTAGATTTAAACAGAGATGCACAGCATCTTACGCAGCCTGAAAGTAGAATTCTTAGAAAGATTTTTGAGGAAGTGAAACCAGACTTTTGCTTAAATCTACATGGGCAGCGAACTATTTTTAGTGCGGGACTAACTAATAAGTCGGCTGTAATGTCTTTTTTAACGCCAGCTGAAGATCAAGAGCGTAATATCACCCCAAAGCGATTAGAAAGCATGAAAGTGATTGCACAAATTGCTGAAGATTTAAAAGCAGCATTACCAGAACAGATTGGACGATATGACGATGGTTTCAATCTAAATTGTACCGGAGATACGTTCCAAAGTGAAGGCGTACCTACAATTTTATTTGAAGAAGGACATTTCCCTAATGATTATACCAGAGAAACTACGCGGGAGTTTGCAGTTGCCAGTATCTTTTCTTCATTACGAAGCATTGCTACTAAAAGCTATCTGAATTTTAGCGGAGATGATTACTTCAAAATACCCGAAAATGGTAAAAAATTCAACGATATTCTAATCAAAAATGTAAGAATTAAGGATGGTATTTTTGATGTTAGCATTCAATATTCAGAAAAATTAGTAGGTGAGAAGATAGAATTTGTACCAAAAATTGAAAATATAAGCTCTAAAATTGATAAATATGGTCATCGTGAGTTTGAAGGTGAAGGCAAAATTCTTGAATTAGAAGGTGAGAAGTCATTAGTCGAAAACGTTGTAGTCGATAAATTACTCTTAAATAAAGAGATTTTAATGGTTAAATGTGATTAATTCTTCAAAAAATTATAAATACTTCAAAGTTTTTGTATTATTTTTGAGGTTCATATAATAAAAAGAAGTTAAGAAAATGGCCAAATTTAAATTAGACGAAACAGATCACCAGATTCTCGACATGCTTATCGAGAATACTAGGACTCCTTTTACAGATATCGCTAAAAAACTTTTAATATCTGCAGGGACTGTTCATGTTCGAGTTAAGAAAATGGAGGAAGCAGGAATTATTATCGGTTCTTCTTTGACATTGGATTACCAAAAATTGGGATATGCGTTTATCGCTTATGTAGGTGTTTTCCTTAAAAACACTTCTCAAACCAAGTTTGTTTTAGAAAGAATCAACGAAATTCCTTTTGTTACTGTTGCTCACGTAACTACCGGGAAATTTAATGTATTCTGTAAAGTTCGTGCTCGTAATACCCAACATGCAAAGGAAATTATTTTCCAATTAGATGATATAGAAGGTGTTTACCGTACAGAAACTATGATTTCTTTAGAAGAAAGTATTAACGATAAGAAGCGTTTAATGCACTCTATCTTCAAGGAGCTGTAAATAAGGGAATACTTAAACTTTTATTAAAAACCCTTTAAGCTCTTTTGTTTGAAGGGTTTTTTTATATTTTTAAATTCAACTAAATACCAAATATTATGCACAGAGAGCCTAAGTTAGAACGCTTTAATGAGAACGTTCTTTCTAAGTATCAAATTTATAATAGCCTTTTTTTAACCCTGCCTTTTGATGATATCAAAAAAACGGGTTCATTACTTCCTCTTTTTCAGGAAGTTTGCGAAGAAGGTTTCAAGCAAAAGAAAAATCCTTCTGAAATTGTAGAAGCTTTTTTTGATAAATATCTCGATAAACCTTCAGAAAAAGAGATGAATGAGCTTCTGTTCAGGTTTATTCAATATATAGAACGACAGGTAGTTTTGTTTGATGCGATAGAAGATGCTGCATTCCCGATTGTGAATAACATGGATGGTATTGGGACTTTAAGAAATATGAAAGAAGAGTCTGAATCACAAAATCAGACTGAAGGAATTAAGGAGTTTTTAAAACGCTTTAAAGTAAGACCAACTTTAACCGCTCACCCAACGCAATTTTATCCTGGTGCTGTTCTTGGAATTATTACAGACTTGGACAAAGCAATCCAAGAAAACGATCTTGTAAAAATTAAGCAATTACTATCACAGTTAGGAAAAACACCTTTTTTCAAAAAAGAAAAACCAACACCATACGACGAAGCTGTTAGTTTAATATGGTATTTTGAAAACGTTTTTTATCAAAGTGTAAGTAAGATTTACAACTATATTCAGCAGAATTTATTTGATGGAGAAAGTGTAGGCAACGAAATCATAGAACTAGGTTTCTGGCCGGGAGGAGATCGTGATGGAAATCCTTTTGTAACCACAAATATTACACTTCAGGTTGCGAAGAGATTAAAAAGCACCATTTTATTCTGTTATTATCAGGATGCCAGAAAATTGAAAAGAAGATTAACTTTTGAAGGCGTTAGAGATACAATCGAAGAAATCGAAAAAGAATTGTACGATGGCGCTGTTTCTGAAAGTGGTGATATTAAAATTTCTCTGGAAGATTTAAAATCTAAACTTCGTTCTATTAGAGAAGTACTAATCGACGAGCATCAATCTCTTTTCTTGGATGATGTAGATGATTTACTTAATAAGGTTAATCTTTTTGGGTATCATTTAGCTACGTTGGATATCCGCCAAGATAGTGGTGTCCACGAAGAAGTTCTTTCAGAAATTATAAATGTTTGCGAAAAAAGAGACGATAATCTAATTCCTAGTAATTACAAAGAGCTTTCCAACGAAGAGCAAATTGACATTCTAACGAAAGTAAAAGGAAATCTTTCTGCAGATGAATTTGAAGAGGAAAATGGTATGGGAAAAGCGACAATATCGTCTATCCATGCTATGAAGGAAATTCAGCAGAAAAATGGTGAGAAAGGTGCGAATCGCTATATTATTAGTCATAGTGAAGTACCGCAAAGTATTTTAGAGCCGTTTGCATTCCTAAGATTATGCGGTTGGGACCAACCAACGGTAGATATTATTCCGTTATTTGAGACGGTGCCCGATTTAAAAGCTTCACCAGATGTGATGAAGACTTTATATAGCAATCCTGTATATCGTGAACATTTAGAGCGTAGAGGGAACAAGCAAACGATAATGCTTGGCTTTAGTGATGGTACCAAAGATGGTGGCTATTTAATGGCAAACTGGAGTATCTATAAAGCAAAACAAGAATTAACTGAGATTTCTAGAGAATACGATATTAAAGTAACCTTTTTTGATGGGCGTGGAGGACCACCAGCGCGTGGAGGAGGAAAAACTCACCAATTTTATGCTTCCTTAGGATCTGCTATTGAAAATGAAGAAATTCAGTTAACAGTACAGGGACAAACGATTAGTTCTAATTTTGGAACCAAAGATAGTTGCCAATACAATCTTGAGCAGTTAATAAGTGCGGGGGTTTCCAACGAAATTTTCAATCACGGTAAAAATAATTTATCTGAGGAAGATCGCGCCACTATGGTAGGTCTAGCAGAGTCTAGTTACAATACTTATATGGACTTTAAAGCTCACCCAAGGTTTATACCTTATTTAGAGAAAATGAGTACCTTAAAGTATTACTCTAAAACAAATATTGGTAGTCGTCCTTCAAAAAGAAATAATAAAGAATTAAATCTGGATAATTTAAGAGCTATTCCTTTTGTTGGAAGCTGGAGCCAGTTAAAACAAAATGTACCTGGTTTCTTTGGAGTTGGAAAAGCTTTAAAAAAGTATGAAGAAAATGGAGAGTTCGATAAAGTAAAGCAACTTTATAATAACTCGATATTCTTCAAAACATTACTGGAAAACAGTATGATGAGTTTAACGAAATCATTCTTTGAGCTTACTTCTTATATGAAAGAAGACGAAGAATTTGGCGAATTCTGGCAGTTAATCCATGATGAATATATTCGTTCTAAAGAAATGCTGCTTAAAGTAACTGGTTATAAAGATTTAATGGAAAACGAACCAGCAATGAGAGCTTCTATACAAGCCAGAGAGCGTATTGTATTACCATTACTTACTATACAGCAACATGCATTAAGAATGGTACAAAAACTTCAGAATGGTGAAGATAGTGCGCGTTTAGAAGAGTTTGAAAAGATGGTGACCAGATCATTGTATGGAAATATCAATGCAAGTAGAAACTCTGCATAATGACAATTGAGCAAATTAGTATTTCTGAATATAATTCGTTCTATGAAAATTATATCAAGATTATCCCCAAAGAGACTTCTTTGGGGATATTATTTTTAGAGAACCTGAAGGAAAGCTTAGATCTATTTGATAGTTTGTCTGAAGATCAATTATCATTTAAATACGAGGAAGGAAAGTGGACTGTTGCTGAAGTTTTGCAACATCTAATTGATGTAGAAAGAATTTTTCAGTATAGAGCGCTTAGTTTAACCAGAAAAGAGACTAAGCCTTTGCCGGGATTTGATCATAACGAGTATGTAGTTAATTCAGGAGCCGAGCATCGAAGCTTAAAAAGTCTAAAAGATGAATTTGAAATTGTAAGAAAATCGACTTCAATTTTATTTAATTCTTTTACCGAAAATATGCTTAAAACAGTTGGAGAGATAAATGGATCTGCCGCAACACCAAGAGCTATTGGTTTTATAATAATAGGACATACAAAGCATCATTTAACAATTTTACAAGAACGCTATAAACTTTGAAGAATCCCCCAAAATATATAAAATCAATCCAGTCTTTTTTTAAACTTTTGGTCAAAGCTTTTAAAAGTTGGAATAAAAACGAGCCTTATTCGCGTAGTGCAACTATTGCCTATTACACTTTGTTTTCATTACCATCTTTATTAATCATCATTGTAAGCATAGCGGGGCGTTTTTTTGGAAGAAAGGCGGTAGAGGGAAGAATAACGTCAGAAATCGGGCGCTTTATAGGGTCAGATGCCGCAGATGCTATTCAAAGTATGATATCAAATGCCTGGTTATCAAAAGATTCTACTTTTGCGATTATTTTTGGAGTAGGAATGCTGCTTTTTGGTGCTACAGGTGTTTTTGTTCAGCTAAAACTGGCAATGAATAACATTTGGAATGTTGCTGAAAAACGTAATGATTTTTGGGGATTATTATTAGATCGAGCTATTTCTTTTGGGATGATATTGGTTATTGGGCTGTTGCTGTTAGTTTCACTTGTGCTTTCAGCATTGCTAAATCTTATCAAAGAGAAAATACACTTTATTGCACCAAATATTACTGGAGCTATGTTGTACATCATCAATTTTGTAATTAGCTTTTTTGTAATTACCAGTTTGTTTATGGCTGTTTTTAAAATTTTGCCGAATATCAAAATCAAATGGAAAACAACTTTTTGGGGAGCAAGTCTAACAACTATTTTATTTTTAATAGGAGAGTATTTAATTAGTTTTTATTTTGGTACCAGTGAGCCAACTTCAGTTTATGGTGGTGCTTCTAGCGTCGTACTTATATTATTATGGGTTTATTACGCTTGTATGATTTTGTTCTACGGAGCTGAATTTACTGTGCAGTATGCTTTGGCGAAAAACGAAAAAATTCAGTTGGGTAGAAACGGAGAACCGGCGATCTATCAGGAAATGGAAAAACTAGAGAAGAAAAAAATACAGTTAAAAGAAGAAAAAAGAATAATTGACAGATTAAAGGAAAACCTTAGAATGGCCAAAAAGGATAAAAATCCGAAGTCTTAAGATGCTTTAAAAGAGTTGATTTATAAAGTTTAACTCTTATTAACTCCAAAAAATATAATTTTAAAATCGCTTTAATACAGCCTCTTCTTCATAGTTCTTACTTTTGGAGTAAACCTAAAAAAAGAAAAATTATGGAAAAGAGAATCGCAATTTTGGCTACTGATGGATTTGAAGAAAGCGAACTTACTTCTCCAAAAGAAGCTATCGAAAAAGCAGGTTTTACTGCAGATGTTGTAAGTATTAAATCTGGCTCTATTAAAAGTTGGGATGTAGATAAATGGGGTAAAGATATTACTGTTGATAAATTGGTAAGCGAAGTAAGCGCCAAAGATTATAACGCATTGGTTTTACCAGGCGGTGTTATTAATCCTGATAATTTACGTACTAACGAAGATGCTTTAGTATTTATTAGAGATTTCTTTAAACAAAGTAAGATTGTTGCAGCAATTTGCCACGGTCCACAATCTTTGATTAATGCTGAAGTTGTAGAAGGAAGAACAATGACATCTTACCCATCAATTAAAAAAGATCTTGAAAACGCAGGAGCTTTATGGGTAGATAAAGAAGTAGTAGTTGACGAAGGTTTTGTAACCAGCAGAACCCCGGATGATCTACCAGCTTTTAATGACAAATTAATTGAAGAGATTAAAGAGGGAAAACATGATTATCAACATGCCTAATTAGACTAAAAAATTGATAATAAAAAAGGAGAACTCTTAAGTTCTCCTTTTTTATTATGTACACTAATTGTCATCTTCTTCCTCTTCTTCGCCCTTTTCAGGAATATCTACAATAGGCTCGTTAAAGTCTTCATCATCATAATCATCTTCGTCAAAATTAGCCATTTTATTTTCTAATCGAGTACTTACTTTAACTAGATAAATAGCATCTTCTGTTTTTACTTCTACAGCATCTACTGTTTCTCCTTTAAGATTTTTAAAGGAGATAATGTGATCATCATCGTAGCCATCGGGATATTTTTCGACCAGAAGGCTTAATATTTCGGGTGTTAATTTTTTAAAGTCAACAATTACTCTTTTCATTTTCTAAGGTTGAATTTTTTGCAATTATACTTAAAAATACGTAACCTAAAAGCTTAAGTATAAATTTTTAATGAAATAATAAAATTAAAATAATTAGGCGTTTTTATAAAATTCGAAAGCATTTATTATCAAATCATTTGGCACCTCGCAGTCAATTTCAGCTTCACCTATGTCTTTTAATAATACGAAATTAATTTTTCCGGCTTCATTTTTCTTATCATATTTCATCAAATCGATAATCTGATCGATATCTTCCTGGCTAAATTCCGTTTTTCCGTAGAGATCAATAATTCGTTTTGTGATATCGTCTAGTTTTTCAGAAGGAAAATCTTTCAAATGTTTTGAAATATAGGTGGCTAATATCATCCCTATAGCAACAGCTTCACCATGTAATAAGGTCTTTTTGTCGTTATGAGTTAAGCAATATGATTCTATGGCGTGCCCCAAGGTATGCCCGTAATTTAAGGTTTTTCGCAATCCCTTTTCGTATGGATCTTCTTTTACTACTTTTGCTTTTATATCTACGGAAGTTCGAATAATTTCATCTAAATCATTTAATGTAAGATCACTTAATCGACCAACTTTATTCCAATAATCTTCATTAGCGATAAGACCGTGTTTTAATATTTCAGCTAATCCACTGCGCATTTCTTCTGTAGGTAAAGTTGCTAAGTAGTCGGAATCAACTACAACCAACTCTGCATTAGAAATTACACCAATTTGATTTTTTAAATTACCTAAATCTACACCGGTTTTACCACCTACAGAAGCATCTACCATAGAAAGTAGGGTAGTAGGTACATTTATATAATTAATTCCTCTTTTAAAAGTAGAGGCAACAAAACCACCAAGATCGGTTACAACTCCACCTCCCAAATTAATCATTAAACTTTTACGATCCCCTTCAAGATCAGACATTGCTTGCCATACTCCCATGCAGGTATCTAAATTTTTATAGGGCTCACCGGCATCTATTTCAATAATCTCAATCCCGACCTCTGTAATGATTTTAGGTAAAAAAGCCGATAAACAGTGTTCGTGCGTATTGGTATCTACAAGAACAAATATTTTGGAATGATTGGCTTCCTGTAGGTAATTATTGATTTGCTGGTATGCTTCTTCTTTATAATAAACGGTTCCTTTTGCCGTATTTGCCATGATTTTGATTGTTTGTAACAGATTCGAAAATAAGCAGAAATAATTAAATCGAAATCAATATTCAATAATTATATTTGCGAAAATTAACGCTATCCCATGATTAGAAAAAAGATATTTAACAATACTAAAACTGCTTTTAAATTAAAATCGGATAATGAGCTAGATAGAGCAATATTTTTATTTAGTATGATGGGGAAACCATCTTTAGTAAAGTCTGGTATAGCGCTTACTAAAATGTCTTTACGATTAAAATTACCTGTAGAAGGTCTTATAAAAAAAACGATTTTTGAACAATTTGCTGGCGGTGAAACAATGAAAGATTGTAAGCCTACCATCAAAACCATGTACGAAGCGAATCTTTGCAGTATATTAGACTATTCTGTAGAAGGCAAAGAAACCGAAGAAGAATTTGATGCGGCTTTAGAGAAGAAATTAAGCTTAATAAAATTCGCGAAGGAAGAAAAAGAGCTTCCCTTTGCAGTATTTAAACCTACCGGAGTAGGAAGATTTGAAATCTGGGAAAAGTTGACTGCCAATGTGAGTTTGGATGATGATGAAAAAAAAGAGTGGGACAATATTAAAAGGCGTGTCGATAAACTTTGCAAAACCGCGCACGATTTAAAGGTTAGACTTTATGCCGATGGTGAGGAGAGCTGGATGCAAACAGCGGCAGATGATCTAATGGAAGAGATGATGCGAAAGTATAATAAGGAGGAAGCATTAATTTTCAACACCTTACAATGTTATCGCTGGGATAGGATAGAATATCTAAAAGATCTTCATGAAAAAGGTAAAGCTGAAGGATTTAAAATTGGCGCTAAAATAGTTAGAGGGGCTTATATGGAAAAAGAAAATGAGCGCGCTAAAAAATTAGGATATGTATCACCTATCTGTGAAAGTAAAGAAGCTACCGATGTAAACTTTAATAGTGTGATGTCTTATTGCCTGGGTAATCTGGAAGATATAGCTGTATTTATTGGTACTCATAACGAGGTAAGTAATTACTTAGCCTTGCAAATTATAGAAGATAAGAATATAGATTTAAATGATTCTAGAATCTGGTTTAGTCAACTTTTTGGCATGAGTGATCATCTAAGTTATAATCTTGCTAAACGTGGTTACAATGCAGCGAAGCTTGTGCCTTTTGGCCCTGTAAGAGATGTTGTACCTTATTTAATGCGAAGAGCACAGGAAAATTCTTCAGTAAAAGGACAAACGGGTAGAGAACTTTCTCTTCTATTAGAAGAACGTAAGCGTAGAAAAGGTCACGAGACAAGGCACGATCGTCAGGAAAAAGAAAATTTTTAATTATCTATCTGGATTTACTGCTTTTTATCACAGTAATCGCAGTGAGCATTTGTGGAGTTTTATTATTTTTGGAATTAACTTCAGGAAAACTAATAAGTTCCCAACGTTTATCATTATACTCCAGGGCGGTTAGATTTTCAATCCAATCGCCTGAATTTAAATAGAGACAAGTTCCCTTTTTATTGGTTTTTCTTACAATTCGCGGTTGGTGAATATGACCGCATACTACATATTTGTATCCGTTTTCTATCGCAAGATCTGTGGCAGTTTTTTCAAAATCGTCAATAAATTTAATTGCTCCTTTTACACGATTTTTGATTTTTTTTGAGAGTGAATATTTCTTTCTACCCATTCCCACTAAACACCAATTTAAAAATCGATTAATTAAAATTAAAAGGTCATAGCCCCAACCACCAAGTTTAGCAATCCATTTTGCATTTTGAATGGAAACATCAAAAACATCTCCATGAAAAAACCATGCTTTTTTTCCATCCAACTCAAGCACAAGCTTATCTACTATAGAAAAAGAACCCATTAACGTTTCGCTAAATTTTCTTAGCATTTCGTCATGATTACCTGTAATATAGATCACTTCAGTTCCACCAGTACTTAAATCAATAATTTTTTTTATAACCTCTAAATGCGATTTTGGGAAATAACTTTTTCTAAACTGCCAAATGTCTATAATATCCCCATTTAAAATAAGTTTTTTAGGATTTATACTGTCTAGGTATAATAGCAATTCTTTTGCATGACATCCAAATGTTCCTAAATGAACATCTGAGATTACAACCACTTCAATTTCTCGTTTTCTTCTCAATACAAAAATCTTTATAGTAAAGAAACTGGAATTGAAACAATTATAGATTTCTTGTATTTTAAACATCTTTTACCAAATTATTAAATCTGATCCTTGTTACTTTAATATTAATCGTGTTAACATTTTTAAATTATAGGCTAAAAAATTACATTTGTTCAAAATCGAACTAATGGCAGGAAATTCCTTCGGAAAACTATTTAAACTCACCACCTTTGGTGAATCACACGGGCCGGCAATTGGTGGAGTCATCGATGGATGCCCGGCAGGATTACAATTAGACTTTGAAGCAATTCAGGAAGAATTGAACCGAAGAAAACCTGGCCAGTCTGCTATAGTAACGCAGCGTAAAGAACCAGATACGGTAGAATTCTATTCGGGTATTTTTGAAGGACAGACCACTGGTACGCCAATTGGTTTTGTAATTCATAATTCAAATCAAAAATCTAAAGACTATTCTCACATTAAAGATGCGTATCGACCTTCGCATGCAGATTATACGTATGACGAGAAATACGGCGTAAGAGATTATCGCGGTGGTGGCCGTAGTTCTGCAAGAGAAACGGCAAGTAGAGTAGTAGCTGGAGCGATTGCAAAACAAATGCTTCAGGATATCAAAATTACTGCATACGTCGATTCTGTGGGAAAAATATCATTAGAAAAACCCCATTATGAAGTCGATTTTTCTTTAATTGAAACAAATCCTGTTCGCTGTCCAGATAAAGCTAAAGCTGAAGAAATGGAAGCTTATATTAAGCAAATTCGGTCTGAAGGTGATACTGTAGGCGGTACTGTTCGTTGCGTGATTAGCCATGTACCTAAAGGTTTGGGCGAACCGGTTTTTGATAAATTACATGCCGAATTAGGAAAAGCTATGCTTTCTATCAATGCTGTTAAAGGTTTCGAATACGGTAGCGGATTTGAAGGAACCAAGATGAAAGGAAGTGAACATAACGATCTCTTTAACGAAGACGGTTCTACAAAATCAAACTTAAGTGGCGGGATACAAGGTGGAATTTCTAATGGAATGGACATCTATTTTAATGTTGCTTTTAAACCTGTGGCTACGATAATGCAAAATCAGGAAACCATTGATAAAGAAGGTAAATTAGTAGAAATGCAAGGTAAAGGTCGTCATGATCCTTGTGTTGTGCCTAGAGCAGTTCCTATTGTAGAAGCAATGGCAGCACTTACCATTGCCGATTTTTTACTTCAGAATAAATCTTCTAAATTATAATAAAACAATACAGAAAACCACACTATGAAGAAATTAGCACTGCATTGGCAGATTTTATTAGGAATGTTTGCCGGAGTTGTTTTTGCTTTAATCATGACCAATTTTAGCTGGGGAGCTGAATTTATAAGTGATTGGATAAAACCATTCGGGAATATTTTTATAAATGCATTAAAATTAATCGCAGTTCCGCTAATTCTAGCTTCATTAATAAAAGGTATTTCCGATTTAAAAGACATCTCGAAATTATCTAAAATGGGATTCCGTACTATCGGGATTTATATAGCTACTACCATTGTAGCAGTAACAATCGGCCTGGTGATGGTTAATTTGATTAATCCGGGAGGAACGATTGGCGAAGATACCCGACAAGAGCTTATAGCCAGCTACGAAGGTGATGCTGTTGGTGTGCAGGCAAATGCCGCTAAACAAAAAGAAGCTGGACCTTTGCAGGCGTTAGAAGATCTTGTGCCTAGTAATATTTTTGCAGCCGCCGGTGATAACGCCAATATGCTTCAGGTTATTTTCTTTGCTATTTTCTTCGGAATTGGATTGATTTTAATTGATGAAAAAACTGCTAAACCTGTAAAAGATTTCTTTGATGGTTTTAATGAAGTAATTCTAAAATTAATCGATTTAATCATGCTTTTTGCACCATACGGTGTTTTCTCATTATTAGCAGCTTTAGTTGTCGAATCACCCAGTACAGATCTTTTTGCCGCATTAGCGATGTACGCGTTAACCGTTGTTATTGGATTGGCTTTAATGATTGGTGTTTATGTTTTACTAGTATGGATTTTCACTAAAAATAAACCATCTTTTTTCATCAATGGTATCGCTCCTGCGCAGCTTTTAGCATTTTCTACCAGCTCTAGTGCAGCTACTTTACCAGTTACGATGGAAAGAGTAGAAGAGCACATGGGGGTGCACAAAGAGGTAACTAGTTTTGTATTACCAATTGGAGCAACAATCAATATGGACGGAACGAGCTTATATCAAGCCGTGGCTGCCGTATTTATCGCGCAGGCTTTTGGTATGGATCTAAGTATTGGTGCTCAGTTAGGTATCATTGCTACTGCCACTTTAGCTTCAATTGGATCTGCAGCGGTGCCAGGTGCAGGGATGGTAATGTTAGTAATTGTACTAGCTCAAGCTGGTATTCCTGAAGCAGGTTTAGCGTTGATCTTTGCAGTAGATCGACCATTAGATATGTGTAGAACCACCGTCAATGTAACTGGTGATGCTGCCGTATCGGTAATGGTTGCAAAATCTGTAGATATGATGGGCCCACCAAATGTGAAAGAATGGGATGATGAGTATGCTAAAGAAGAAGATAAATAATTTTTAAAAATTTCTGATTTGCACTTTTTATTGCTTCGAAAAAAAGATCATCATTCGGCGTTTTTCTACCAATTGATTCATAATTTGTATGAAAAGTGATTTGAAATATGGAAGACTGAATTATTATTTCATATAATAAAATTTCAGATCACTTTTAACCTTCGGTGCTCCGTGAAAAGATTTTAGAAAACCTAATTTAAGATCATAATTAATATTGTAGTTAGAAAGTGCGGCATCAACTTTAGATTTATTAGTTTGAGCAATGTTTAAGTTATTTCGATAATTGTTTAAAGCACCCCAGCCCATTCCCAAGAGAACTATAGCAATTGCCGAAATAATGATAGGCACGGTATAAGCCATTAAAAAGAAATGTTTTAAATAATTAAGAAATACGTAATCCAGAAAGAAAAGTGCAATAGCGAAAATATTGAAAAGAATAAAGTAACTATATACCCACCATTTGTTTTTCAGTATCTTCTAAAATTTTGCATTAGTATCGATTACTTTTTGTTTCCTTTTTTCTCCAAATTCGATAGTACTGCAGGTATTTTTAAAATTTGGCTTATTTCCTGTTAATCCACAAACATTCCCTTTTCTTAGATTTACATCTTGGTGTTGGCAAAGTTCACAATGCCAGTGAAGCTCCATAAATAATAGTTTAAAACGGTAAGATATAAAATTGCTTTAGCTACAAAAAACCTAATCCAAAAATTTACCTTTAAGCTCGGGTGTGGGAATCATACAGCTTTCTTTTTTACCAAACCATTTGTAACGATTATTGGCGATACCTTTGTAAACAATGTCTCTTAGACCTGTAGGCAAGAATTTAAAAATTTTTAAGCCTTGATAGATTCCGCTTAATTCCTTTGTAATTTCCAGTGCAGCATCAGATTTTTGATACCAGGCAATTCCGGGTTCAATAAGAATAATGGACTCCAAATAATTAGGATCCAAACCGCGTTCTTCAAGCAGTTGCTTACCAATTTCTCCTTGCAACGAAGCAAAGCGAAATTGGTCTTTTTTGTCATGCTTTATAATGAATATCACGGCATCGTTACAAAGATTGCAAACACCGTCAAACAAAACAATTTTCTTATTTTCTGGAATATTCATCATGATTTTTTCATGGCTTGCACCAACTCTAGTTTTTCAATAGCCACCTGGGTGGTAAACATACCGTAATTAACTGTTGCTTTTCCTTTTTCGATCTTATCTAGTGTTCCAACACTACGGCTGTCTTCAAGTCGAACACGATCTCCAAGTTTTACCTTAGCTTTTGGCTTATTCGCTTCTTTTTTAGCCTCGATCTCTTCTTTCTTTTTTTCTTCTTTTTTCTTTTGTCGAATTACTTCAACTTTCTTTTCTGCTTCAGCTTTAATCTTCTGTTCCCTGGCTTTTTCCGCTTTTCGCTGTTTTGCGTTTTGTTTTTTACGTTTAGAATTTTCAATAGCAACAAACTTCAAAAATTCTCCAATAAGCTCTTTTTTGTTATTATTGGTGAAGAATTTTTCACTGATGTCATTAACTTTCTGCCCCAAGTAAATCATACGTTGGTTGGTATCAAAAAGTTCCTGATAATCTTCTAATTTTTGCTGAATACGTGCATTGGTTTCTTCCAGCTTATCCTTTTGTACTGCCGCTTTTTGCTCTTTTTGCTTTAACGAATCGGTTGTTTTTTGAAGTTTGCTACGTTCTTGCTGAAGTTTTGCAATACTTCTGTCAAAACGAATTTTACCACGCTCAACTTTTTTCTTAGAACGATTAATTAAACTATAAGGAATTCCGTTTTTCTGGGCAACTTCAAAAGTAAAAGAGCTCCCGGCTTCACCAACACGTAATTTAAACAATGGCTCTAAACTTGCCGAATCGAACAACATATTCGCATTGCTCATATTCGGTAATTCGCTTGCTAATTTTTTTAGATTTGCATAATGCGTTGTAAGAATCCCAAAACTTTCTTTTTCGTAAAATACTTCAAGAAAAGTTTCAGCCAAGGCGCCACCAAGTTCAGGATCACTACCAGTTCCAAATTCGTCAATTAAAAATAAAGTTTTATCGTCACACTTCCGCAGAAAATAATTCATATTCTTTAAGCGATACGAATACGTACTTAAATGATTTTCAATAGACTGATTATCGCCAATATCGGTTAAAATTCTATTGAAAAAAGAAACTCGACTAAATTCATGAACTGGAATTAAAATTCCGCTTTGCAGCATTAATTGCAATAAACCAACCGTTTTTAGCGTAATACTTTTACCACCGGCATTGGGCCCAGAAATCACTACGATACGATTATCTTTACTTAAATCGATATCCTGCGGATAAGTTTTTGCACCTTTTTTATTGTTGCTAATTAGCAGTAAAGGGTGATAAGCTTCTTTTAACTGAACTTCTTGATCTGCCGTAATTGTTGGTAAAAGACCATTAATTTTTTCAGCATATTTCGCTTTTGCCGCAATCACATCAATTTTCGTAAGTAGTTTTTGATACTGAATTAAAAGCTCTCTAAATGGTCGAACAAATTCTGTAAGTTCTTTTAAGATTCGGTTAACTTCCTCTTTTTCTTCATATTGAAGATTATTAAGTTCTCTCGTATACCGAAATGTAGATTCTGGCTGAATAAAAACAATACTTCCAGTTTTAGAACTTCCCATTATCCCGCCTTTTACCTTACGGCGGTGCATAGCCGTTACAGCTAAAACTCGTACATTTTCAACAACACTTTCTCTTATATCATCTAAATAGCCATAAGACGAATAAGTACTTAAAGCACTGCTAAAGCTACCATTAATCTGGCCTTTTACTGAATTGATGTTGCGACGAAGACTTTGTAAAAGGGGAGAGGCATCATCTTTAATTTCACCAAATCGATCAACAATTTTATTGATTTGATCGATTAAAACGGTTGTATATTCAACCTCTGAAACCGTTTGATATAAATTTGGATAAATTTCCTGAAATTTATTAAAATACCGAAGATGCATATTTACCGTTTCCGATAAGCTTGCAATTTTTCGAAAGCCAGAAACTTCCAAAATAGTTTCTTCAATATTCAATAATTTTAGCTCATTATTTATTTGATCGAAACCATGGTTAGGAATAGGTGTTTCCTGCAATTTGGAGCTTACATATTCGTTTGTTTGATGCAGTCCAAAATAGGTTTTTTTATAAGTTTTATAAGGCTTAATCTCTAAGGCTTTAGCTTTTCCAGGATCGGTAACACATAAATCACTTATTTGTTCTCGTACTACAGGAAACTCTAAATCTGTAAGGCTTTTTTCTGTAATTTTTATCATAAACATTCCCTCACTGAGGGTTTAATTTTCAATTTTTATTCGATCGGTTTTTACAATCGAATTTCTTGAAATTATAAATTCTATTTTTCTTTTTTTTATAGCTGTTTTCAAATTCCAAGAGTTGTTTAAAATTTCCTACTTTTGGAACACTGCAAATTTACTTAAAATTATAATGAACGTAAATATCAACGAAGGCTGGAAAACGCATTTAGACACCGAATTTGAGAAAGATTATTTTAAAAATCTTGTAGAATTTGTTAAAACTGAATATTCAAACTTTAATGTGTATCCAAAAGGTAAACATATTTTTGCAGCTTTCGAGCATTCGAAATTTGAAGATACCAGAGTTGTAATTTTAGGACAGGATCCTTATCATGGGCCAGGCCAGGCAAACGGACTCTCATTTTCTGTAAATGACGGAATAGCACAGCCACCATCTTTAATCAATATTTTTAAGGAAATACAAACTGATATCGGTAGCGAAATTCCACAAAGTGGAAACTTAGAGCGTTGGGCAGATCAAGGTGTTTTATTACTTAATGCTACGCTTACGGTAAGGGCGCATCAGGCAGGATCACACCAAGGAAAAGGTTGGGAACAGTTTACCGATCGCGTTATTGAAATTGTTTCTGCAGAAAAAGAAAATGTTGTTTTTATGCTTTGGGGCGGTTATGCCAAGAAAAAGGCTAAAAAAATTGACGCTTCAAAACATCTAATCTTAACTAGTGGGCATCCTTCTCCTTTAAGTGCAAATCGCGGTTACTGGTTTGGTAATAAACATTTCTCTAAAGCTAATGAATATCTGATCGCAAAAGGTAAAAAACCAATTGAGTGGTAGTTTTGTACACGTGAATCACTTTTATTCAAATTTAGTTATAAAACCTGTTATTAGGAGTTAGTCTAATTTGGTCGATATATTTTTTTATTCCGAAGGGTTATAATATTAATTTTTCAGAAGAATGATTATATTTGGAGACACTGTCATTTATATATCCTTAAAATGACTTATGTTTCATATAATTCATTGATTGTGATTAATATTATCACTCACCAAATAGAATAGAATGGCTGAATCTTGTCTAAATTGCGGATGGCTGGTAGATGGAAATTATTGCGGAAACTGCGGTCAAAAAAAATTTAATAGAATCGATAGAAGATATGTATTAAATGAATTAGAAAGCAGCATTTTACAAACTAATAAAGGATTTTTATATTCCATAAAAAGAATAATACGTAACCCAGGAAGGACAGCAAAAGAATTTATTGACGGAAATAGAATAAATCATTACAAACCAATTCTCTTGGCCTTTCTTTTATGCGGGATTTCTGCATTTATTTCCTTCCAGATTCTAGGATTGTTAGAGATAATGAAATCGCTCTATCTTGAACAAGAGATGCTTTCAGGATTTATGAATGATTATTTAACGATATCATCGCGGTACAATTCAGTAATGATGCTTTTACTAGTTCCCTTCTATGCTCTTGTTACAAAATTAGCTTTTAGAAAATGGGGGCATAATTACTGTGAGCACATAGTGATGAATTCATATATTTTATCATTGTACCTGATAATGAATATAGTAATTATTTATCCTTTAATATATATATTTAAGAATAGTAAAGATCTGGTAATACAAATACCTAGCTTATCAATGCTAGCTCTACCAATTATTATGCTGTGGTTTTTTAGGGGCTTTTATGATAAAAAACCGTTTAAAAGTATTTTTGGAAGAGTTTTGCTAACTGTAATCTATACAATAATTGGTCTCTTGATCCTTCTATTAATCGGTATTATTATAGGAATTATTGCGGTAATGATTAAGGGACCGGAAGTGTTAAAATATTTTGGTACACAATAGGCGAACATATGATTTTCACAAGAGAAATTAAGTGCTTTTTAAAGATTTCTAATTGGTTCCTAATTGAAGATTCAGAATATTTTAATATTGATTTTATGTAACATAATTGAGATAAGTATACTTATGAGCAAATGGAATGGATAGAATACAAGTTAGGTAGGCTTGAAAATTTCATTAATGTTTCACTGAATAAAATTAAAACTATTTCATTGGCTAAACCATAAGCAACCACTATAATGAATAATTATCTTGATAAAACACAGAATATATTATATCTAGGATATATTTTTTTGATAGTTCTAGGAATTATCAATGAAACTCTTTTCTATAGTCAATTTGGAATAAATATTTTAGAATACTCTGACATTCTTGACGTCTTAATTAGTCCTATTTCCAAATTGTCTTCCAATATCTCATTATTGATATTATCAGCATTCGTAATTTCACTTTTAATTACAGTTCCAAAAATGAGTAGAAAATTAAAAGATAAAAAATGGTTTACATCATTTTTAAAAATAGATCCTTCAGAAACAAATATTGAAAAAAAAGTATTTGAAGGACTAACCGTATTTTCCATTATATTTTTTATCGGAATTTTTGTAGGTGCAGGATATGGTAAAGCTCGAAGTTTAAAGCAAAAAATAGCATCTGGAGAAGTAGAATATAATAATCAGATAAACTTTATTGATGGCGAATTACTAGATGCCAAATTGATTGGTAAAAATAGTTCCTACGTCTTTTATCTAATAGAGGCTGATACTGAAGTTAAAATCTCTCCTATCAACGGAACCATAAAGTATTTAAGTAATTAGCTAGTTTAAACCACGCCCAACTTAAAAACCTAAAAATATGAAAGATTATAAAGTTGAAACATTAATTTATTATTCCAAATTAACTTTGGATGTGAATCATATCGTCAAAAGTTCAAAAATTGAAATTCAGGAAAAGTTAGATGAATATGCGAAGAATGGATATCGACTTGCATCTACAGATGCGTCAAATTTTGGGGCAGCAATGTATATTTATTTATATTTTGAAAAAGAATTGTAAAATAATAAGATTAAAAAAAAGGAAAAAAATCGAATTTAGATTCTTTTCCTTTTTAGCCTTTTTTAAAAATCTTAGCGCTTATAAATTATATAAAATACAAGAATTATCAATAGTATTCGATATAAGATTAAGCTGAAGTAGTTGCTGTTGTACTTCTTCTAATTCTTTTTCAGAAATTTGATGCTGACTCCAGTTAGTAATTTTCATCCACTTCCTGATATCCTCGATTTTTTGGCCGTAGCGTTCAGCAAAAACCTTATCAATTTCTTCGATATTTAAAATTTCTGAAGATTTTTTGTTTAAAATATTCAGCATTTTTCGAACATCAGTATAATCGATTCTTAAAATTTCGTTTTTCACGGCCACAACGAAACAAGGCCATGGAGTAGGGCAATCGGCTACTCGTCTAAACGTATTATTGTCTACCAAAGGTTTAGTAGTAAAATGTTCCCACAAAAAATAATCTGCGCGACCTTCTTTTAATGCCTCGATTGCACCATTAATATCGCCAACAATTTCAAAATCAAGATTTGAAATATCCCAACCTTGATTTTTTGCATTCACGTAAGCCATTAATTGAGAACCAGATCCCACACGACTTATGGCTGCTTTTTTTCCTTCAAGGTCTTTTATAGTATTATATTCTGAATTGGCATCAACATGAATGCCCCAAACTAAAGGTGAAGCAATGTATGATTGCACAATTTTAGCTTCATTACCAGAAATTATATCTTTTACAGCACCTTCAGTAAGTAAAACAGCAACATCAATTTCCCCATTACGCAGCGCCTTGGTCATTGCTCCGGTACCATCGGGAAAATCTTTCCAAACGATATTTATATCCTCTTTTTTAAATTCTTCATTTTCTATGCATAAATGCCACGGAAGATTAAAATGTTCGGGGACTCCACCTACTTTTAGCGTTTTCATAATGTATGTTTTTGTTTGAGGTATTCATAAATTGAATATTGAGACCGATTATATTTTTCTCCTTCTTCAGTTTTAACATACCGATTGTTTTCCCCGGCATCCTGAATTCTAGCTTTCACGTTATCGCTAAGCTGAATTGTAAGAATATCTTTTAATTCAGCAAAAATATCTTTGTCGTAAATTGGAGTAACTACTTCAATTCTACGATCAAGGTTTCTATTCATCCAATCTGCACTTCCGAAAAACATTAATTCTTCTCCGCCATTTTCGAAGAGATAAATTCTGCCGTGTTCTAAGTAACGATCTACAATACTTGTAATATAAATATTTTCGCTTAAACCTTCAACTCCTGGGATTAAACATGTAAAACCTCTTACTAAAAGTCGAATTTCGACACCGGCTTTACTAGCTTTGTAAAGAAGATCAATAATTTCGTAATCTTCCAAACTATTCATTTTAGCAGTAATTTTTGCTTTTTTGCCCATGCGGGCATTTTCTATTTCATTATAAATTAATGTGGTGAATTTTTGGCGTGTAGAAAATGGAGAGATCAATAAATGTTTTTCTCTAGGTACAATAAGTTCTCCCTCAAGCACCATAAATAGACGAGACATTTCTTTTGTTAAATCTTTCTTAGCTGTAAATAAGGCATGATCGCAATAAATCTTTGACGTTTCGCTATTAAAATTTCCCGTACCTATATAAGAGTAATTAATTACCTCTTCATCTTCTTGGCGGGTAATCATCATTATTTTAGAATGTACTTTAATTTTAGGATAGCTATAGATAACGTTAGCGCCTTTTTCTTCTAATTTTCTTCCCCAAATAATGTTATTTTCTTCATCAAATCGTGCTTTTGCTTCTACAAAAACCGTTACATTTTTTCCTTTTTTTAATGCTTCTAATAAGCTACTGGTTAAAGGTGAATTATCGGCAACCCGATATAATGATATCTTTATGTGGGTAACCTGAGTATCTTTTACCGCTTGATCTAAAAATCGTTCAACATAATGAAAAGACATATAGGGAAAATGAACTAATTGATCTTTTTCTTTAATTGTTTCGAAGTAATTTTCAGAATGCTCTAATATATTATGCGGAATAGGAGGTTGCTTTCCAAATTGCAGTTCAGGATTTTCGGTAGGATCTTTTAGTGATAAAAAGTCTTTAAAATTATGATATTTTCCGCCGGGCATCATGTCTATTTTGCCCAACTTCAGCAAATTTCTAACCTTTTTTTGCAGATCTTTCGGCATTTTAGCATCGTAAAGTAACCTTGTTGGCTGCCCATCTGCGCGTTGATCTAAGCTTTCATAAATCTTTTCAGCTAAAACACCTTCATATTGATCTTCAATATAAAGCTCTGCATCCCTACTTAATTTTATTTCGTAAATTCCTGTAATTTCATCTTCAGGAAATAAACAGGGTAATTCACTTCTAATAATTTCATCTAAATAAGTAAGCATGTTTTTACCATGCTCAAAATATACAAATCGCCCGCATTGAGCTACCGGAATATTTACTATCCCAAGATGATCTTCATTCTTAAAACTAATTAAAAAGTAGATCATCGCATTGTCAAGAAAGAGATCATTATCAGTCGATAACTTGATCTTTTTCATTTCAAGATGATTTTTTACACTATGCTCAAAATAGTGGTTTGCAAACTGTTGTTGCTTATTATCAAAATGATCTGAATCAATAAGGTGAATATCATTAGCAGAAAGCTCTGGCAAAATTTGTTTGGTGTAAATATCACCAAAACGTTCCTGCTGCTCTTTTACAATTTTTAAAATTTGTTTAGTGAGACGATTAGGCTTTAAATCAAGCTTTTTACGAATACTTTTCTCAACCCGCTTCATTTGCCGAAGTTGAGAAACCCGCACTCTAAAATATTCATCCAGATTTGAAGAAAATATGGCTAGAAAACGTATTCTTTCAAAAAGCGGATTTATTTTATCTTCGGCTTCCTGTAAAACTCTTTCATTAAAAAATAGCCAGTTAAGATCCCGATGTCTAAATCGATCTTCGGTTGGTTGTTGCATTTTTTGGTTCACTTGTTTGACCAAAAATACAAAGTTGAGCTATGTTCAGCTTCTAATTTTCTGTTAAATAAGGTCAATTAGCAAGCTTATCTAAACAATATATAATAAGTTTTTCCATTGTTTCTTTTGGACTCTTAGTAAATTCTCCAGTAGCTCTATTCGCTAAAATTACATTCATAGAAACGGCATTATGCCCTAAAAGTTTCGACATGCCATAGATGCCAGAAGTTTCCATTTCAAGATTCGTTATTTTCTGATCCTGAAATTTAAATCTAGCCAGTTTATCGTTCATTTTTTCGTCTTGTAAAGCAAGACGCAACGAGCGTCCCTGTGGGCCGTAAAAACCAATATTTGTAGCGGTTACGCCCTTATAGATTGTTTCTGAATCTAATTTTTCCTGAAGTGTTTTACTATTTTCGACTACATACGGAGTCGCTTTTTTTGCATTCCAATCCATATGTTTTACAAAGTCTTCAGAAAAGTCTTGATCTAAGAATTGATCGGCTTGATAAAAATGAAGCAAACCATCGAAACCAACGGCTTTCTCGCTTAGTAAAAATGAATCTATCGGTATTTCAGCCTGAATACTTCCGGTAGTTCCTATTCTAACGATATCCAGAGATTTCAATTCTTTTTTAACTTGCTTTTTTTCGAAATCAATATTTACTAAAGCATCAAGTTCGTTAAAAACGATATCAATATTATCGGTACCAATTCCGGTAGAAATTACTGTGATTCGCTTTCCTCGATAGGTTCCTGTTTGGGTATGAAATTCACGTTTTTTGACGCTAAATTCAATATCGTCAAAATGTTTGGTTACTTGGTCTACGCGGTCGGGATCTCCTACCGTGATTACTGTATCTGCCAAATGTTCTGGTTGCAAATTTAAATGATAGATGCTGCCATCTTCATTCAATATAAATTCAGAAGCTTTTAAGCTCATGCTATAGTTTTAATAATTGGTGAACTTCAGGATCGTAAAGAAAATCATACATTTTGGAACCTCCAAATATGTCGTCATTCTTTAATTCTCTATAAAAGTTCTTTTTTCCATCTAGTACCAAATGACCTTTTTCGGTAAGTTTAATTTTATCGCCTTCAGTAGCGTAAAAAATAGATAGTTTATCTAATATTCTCTTCATTTGTAGGTCGCTATATCCATAATAGCCTTGATACTCTAAAGCATATCCCAAGAGTTGGGTGAAATTATGTATTTCGTACTTTTCAATGAGTTGAAGGATATTTTTTTCTAAAGAATTAATACCGGTAACGGTATTTGGAAAGCGTTCAACATGCGCCCGAATGCAACTGGATAGATATTCAAAATTTGTAATTGTTGTAATCTGTCGCTTTAATAAATTAGGATTTTTTCCACAATATAATTCCCACATAAGATTGGCAACTTCAAGATCATTTTCAATCAATAAAATTTTTTTCTGATAATGTTTTAAAAGTTGTTTTTCTGAAAGTTGAGATAGCGCAGTAAGTTTTTTATCTCCTTTAAGTTTTTTACTACAAACCAGATAAAATGGTGTGTTGTTCTTCTTGTCGGTTAAAAAACTAATAGTTGCCAAAACATTAACGTGACAAAAGAGATCAAATTCAAACCATAAAATAATATGATCATAATCTTCTAGTTCTGCCAATTTTTTTAGTTCTGAAATAAATTTTTCTTGATAATCCTGCGCTGAAATATTGTAGTAATCCTGCAGAAAATTAGATCTTATTTCAATAAAATCATCAGATCCAACTTCCTGTGTTGTTGGGCCTTCACATAGCATCTCACGCCAAATGATCTGTTGACCGGGTAGATCTAGCGCTGCAACACTTTCTGCAAGGCTATCTCCATTAATAATATGTAAAGGTTTTTTTTCCAAATTTATCCGCCTACGCGCTTTACGTTATATCCTTCTTTTTTCAGGATTTGCATTATTTTATCGCGATCATCACCCTGTATAATAATTTCGCCATCTTTTGTAGATCCTCCTACGCCACACTTTTTCTTTAAAAACTTACCAAGGGTGACAAGATCTTCTTCGGGTCCTACAAAACCTTTAATAATGGTAACGGTTTTCCCACCGCGACCTTTATTGCTAAAATGAGCTTCCAGACGCTGATCTTTTGGTTCCAGGTTTTCTTGTTCTTCACTATCTACGTATTGACTATCATCAAATTCATCATTAGTAGAAAAAACAAATCCGCCTAAATCCTCTAGTCCTAGTTTCTTTTTGGCCATAAATCTTTTACTTTTTCAATAATCCAATTTCAACAAGTCGCTGATGCAAAAATTCTCCAGCTGTGATATCCTCGTAATGTTTTGGATTTTCTTCATCTATACATTCTTCTAAACAATTTAAAGGCATCTCGCTTCTTGGATGCATAAAAAATGGAATAGAATAACGAGGTTCGCTCCATTTTTCTTTAGGTGGATTAATAACCCGGTGTATGGTAGAACGTAATTTGTTATTAGTGTGGCGCTCTAACATATCCCCAACATTAATCACCAATTCGTCTTCTGCTGGTATGGCATCAATCCACTCGCCATCTTTACGTAACACCTGCAATCCGCCGGTAGAAGCTCCCATTAATAAGGTAATTAAGTTTATATCACCATGGGCTCCTGCACGAACAGCACCTTCTGGTTCTTTAGTAATTGGAGGATAATGGATAGGTCTTAAAATTGAATTACCATTACTTGCCCAATGATCAAAGTAAGTTTCTTCTAAACCAATGTATAGTGCTAAAGCGCGTAAAACGTGAATTCCGGTTTTTTCTAACATTCGGTAAGCCTCCATACCCGTGTGATTAAAGTCGAGTAATTCGTCTACATGCACGTTTTCAGGATATTTCTCTATTAAATTTGCATCTTCAGCCGGCTCCTGCCCAAAATGCCAAAATTCTTTTAAATCACCTTCTTTTTTTCCTTTCGCGTGTTCTTTGCCAAAGGAAATATATCCGCGCTGTCCTGCTAAGCCTTTAATTTCGTATTTTTTTTTCGTTTCTAATGGAAGATCGAAAAATGACTTTACTTCTTTATATAGTTCAGATACAAGGTCGTCGCTTAACAAATGATTTTTAAGTGCTACAAATCCAATTTCTTCATAGGCTTTTCCTATTTCATCAACAAACTTTTGTTTTCGTTCGGCATCCCCAGATATAAAGTCTGCAAGATCAACACTTGGTATATTCGTCATTGCCATTTATTTCTCTTATTTTTTGGTAAGGCTTACAAACTTAATGAAAAAAGGATAAATCTAACAGGAATAAAATATCTGTTTATGCTTTTAAAATTAAGTAATTAAAATGAATAATTACGATTTATTTTAAAGTAGAGCGCATGGTCGTTTACTAATTTGCTACATTTGAATATACCTTTTTTATATGTCGTATAGCGCTACAGATATGATTTTTGATTCTGAAGGATACCACCAAGATTTTCTAATAGATCTTTATAAAAAATTACTGAAGCCTCGTTTAGTGGAAGAAAAGATGTTAATTCTTTTACGACAGGGGAAGATTAGTAAATGGTTTAGTGGTATTGGGCAGGAAGCTATTGCAGTTGGTGTAACTTCAATTCTTAATGAAGATGAATATATTCTTCCCATGCATCGCAATTTGGGTGTTTTTACAAGTAGGAATATTCCTTTACATAGATTGTTTTCTCAGTGGCAGGGTAAACTAAAAGGTTTTACAAAAGGTAGGGATAGAAGTTTTCATTTTGGCACACAGGAATATAAGATTATTGGTATGATTTCCCATTTGGGGCCGCAATTAGGAGTTGCAAACGGAATTGCACTTGCGCATAAACTTCAGAATGAAAAAAAATTGACAGCCGTTTTTACGGGAGAAGGCGGAACAAGTGAAGGAGATTTTCATGAGGCGCTCAACATTGCTTCGGTTTGGGATTTGCCGGTATTATTCTGTATTGAAAATAATGGTTATGGATTATCCACACCTACAAGCGAGCAATATAGATGTGAACATCTTGCTGATAGAGCAAAAGGATACGGTATGGAAGCACATATAGTAGATGGCAATAATATATTGGAGATTCATACAAAGTTGTTTAAAATTGCTAGGGATATTCGCGAAAATGCGCGTCCTGTTTTAATCGAGTTTAAAACATTTAGAATGCGTGGTCACGAAGAAGCTAGCGGAACTGCTTATGTCCCTGACCAAGATTTATCGAATTGGCGAGAAAGAGACCCTATTGTAAGATATGAGAAGCATCTTTTGGATCTTGGTGTTTTAAATTGGGACTGGGCGGAGCATATTAAATGGGAGATAAAACAAGAAATTGAAGAGCATTTATCAATTACTTCAGAAGACCATTTACCGGATTTTAATAAAAGTATTGAGTTAAATGATATTTTTAAATATACTGAAAATCAATATTATAAAATTTCAGGAGAGAAAAAGGAAATTCGATTTATAGATGCAATAAGTGATGCCTTGCGATTATCGATGCAAAAACATCTTAATCTAATTTTAATGGGACAAGATATTGCAGAATATGGAGGGGTATTTAAAATTACCAAAGGCTTTGTTGAAGAATTCGGCAAAGATCGCGTACGAAATACACCTATCTGTGAGAGCGGAATTATAGAAGTTGCAGCCGGTTTATCCATAAAGGGAATGAAAGCGGTTGTAGAGATGCAATTTGCAGATTTTGTAAGTTCTGGTTTTAATCCTATAGTTAACTATCTGGCTAAGTCTCATTATCGATGGGGGCAAAATGGCGATGTGGTGATACGTATGCCTTGTGGAGCGGGGGTAGGCGCAGGTCCTTTTCATAGTCAATCTAACGAAGCATGGTTTACTAAAGTCCCTGGGTTAAAAATAGTTTATCCATCAAATGCCGAAGATGCTAAAGGATTATTGATAGCCGCAATAAACGATCCAAATCCTGTTTTATATTTTGAGCATAAAGCTTTGTATAGAACACAAAGACAAGAAGTGCCTTTAAGCTATTATGAAACTGAGATCGGAAAAGCTTGTCTATTAAGAAATGGAGAAAAACTTAGTCTTATTAGTTATGGTGCAGCTTTACAGGAGGCATTAAAGATTATCGATGAAGAACATATCGATAATATTGATGTTATTGATTTGAGAACACTTCAACCTTTGGATACTCAAACTATTTTCGCTTCAGCAAAAAAGACCGGAAAAGTAATTATTCTAACCGAGGATTCTTTGTTTGGGAGTATAGCATCAGAAATTAGCGCTCAAATTTCTGAATATTGTTTCGAATTTTTAGATGCTCCGGTTTTGAGAGTGGGAAGTTTAGAAACTCCAATACCTTTTGCTTCCATTTTAGAGAAAAACTATTTACCCTATCAACGTTTCAGACAAAAACTAATAGAATTAATAGAATATTAGTAAATAAAATTTTAATTCTTATTTAATTAAGATTTGTTAACAATACCTCTGTTAAAGTATTAATAATCTTTTGCTAGCGCTGCATACCTGAACTAATTTAGACTTAGCTAATCAAAAAAAACTAATATGATACGTTTAATTGTTATTTTCTTAATTATTGCGATTGTTGCGGCAATCTTTGGATTTGGTGGAATCGCTGAAGGAGCAACTGATATTGCTAAAATTATATTTTACATCTTTGTTGTGCTACTTGTAATATCTCTAATAAGCAGGCTTTTTAGAAGATAATAAAATTACTAGATAACTTATCCAATGCGGCGACGTTCTTAATTGGCGTGCTGCATTGTTTTTTATGATTAATAACTACTATAATGAAAAAAGTAATTTCAATTTTCGCACTTTTAGTGCTGTTGGTTTCATGTGGAGGGCCAAGTAAAGTTGCCAAAGAAGCAAGAAAAACCTTTGATGGTAACTGGACGCTAACAAATATTACCTATCCAAATAATACGGGACAGTTTAACGTCACCTTATTCAACGATGCATCAGCCAGTTGTTTTGAAGGGAGTACCTGGGATTTCGTGTCCAATAATAATCGCGGAACTTACGAAGTATCTGGTTTAGATTGTGTTTCTGGTAATAGAAACTTTATCTGGTCTATAGATGAAGAAAATACTCCTAGCGGAATGTATGATTTCCTACTTAAACCGGTAAACGAAAAATATAAATCTACTAATGGCGACCAGGGTTTTCGATTGAATTTGGTGAATCTTTCTGAAAATTCAATGGTTTGGGAGCAAACTGTAACCTTAGAAGGCTCTCCTTTCGTAATAAGAATGATGTTTACAAAATAAGAATCAGTTAAATAAATAGAATAAATATGAAGAGGACTTTAAATAAAATAATGGCGGTTTGTTTCGCTGCAAGTATGCTCGTTGGGTGCGATGCCATTCAAAATGCAAATAATAAACAAAAAGGTGCGGTAATAGGATCTGCGGGTGGAGCAACCATTGGTGGAGTAATAGGAAACAATACCGGTGATGGTAATAGTGCATTAGGCGCTATTATAGGCGGTGTTGTTGGTGGTGCTGCTGGTGCTTATATTGGTAACAGAATGGATAAGCAGGCTAAGAAAATTGAAACTGAAGTTCCAGGAGCGGAGGTAGAACGTGTAGGTGAAGGTATTAATGTAACCTTTGATGAAAATAGCGGTGTTTATTTTGCTTCAGAAAAATATAATATTAATGCAAAGTCTGAAGAGACCTTAAATAAATTAGTTGGGATCTTCAAAGAATATCCAGATACTAATATCTTAGTTGAAGGACATACTGATGATACTGGTAGCGAAAGTTACAACCTTACGCTTTCTAAGAACAGAGCACAAGCGGTAACTAATTTTTTAACCAGCCATGGTATTTCGGCCAGTAGATTTGAAACTAAATGGTATGGTGAAGCACAACCAAAATTTGATAATACTACAGCCGAAGGTCGTTCTAAAAATAGACGAGTAGAATTAGCAATTGTAGCTAATGAAGAGCTTAAGAAAGAAGCTGAACAAAACACTACTGAAAACTAAATTGTAGTTTTGCTTATTGAAAATATAGAGCCGTCCATTTGGGCGGCTTTTTGTTTTTATAGAATCAAGAAATTTCGAGCTGAGTTAAGGCTTTCCTAAATACGAGTTAAACCCATCTAAACACTTTTGTCGTTATTCGCATTGGTTTGTATCTTCAAACTAACTAATAAAAAAATCAATTTACAATATGAAGACTGTTGATAAAATGGAGGTACTGCATAGCCAATCTGCTGAATATATTCTGCAAGGCGAAACTGGTAAATTTTTAAAACTTATTCCAGATACATTCTTAATTAAAGGAAAAGAGAAAGATGGCGTATTCAATCAGGGATATGCAATAAGACACATCAATCGTCGTGATATTATCTTAATTGATGTTGTAGAAGAAGAAACGAAAGCAGCAGTTAAAAAATTGATTGATGAAGGTTATCAAATCAAGGGTCTGCTAATTACCTGTGATGGCATTTTAGATAATGCTTATGCAGATCTTAAGACTATTTCTAAAGATGCAAATAATGCTCCTATTTATGCGCATCCAAGAAATAATTTTAAAGACGATTTTAAAACTAAAGATATCATGACACAGGCTAATGACCTGAAACATTTTGGTATTAAAGTAATCGACTTACCAGGAAATGGCGGAGCGTCGGTTTTAGTTTATTCTGAAATTAATGGTGGTATGTTATTCCCGGGAGATGATGCTGTTGGATCTTCATACGATTCAGATTTAAATACTTTTAAGCGTCCTGAAATGAAGCGTGAAAACGATGATTTTGGATTAGCTGAAAGCTGGAGTGCTTTTGAAGATGAGTTTAGTTATTTTTTCCCAAGAAAAGGGAAACCTGCATTTAATGTAGAAGAAGGTCAGCAAGTGGATATCTTAAACGATTTGAGTAAAGCAAAATAAGAAATATAATTATCCGACATATAGGATAGAAAAACCCTGCATCTTTCATTATTGAATTTGCAGGGTTTTTTATGCTTTCTTTTTAAAATTAAACAAGATCAATTTTCTAAATGGTATGAGAAAATTGTATGTTTTCAGCATAACGTATTGTTAAAGAGTTCACTCCTTAAAAGTGTATTTCTTAAATTAAAGGATAAAAGAAAACTAACTATGTCAAAATTAAATGTCACTCAAAAACTTATTAAAGAGCATCTCTTAGAAGGAGATATGATGACGGCCGGTAAAGAAATCGGAATCAAAATCGATCAAGCTTTGCTTCAGGATGCTACCGGTACACTTGTTCAATTAGAACTGGAAGCTATGGGGCTTAAAAAGGCTCAAACTGAGGTTGCTGTGCAATATGTAGATCATAACCTTTTACAAACCGATTTCAAAAATGCCGATGATCATAAATTTCTACTTTCCGCAGCAAGAAAATTCGGATTATGGTTTAGTAGACCGGGAAACGGTGTAAGTCACCCAGTACATATGGAGCGCTTTGGAAAACCGGGCAAAACTATGGTTGGATCTGATAGTCATACTCCGGCTGCAGGCTCGCTAGGAATGCTTGCAATTGGTACTGGTGGTTTGGATGTTGCAGCAGCGATTGCCGGGCAACCTTACTATGTAAAGATGCCACAAGTGATGGGAGTGAAGCTTACCGGAAAATTACCAGATTGGGTAAGTGCGAAAGATGTTATTTTGGAAATGTTACGTAGACATGATGTAAAAGGTGGCGTTGGGAAAATTATAGAATATTATGGCCCTGGATTAGATAATCTAAGTGCGATGGACAGACATGTTATAGCCAACATGGGAGCAGAACTGGGGGCTACAACAACTGTTTTTCCTAGTGATCACGAAACAAAGAAATTTTTAAAAGCTCAACAACGCGAAGATGATTGGATAGAACTATTACCAGATGAAGGTTGTGAATATGATCTTCATGAAGAAATTAATTTAAGTAAATTAATTCCTTTAATTGCATTACCTACAAGCCCGGGAAATGTTGTTCCTATTGAAGAAGTTGCAGGTAAAAAAATTAGTCAGGTTGTTATAGGATCTTCTGCGAACCCTGGATTAAGGGATTTTTGGATTGCCGGTGCAATCGTTAAAGATAAATCTGTAAATGCAGATGTGTCTATGGATGTTAATCCAACTTCTAGACAAATGATCCAGAATATGATTGATAATCGTGCTTTTGCCAATTTAATAAAAGCAGGTGCGCGTTTTCACCAATCTGGTTGTATGGGTTGTATAGGTATGGGACAGGCTCCAGCTTCAGGAACAATAAGTCTTAGAACGATGCCTAGAAACTTTCCCGATCGTAGTGGTACAAAAGATGATCAGGTACATTTAGTAAGTCCGGAAACGGCGGCAGCTTCAGCACTAACAGGTGAAATTACAGATCCTAGAGATTTAGAAAAAATTTACGATATGAAATATCCTAAGTTTGAGGCTCCGGAGATCGAAATTATAAACGAAGATATGTTGGTTCCGCCAGCAGATAATGGAGAAGAGGTAAGTCTTGAAAAAGGACCAAACATAAAATCTCTTCCTGAAATCGAGCCTTTAGCTGATGAAATTGAAGTTCCGGTTTTATTGAAAATGGGCGATAATATTTCTACAGATGAAATTTTAAAAGCAGGCGCTGAAGTTTTACCTTTTAGAAGTAACCTTCCCGAAATAAGTAAGTTTACCTTTACGGTAATCGATGAGTCTTTTTACGATAGAGCAATGGAGGCTAAAGAAAAGGAGGGAGGCCACATTGTTGTAGCTAAAGAAAACTATGCGCAGGGTTCTAGCCGTGAGCACGCTGCAATTGCTCCAAAATATTTAGGACAACATGCGGTTATTGCAAATAGTTACGCGCGTATCGCATGGCAAAATCTAGTTAATTTTGGTATTTTACCATTAGAATTTATAAATGCCGAAGATTACGATAAGATTGAACAGGGAGATACGGTAAGCTTTAAAAATCTTCGCGAAGATGTAGAAAAGCGAAATAATATTAAGGTAATTGTAAAAAAAGAAAGTGGCGAAAATAAAGAATTTGAAACTAAGCATACGCTAAGTGATCGCCAGATAAATATCCTTTTAAAAGGTGGAATTATAAATGAATTTAAAGAGCGTCTAGAAAAAGAGCAAGCTCAGGAGTGATTTAGGCATTTAATAAAACAAAAAAACCTTTCAATATTGAAAGGTTTTTTTGTTTTTCAATTTTTTAGTGCGTTTGCATTTGCCCTTTTTTCTTATCTAACTGTTTATCTAATTCTTTAACAGTTTGGGAAGCAGCAGCTTCAAAAGAATCTGAATTTGATTCTGCAAAAATTTGTGGTCCTGGTACGCTTACTTTTATATTACAGATATAACCTTTTGGATCCTCGGCGTGATTTCTTTTAAAGTGTACTTCTGCACGAGTAATAAAGTCATATTTTCTTTCAAGCTTCTCAAGCTTCTCATTTACAAAGTTTTGTAAACGTTCACTTTTGCTAAGAGCAACAAATTGGTAAATGGTTTCCATATTATCTTTTTTTGAATCACCTAAGAACGCTAATAATGCTAATTTAGACAAGTTTTTAAGTTGTATTTTGCACTTTTTTGTGAAAGATTTTATAATTAATAGGGTGTCACACTATAATTAGTTAATTAAAACCTTATGAACCCTTAAAATTATGGGGTAGAGCGATTAAAAACATAAAATTATCTTAAATTTAAAGCTTGTTGGTAGTTTGCAAATAAACTTTGGTGATTTTGGGAATCTCAGTTTTAATTTTTTCTCTTAAGCTTTGTAAAGTGTTTTCAGCGTCTAATAGCTCCAAATCGTCATACAGATCTACTTCCACAATTAATAAAATACTTTCAGGACCAAAATGCATGGTTTGCGGCAGTCCGATCTCTTTTACCCTAGGGTTGTTATTTAGGATATCTTCAACCTTTATCAAAATTTCAGGTTGGGCACTTTCACCTAATAAAAGACCTTTGCTTTCTTTAGCAAGAAAAGTAGCTACAATTAAAAGAATACAACCTATAATGATACTGGCGATACCATCGCAATAAGGATTGTTGAGCGTCTGACTTAGAAAAACACCTATCAAAGCAACAGCCAAACCAATAACCGCTGCCGTATCTTCTATAATAACAGCAAAAGTAGCAGCATCTTTACTTTGTGTAATTTTGGTAATTAAATTACCTGTTTTAGCGCCAGCTCTAGATTTATTAAAAGTTTTAAGTGCTAGAACCAGAGCAGTACCTTCAAATAAAAGTGCAGCAATAAGCACAGCATAATTCCATGTGGGATCTTCAGCGACTTCAGGAGCTTCAAGCGCATGAATTCCTTCATAAATGGCGAAACCGCCACCCAGAGCAAAGATGAGTATACTTACAACAAAACTCCAAAAATAGACTTCTTTTCCGTAACCAAATGGATGTTGTTTGGTAGGTTTACGTTTTGATCGCTTAATCCCTAGTAATAGCAGAAAACCATTGCCGGTGTCTACGAGCGAATGAATACCTTCAGCCATCATCGCTGAGCTTCCTGTAAAAAACGAAGCTGTAAATTTGCTTACAGCTATTAAAAAATTTGCGCCTATAGCGCCAAATATTGCAATGTTTGAATTTCCGGCCATAATTAGTTTAGTTAGATGCTGCAAAATACAATAAAAAAGATGGGGCTAAAAAAGCTAAATCCTGTTTTAGTAAGGATTTAGCATAAATGAGGAAGAATAGTTGTAAATTAAAATGTGATTAATTAGATAATATGTTAACTAATAAACCCATGAAACGTTTAAATATAAAATTACCTGTAAAAATAGTTGGTTGTATAATAGTGCTATTAGGTATTTTGAGTTGTGGTTCTTCAGCAAGTACTGTTGATGAAGTTAAGAATTATGAAGATTTAAAATTATTCGCTCAAAAGAAAGAATTTGAAATAGAAAACCGCTGGGCAAATCCTATGCGCGCTAATACGGTGAGCTTTATAAATCATCCAAATTTTAATAGCGGAACTATAAACTTAAATGGCAATGCCAACTTTATAAGATTTAAAGGAGATTCTATTGATGTATTCTTACCGTATTTTGGTGTTCGCCAAATAAGCGGTGGTTACAATGATCGTGGTGCGATAAAATTTGAAGGAATTCCTGAAGATTTGGAAATCACTGAAAATGAAGATAAGAAATATGTTCGGTTTGAATTCACTGCAAATGATGATTCTGAACATTATCAATTTTATATTACATTATATTCTAACGGAAATACAAATACATCGGTAAATAGTTCACAGCGAGATAATATTTCCTATACCGGGAAATTTAGTAAACTATCATCGGAATAATAATAGCGAGATTTAAGAAACATTCTAATTCGGTTTATAGACGAGAATATGAGGAGCAATGGATAGTAAAATATTCTATTTTACATAATATAAATTATAGGTCAAAACAGCATATATAATTTATGAGTAGAAAATTATTCATTGCTATCGAAGCCATTCTATAGCTTTTATAACTTTCTGATCTTTTCCTAATTGATTAAAAGCATCGCCACCAATAATTTCAACATCCGGTGCTACGCAATTACGATATTCATTTTTATTTCTATCCAAACAAAATCCCGATGATAATTGATAGTAAAGCTCTCCTTCAATATTAATTTGACTATTTGCAGTTACATAACCAGCGGTTTTTTCTCCAAAAAACTTTACGTTCTCTTTTCCTTTTAGAGCAATTGCCGTCATTTCCCCAGAACTTGCGGTTATTGGCCCTAAAAGCACTGCTATTTTAAGCGGCTTTTCTAAAGAGCATAATTTTTTAAACTTTATCATCTTATTTTTTCCATTATATATTTTATTCTTTTTTAATTTCCATTCCAATAAATAAGAATCTTGTTCAAAATACCCTAAAATGCCATTTTCTAATATTGGCGCCAGTCCCGCAATCATCGGCCACATGTTTCCTCCAGTATTTATTCGAAGATCAATGATAAGACCAGATAAACTATTTATATCTAGCCCACAGAACGCTTCCATAAAAACCTGAGCATCATTTTCATTATGACTACAGGGTATCCGAATGTATCCAATATTTTCTAGTTTAGTAGTATAAAGTTTGGCGCCAGATTTTAATATACTTCTAGTACTATCGTTTAAGCGTTCAAATTTATCGGTTGGATTAGCTCTGCCAGAATGCTTGTCGTGGTAAGTTAGCTGAGAATGACTATCATCTAAAGCATCTAACAAAATCCCTACAGCTGGCGCTAATTGATCGTATGTATTATTGGCATTCAGATCGACTGCCTCTTTAACTTTTGGTGTTAAGCTATCCCAATCTACATTATTTGTATAGATAGAATTTCTTTTAGTAAGCGATAGAATCTTTTCAATGGGCTTCTCTTGTGCAGCTGAGGATAGAATTCCAAAAAACAATACAATTATAACGAAATACAAAATACGCATTAGTCTAATTTTTAAGTAATTATAAATGATCAAGATCCTTGCTTAACCCCTATGAATCTGGCTATTAGATTTGCAACTAAAATAAAAAAATATACGGTACGGTATAAAATAAATTAAGCCTAAAAATAATAAAAGCCCATCAGAAATGATGGGCTTTTGATAAACCTTGAAAATATAAAAATATATAATTATATAACTTCTACGTTTACTGCGTTTAATCCTCTCTTACCTTCCTGAAGATCAAATTTAACCTCGTCGCCTTCGCGAATCTCATCGATTAAACCTGTTACGTGTACAAAGTGATCTTTGTCTACTCCTTCTTCAGTGATAAATCCAAATCCTTTAGTGTCGTTAAAGAATTTTACTGTTCCTTTACTCATCTTAATATATTAAATTATAAGTGACAAATATCTAACTAATATTCCGATAACGCACTATAATTTGAAAATATTCCTATTTGATTTATAAAATTCTGTATTAAAAGAAATAATTTTAGCTGTTAGCGTAGTGTTGACGGGAGTTGCGTTTAATGTTAAAGTTTGAAATAATTTAATTCATTTTCAATTTCCTAAACTGATGCAATGAAATATTGTAATTTGAAGCTAAAAAGCGAAATTTAAGAGCTTTCAGTATTAGAAGAACATTAAATCATTTTCCATGTTTTTTTGTTTAGCGACCAACTTTAATGGAAACTTCTCGAATTCCTTCTAAATGCTTTGGAACTTTTATAAAATCGCGATACCATAATCCTGAATTCTTTATTATTCTTTGCTGAGTTTGATAATCGATATACACTAAGCCAAATCTTGGCTTATATCCTTCTGCCCATTCAAAATTATCGGTAAAACTCCACGCAAAATAGCCGTTTACGTTTGCACCTTGTTTTTTGGCTTGTAATGTTGCTTCTATATATTGCTGAAGATATTGTTTCCTTTTTTCATCTTTTACCTGTCCATTAATTATCTGATCTGGAAAAGCAGCACCATTTTCGGTAACCAAAATATTATTTACTCCTTGATATTCATTATATTTCATTAGTAGTTTAAATAATCCTTCAGGATAAATTTCCCAACCCATTTCAGTTGTAGGAATATTTCTTTTTTCCGCTTTAATATTTATGGATTGCACATAGGGAATCCACCAGGCACTTTTTACAATCTCTCTAGTATAATTCTGAATTCCTATAAAATCAAATTCAAATTGAAGCAACTTATCATCTTCAGCTTTATAAAACTTGTCTACTCTTTTCAAAAAAGGCAATTCCTTAAAAGGATACCCATAACCCAAACTGAGTTCTACAAACAATCGGTTTACCAAACAATCTACTTTTTTTGCCGCCTTATGATCTTTTTCAAGATCGCGATACGGCTCTATATACGAGCAGGAAAATGTAGTGCCAATATTTAGCGTTGGATCGTAAGCTCTTAAAACTCTTCCGCCTTCGGCCTGGCAAAGCGAAGCGTGATGCATCGCTGGGATAAAATTTTTGACTCCTCTCCTACCCGGCGCATGGATTCCCAAAAAATGTCCGGCTCCCAAAAACACCAGAGGTTCGTTTAAAACCATCCAGTTTTTAACGCGATCTCCAAATCTATGGACACAAATCTTTACATATTCTGAAAACCAATTTACGATTTCACGATTTGTCCAACCACCTTTATTTTCTAATGTTTGTGGCAAATCCCAATGATAAAGTGTTACCCAAGGCGTAATCCCCAACTGTAAACATTCGTCTATTAATTTGTCATAAAAGTCGAGTCCCGCGTTATTTATGCTGCCGGTGCCATCTGGTAAAATACGGCTCCAGGATAATGAAAATCGAAAATTTGTAATATTCATCGATTTCATTAAAAGCAGATCTTCTTTATAACGATTGTAAAAATCGCAAGCGATATCTGCATTTTGTCCTTTATGTATTTTTCCTTTTTTATGAGAAAACTCATCCCAAATAGATGCTTTTTTACCATCGTCGTAAGGACTTCCCTCAATTTGAAATGCGGCTGTAGAAGTGCCCCAAATAAAATTATCCCCAAAATCACCTTTTTTTAGGTTATTAAATAGACTATCCTTCATTTATGCAATTCCGGTTTTCTTAACAGCAAAATTCTGCTCTTTCAAGGCAATATCGATTAATTTATCGATGATCATTTCAGTCTCGTTAGGAAAATTTACTTCAATAATTTCTTCTTTTAGAAGCCATTTTTCAATTTCAGGATAATGTTTGTTTTTTAGGTTTTTAAGTACTTTAACTCCCATTGTTTTTAGCATGGCAGCATTGCATTGTTGCTCCAATTGCCCTTTCATTGGTACGACTAATAGTTTTTTCTTCAGAAATAGCGCTTCCGCAGGGGTCTCAAAACCGGCACCACAGATTACACCGCGGCAATTTCTTATGCTTTCTATAAAATCTTTATTATTTACCGGCTTAATATTGATATTATCAATTTCTGAACTCATTTTAAAATGTTTTGAAAAGATCTCGAATCTGAATTGCGGAAAACTACTAAACACTTTAAATAATTTTTTGTCGGAATAAGAAGGTAAATACACCGTATAATGATTTGATTTTATAGGCTGAAGATTACGAATCTCAGAGCGTATTACCGGAGTAAAAATACGATCATCAAAAGCTTTAAAATGAAAACCAAAACTAAAGCTACAAGGCGCATAAGACTTTAGAATCTTTAATCCCAGCCAATCTTCTTTTAAAGGTTTCGGTGCAGAAGGATGTAAAACAGCCGATTGATGACTTAAGCCGTAGCAGGGTTTATGAGCCATCGAACATGCCCAGGCACTAACAGGCTCAAAATCGTTAATTACCAGGTCATATTTTTCAACTGGTACGCTTTTTATCTCATTGTAAAGGCGTTTCATTCGGTTTCTGCGGTAGGTGTTCCAAACATCGACACCGCCTTTTTTTCCGAAGATAAAACTGAGTCCTTTAAACTGATATTTTACAATATACGGCAATTTTAAATCGCCTTGAGTACCGCTGACCAGTAAATCTAGATCTCCTTTTTTCTGAAGAATGGGAATAATTTCTAAAGCACGACTTAAATGTCCATTTCCGGTTCCCTGAATCGCATATAATATCTTCATTAATGCGATAGTCGGAAAGGCGAAATCATCGAGCTTAATCGACGCTTAACAAAAATGGCTACTAATAATTGCTGAAATCGCTCTTTAAAATAGTAGTTTCTATGACCACTTTTTTGGAATGCTCTTTTTCGTTTCATAAACTTTTAAATTAAAAACGATTAATCGAATTCAATGTATAAGAATATGATTTAAAAGTGTTTACGCGAATTTTAAATAAGTGTATGTTTAAGGTTAAGAAATTTAGCCTAGGCTAAGATAATTTAACCGAAGTCATTGTAAGTGCCCCCCCAACGGCTTTATCATTAAAAAATTCCAACTCATCTTTATTTTCTTGTAACGCCAGCGTATAAAGTAAAGGTAAATAATGGTCTGAAGTAGGAATTGCCAAATTTACTGCTGCTCCCAGTTGATTATAATTCTGTAGCGCAATATGATCTTTGGTACTTATCAGTCCTTTTATTTTTTCATCTGCTTCTATTGCCCAATCGAATGCGTGATCGATTTTATTCATATTCTGCCAATCGATGCGTCTAAGATTATGGACGATATTACCGCTCCCAATAATTAAGATTCCTTTTCTTCTTAGTACGGCTAATTCTTTAGCAAAATTGTAATGTTCTTGCGGTGTTTTATAGGCATCTAGACTTAATTGAACAATAGGGACATCAGCCTCTGGATAAAGATGTCTAAGTACACTCCATGCACCATGATCTAATCCCCATTGATCGTCTAAATGAATACTTTCGCTGCTAACTAAGGAAGATGTAGCTTCGGCGAGTGCACGGGTTCCTTTTGCAGGATATTGAACATCGAATAATTGCTGCGGAAAACCACCAAAATCATGTATTGTTCTAGGAAAATTCATAGCAGTAATTGCAGTACCTCTTGTAAGCCAGTGCGCTGAAATACACAAAATAGCATTAGGTTTTGGTAAACTTTCGGCTATTTTACGCCAATTACTAACGAATTCATTTTCCTCGATTGCATTCATGGGGCTACCGTGTCCAAAAAACAAAATTGGCATTTTTGGAGTAGTTTTTAAACCTGTATTTATATTGTACAATTCACTGATGTTCATAAGTCGAGCTATTGAGTTAAACAAAAAAAGCCTTTCGAAAATCAATCCGAAAGGCTAGTGATAATTTTTCTTTTTCTCTCAGATATTACGCCAATATTGCAGCAAATTCTTTTTCAGCTTTAGCTAGCGCATCTTCTCTTAATTCAGGAATAGCAACTCCTTCTACTCTTATTAGTTCTACATCTGTCATTCCTAAGAATCCAAAAACTTTAATCAGATATTCAGATACAAAATCATAACCAGGATTTTCAGAATAAACACCACCAGAACTCATTGCAATATAAACTTTCTTACCAGTTACCAATCCTTGTGGACCTTCTTCAGTATATTTAAAAGTTTCTCCAGCTTTAGCAAGATGGTCGATCCATGCTTTTAATTGCGAAGGAATCCCAAAATTATATAAAGGAGCACCAACAACTAAAATATCTGCGTCAAATAATTCTTTAATCGCTTCTTCTTGTATAGCGATATTTTCTTTTTGAGCAGCTGTTCTGTTTTCTTCAGGAGTAAGAATTGCCTGCCATCTGTCTTCAGTTAGATGTGGGAAATCTTCAGCAACAAGTTTTTTTTCTACGACTGCACTTTCGGGATAACTTTCTTTAAGTTGTTCTACTATTTTATTCCCTAAAGCTAAACTGTAAGAGTTTTGACCGTTTAAACTTGAAATTACGTGAAGTATCTTTTTCATGACTTATATTTTGTATGACATTTGTATATACAAATATAAGATACTATTGCCAGTATTTATAGTACTCACAAGGATTTCCCACTAACATTTAGGTTAGTGCCTTCTAATACTCTTCTAGTAATTCTCTACGGAAATTTTCTGGTTTGATGTGGTATGTCCTTGATAAAGCTTTTTCGAAATCTGAATAATCATCGAATCCGCAGGCTTCAGCAAGACATTTTAAATCACATTCTTGATATTCAGGAATATTGAGCATTTCTTTTAATTCCATAATTCTGAAATCGTCTAGATATTCAGTGAAGGTTTTTCTCTTTGCTTTTAATAAAATATAGTCTAGCTCTCCCGGTGTTAGCATTAGATGGCGACTAATTTGTTTAATCTTTAAGTTATGGATCAAAAAAAACTTCTCTTTACACATAATCTTGTCTAGAAGTTTCGAATATTCAGTTGCCGTTTTATAATCTATATAGCTTTGTTCTGATTCGGAATCAATTTCTTTAAAAATTAATCCGCGATTACAAAGCATGATTAAAAAGCATGCAAGCAAAATAAATAAAATAAAGGAAATTGAGTTAAATGTAAAATTCCCTAAACTAATATGAAATACGAAGTACGCTATGTAAGACGCTAACAAACTCATAAATGCGATTGTTTTGATCTAAAAGCCTTCGTTTGTAGTAGGGTGTAAAACGCTACGGCTATTTAAAAATTAAATAAGTATTTGTAAATAGATATCAATTGTAGTGCCAGAGGTCATTTCTGTTAAAGAAATATCGTCAACTTATCAACAGTTTAAAATTATTTGTTAAACAAATATACATTTTTACCGATTGTATATATTACATAATTAGAGTTTAAAACAAAAAAACCGGATTATTAAATAATCCGGTTTTAATTATAAAAAGTTAAAATTATATCCTTGCCGCGGCGTCTTGATCAACGTACCACATTAATTCGCCAACGGGATCTATAATTTGCGATGGATATTTTTCGACATTCTTCTCACCTTTTACAACTTCGGAAAGTGCGTCTGCTTTTTTAGCGCCAAATACGATAAATGCTACACTTTTAGCAGCATTTAGTATTGGTGCTGTTAAAGTGATTCTATACATATCCTGAGGTTCTAGAAAATAGGCTGCTACTTTTTTGTCCTCCTCATGAATTACTTTTTGTCCGGGAAATAATGATGCGGTATGACCATCATCACCCATTCCTAGAAATATTAAATCAAAAGTTCTACCATCTTCTAAAACTTCATCCATAATTTTAGAATATTCCTTGGCATAATCTTCAGCAGAAATACCATCCTTATACATAGGATAGATCTGTTCTTCAGGAATAGCAACTTTATTCAGAAAGTCATTAAAAGCATTTCCCGCATTGCTACGCTCATCTTCTATAGGAACCCAACGCTCGTCACCCCAGAAAATGTAAATCTTTTCCCATGCTACCTGATCTTTAAATTCGGTAGTTAATAGATCATACATTCCCGCTGGTGAAGAACCTCCCGTTAGCGCAACTGTAAATTTTCCTTTAGCCTCGATCGCTAACTTTGCATGTTCTACAAAATGTAGTGCTGCTGCATGGCTAGCTTCTTCTTTGGATTTATATATATTTAGCATTGATCTTCTTTCTTTTCTTTCTTATTTCGAACGTTTATAGACCAAACATGTCCTTGCTGAGCGATTAAAGCTTCCGCATTTTCTGGACCATAACTTCCGGCTTGGTAATTTGGGAAATTAAGTGATTCTCTGCCTTCCCAAGATTCCTGCACCGTTTTAATCACATCCCAAGCTTCCTCTACTTGATCTGAACGCATAAATAATGTTGTATCTCCCAACATCGCATCTAATAACAAAGTTTCATAAGCTTCTGGAGTATGTGTAGAACAGCTATCATAATCAAAAACCATTTCAGAAGGATTTAAATTCATTTCTAATCCTGGCTTTTTGGTCATAAATCGCAATCTAATGTCCATTTGAGGTTGCAGATTGATCGTTAATCTGTTTGGCATTATATTACTAGCCTGTTCTCCTGGGAAAGTGGCGTGTGGTACAGGTCTAAATTGGATAGTAATAGAAGAACTTTTTTCTTGCATTCTTTTACCTGTTCTTAGATAAAATGGAACATTTTGCCATCTCCAATTATCAATAAAGAACTTAATCGCTGCAAAAGTTTCAGTATTAGAAGTTTCACTAACACCTTCTTCTTCTCTATAACCCGGTACTTCTTCACCCTGTACCCATCCATTACTATATTGACCACGAACGGCGTTTTTGGCAACTTCGTCTGGTTTTATTCTTCTAATAGCACGTAATACTTCAACTTTACGATTTCTAATTTCTTCGGCATCCGAAGAAATTGGAGCTTCCATGGCGACCATACAAAGTATTTGAAGCAAATGATTTTGTATCATGTCTCTTAATGCTCCAGAACTCTCATAATAACCGCCACGTGTGCCTACGCCAACTTTTTCTGCAACAGTAATCTGAACATAATCTATGTAATTTCTATTCCAAAGTGGCTCGAATAATGCATTCCCAAAACGAAAGGCCAAGATATTCTGAACGGTTTCTTTTCCCAAGTAGTGATCGATTCTAAAAATCTGCTTCTCATCAAACGTACGTCTTAGAAGTTGGTTAAGCTCAATCGCAGATTCCAGATCATAACCAAATGGTTTTTCGATTACTAAACGGTCTTTTTCTAAAGATTCTACGAGTTTCTGATCTTTTAGATTCGTGGTAATATCGTCGATAAACTTTGGTGATACAGAAAGGTAGAATAAACGGTTTGCTCGCTCTCCCCATTCCTTATCCAAATCACTCAATTTTGTGTGTAAATCTATATAAGATTTCTCGTTAGTGATATCTGATTTAAAATAGTGAATTGACTCCTGAAATTCTTTCCAAACCTTATTATCTGGCTCTCTACGAGAAAATTCTTTTAATTTTTTGTATAAATCCTTTCTGTAGGATTCATTATCAAAATCAGACCTACCTAAACCGATAATTGCAAAATTATCGGCCATGCGATCGTCTATAAATAGGTTATAAAACGCGGGGATTAACTTACGACTGGCAAGATCTCCGGTCCCACCAAAAATTACTATAATCGTAGGAGCAGCTTTTTTTTCTGTCTTCATTTCAATTTAATTAATTGATTATACCCAGTCTGTATGGAAAATTCCTTCCTGGTCGTTACGTTCGTATTTATGAGCTCCAAAGTAATCTCTTTGAGCCATAATTAGATTTGTTGGTAAAATCGCGCTTCTGTAAGAATCAAAATAAGAAACTGTAGAAGTAAATACTGAAGCAGGCACTCCTTTATCAATAAAAGTTTTTACCACCTTGCGAGCAGCCCCTTGTTTTTCTTCAAGTGCTTTACCTAATTTTTCATCTAACAATAAATTAGGTAGCTCTGGGGAATTTTTATATGCCTGTCTAAAATCTTCTAAACACGTCGCCCTAATTATACATCCACCACGCCAAATTTTAGCTACTTCCTCAAGGTTTAAGCCGTAGTTATACTCTTTTGAAGCGAGATTTAACTGCGACATTCCTTGTGCATAAATGTTAATCATCGCGAAGTAAAATGCATCCTTTAGTTCTGCGAAAATTTCTTCTTCTGAAGTTTCAGAGATATCTTCCCATTTTAAACTTTTTGAAGCTTTTACGCGCTCTTCTTTATATTTAGAAATATCGCGCATTTCTACCGCAGCGTTAATAGCAGGTATTGGAGCCTGAATATCCATAGCATTTTGGGAAGTCCATTTACCAGTTCCTTTCGCTTTTGCAGCATCAGAAACATAATTTAGTAGAATCCCTTTTTCGGTTATTTGATCTTCTTTTTTAAGAATATCTGCGGTAATTTCAACCAAGAAGGATGATAATTCTGAATCATTCCACTTTTCGAATAATTGCTGAATTTTAGCATCTTCAACACCATAGCCTCTTTTTAAAAGGTCATAGACTTCAGCGATAAGTTGCATAATAGCATATTCAATACCATTATGAACCATTTTCACATAATTTCCGGCAGATCCTTTACCTAGGTAAGTAACACAAGGCTCGCCATTTACTTTAGCGGCCACGGCCTCAAAAATAGGGCGAAGTCTTTCGTAAGCTTCAGAATTTCCACCTGGCATCATACTTGGTCCAAAGCGGGCTCCTTTCTCTCCACCAGATATTCCCATTCCGAAGAAATGAATTCCTTTTTCAGCAAGTTCTTTAACACGACGGTCGGTATCAGGAAAATAAGAGTTACCACCATCTACTAACACATCGCCTTCTTCTAAAAACGGCAATAGTGATTTAATCGCGGCATCTACGGGTTTCCCGGCGGGAACCAATAACATAATTGCTCGCGGTTTACGAATAAGTCCGCAAAACTCTTCTGCAGAGGTTGTTCCTTTTATAGTATGATTTTCTAAGGCTTCTTTTTCTAGAGATGCAGCTTTTTCTGGATCTAAGTCCAGACCGGCTACAGAGAAATTATTATCGGCCATGTTAAGTAAGAGGTTTCTTCCCATTACTCCAAGACCTACTATTCCAAAATCGAATTCTTCCATGATTCTTTTTTAGTTCTACGTTATTTAAAATATTCTTTTTCTATTGCAATTACTTTGTCTAATCTTCTTTTAAAACGATCTTCTTGCTGAAATTCAGCTTTCAAAAATGCTAAAATGATTTCTAGAATTAGCGAAGTTCCCAAAACACGACCTCCTACACATAACATATTCATATCGTCATGTTCTACGCCCTGGTGTGCAGAATACGTTTCAGAAATTAGTGCGGCTCTTACTCCTGGGAATTTATTGGCAGCGATAGACACTCCTACTCCGCTACCACAAACCGCAATTGCTCTATCGATTTTATTCTTGATAATAGCGTTCGCTAATGGCGTTACAATGTCTGGATAATCATCGTCACTCTGATATTCGAAAGCTCCAAAATCTTGTATATCGAAATTTTTTTCTTTTAAAAGATCCAGTAATTTTCTCTTTTGTTCTAGTCCAGCATGATCTGCTGCAATTCCGATTTTCATGTAATTTCAACTTTTTGGTTAAGCGTTTGGACGATAAATTTAGCCAATTAAATTTGTTCTTGGGTAAGAGAAAGCCTTATAAAAATACTAAAACCTTTGAAATTGCTTAGATATCCCAGCTTTTTGGAAAATTATCCTACTCAAGGAGATTAGATTTCCCGATTTTTGAAGTTTATTTGATAATTTCCATAATTCCAATAAACGAAATTACGCTAATAAAAATCCATATAATTATGGCTAAAAAAACAGGTCGAACTCCTACTCTTTTAAAACTTTTGTAATGCAATCCGCTACCTATTAAAAAAAGAACTAGCGTTAATCCTATTTTAGATATAGAAACAATTTTGGGCGACAGTATCGCTATATTTGGAATATATGTATTCACCAAAATCGCTAAAATGAATAAACCTATAAAATAGGGAATCTTGATTTTTTTAAATGGGGTATGACTGCTTAATGCAAATAAAAATGAAACCGGTAAAATCCATAGAGCACGTGCTAATTTCACGGTAGTCGCAATTTCTAGAGCTTCGTTTCCGTATACTTGCGCTGCGCCAATAACAGAGCTCGTATCGTGAATGGCAATGGCACTCCAAATACCAAATTGATGCTGACTCATATTAAAAAAATGTCCTATTGCCGGAAAAAGAAACAGAGCAATACTATTTAAAAGAAAAACACAACCAATTGCAATAGAAATCTGTTTTGGGTCAGCTTTTATTATTGGAGAAACCGCGGCAATAGCGCTTCCACCGCAAATAGCAGTTCCAGAACTTATAAGTTTTGTTATTTTTTTATCGATTTTAAAAATCTTACCAACTAAAATTCCCAAACCTATGGTTAAGCTAATTGAAATTATCGTAAAAAAGAAGCCGTCTTTACCTGCTGCTAAAGCTTTGTCGATATTCATTCCAAAACCAAGGCCGATAACCGATAATTTTAATAACCAGTTTATGCTCGATTGTGTTTTTTGCTGAAAAGGATTTTTAGCCAACTGCGCGTAAATAATACCGAGAGCTAAAGCTATTGGCGGATTTACCATCGGAAAGAAGCAGGCCATGCAGAAAAGCAGAAAAACGATCTGATGAATTGAAATTTTCATATACTGAATTATAATATCCAAAGATAGCTACAGCCTTGTTTGCATTCAAATCATAAAAAGTAATCCTATATAACTAAAAGTTATAGTGATGCTGTAGAAATTTTAGAAAAACAGCATTCAATTTTGAGTGATGTCCTTGTTGCTGAATAAAAAAGAAATCACGGGTTATTTGAAGATTTTCAATATCCAAAATGTAAACGTCTCCGTGTTTTAATTCTTTTAAAACCGTATTTACACTTAAAAAACTAGCGCTATGCCCGTTCGATAAATACGATTTTATACTTTCTGAGCTACCTAACTCTATTTCGATATTTAAATCCTCTGTTTTAAGATTTTTATGTTGGAAAGCTTTTAAAATAACCTCTCTTGTACCCGAGCCTTTCTCTCTTAAAACAAGGGGAATATGTTTTAATTCTGAAATTGAAATCTGATTAAGTTTGGCTGAAAGATGAGATTTATCCACTACAAGAACAATCTCATCTTTTAAAAATGCCTGATAGGATAATTCCCGGTTTTTGGATTGTCCCTCAATAAAGCCCAACTCTACCGAATTATTCATAACCGCCTTTTCTACTTTTTCGGTATTCATATTCAATAAATGAATCTTGATTTTTGGGAATTTTTGATGAAATTTGGCTAAAACCTCGGGTAAGATATACTGTGCGATAGTGGTACTTGCAGCAATTCTAAGCGTTCCTTCGTTTTTATCTATTAGGGAATTCATATCAAATTCAGCTTTTTCATACTGCTGGAAAATAAGTTTAGTATGTGATAATAAAAGTTTTCCCGCAGTGGTAAGCGCTATACTATTGCCCTTTCTAACAAAAAGCTTTTGGTTAAAATGAGCTTCTATTTGCCTAATATGCTTAGTAACAGCCGGTTGAGTAATATGAAGATCTTCAGCAGCTTTAGAAAAGCTTAACCGTGATGCTACATTTTGAAATACATGTAATTTAAAATCAAACATTATAATCAAAAGTAATAGTTATACGTTTAAAAGTACATTTATTTTAAATTTCAGAAATAAAAAAACAGATTCTAATTATAGAAAATCAGAAGCTGTTTCAATTTAAATTATTTAAAACTACAATTTACTTTTCCCAAGTATTATTATCTGGTGTAGCATCCATCCAAATACCGCCTTCGATCGCTACAGCTTTTACTTCTTTTTCCGTAGCAATTTTTATAGAAGTTTTATTTTCCGCATTTTCCCAAATTGTAGATTTTTGATGAACTCTTTTGGTACTTCCATCGTTATAAGTCAGTTTTACATCAAAAGGTGCCGGCATTCCACCAACATTGGTTACGCTAACTTCAACTGAGTTATTTTGCTGGTTTACATCTTCAATCTTAAAATCAATATAGTTAGGACTAAAATACCAGCTATCCCAAAACCAATTTAGGTTTTCACCACTAATATCATTTATGCTATAAAAGAAATCCCAAGGGATTGGATGTTTACCATTCCAGCGTTCCATATATCCTTGCAATGCTTTTTTGAAAACTTCTTCACCTAATAAATCTTTTAGTGCAAGATAACCAAGAGCCGCTTTTCCGTAGGAATTATTTCTATAAACCGATCCGCTTAAAATATTGGAAGGTGTTATAATCGGCACATCCTGCTCCATATTATTATCACCAATCCATCTACGTACTCTAAAATTTTTAAAACTCTCTACCGCCTTTTCTTTTCCTAGATCTTCGATTCCGATTAAATGTTCTAGTGTAGTTGCCCAACCTTCGTCCATAAAACCAAAGCGAGTTTCGTTGGTTCCCATATAAAAAGGAAAATAGGTATGTGCGATTTCATGTTCGGCAACAAAACGAGCCATATCTGGATCTTCATGAGAATTATCGTTAACCATCATTGGATATTCCATGTCTCCATGGCCGCGTACTAAGGTCGATTTGGAATATGGATATGGAACGCCCGGGTAATTGAAAGAAAACCAGTTTAACGCATGCTGTCCATAATCTACCATTTCTTTAAAATCTTCTGAAACATCATCGTAAGCAGCCTGTACACTTACCCGGCGATTAGTAGTAGAATCGACTACAACGCTTGCTGCATCCCAATTATATTCATTGCTTATAGCGATGGCAACATCGGTAATATTTGAAGCTTTCCATTTCCAGCTATTATTTCCTTCTTTAGTAATTTCTTTTTTCTTAAGATCTTCAGGCGTCGCAATTCGAATTACTTTATCGCTTGTCATTGATTTTTCGAGTTTCTTCGCATATTTTTTCTGAAGTACTTTATCTGGATTTTGTAAATCTCCTGTAGCCCACACAATAAAATCTTCTGGAACATTAATGCTGATTTCGTAATCATTAAAATCGTTGTAAAATTCCTGCATTCCGAAGAAAGTCATCGTATCCCAGCCCATATAATCATCGTAAACCGCAACTCTAGGATAAAAATAGGCCAGATAGAACGTGTTTTCTAAAATAGCACCTTCTCTCCCACTCTGCTTAGAAATATCAAAATGCCAGTTAATGCTTAAGTCTATACTTTCGCCAGGTTTAAGCGGAGTATCCAGTTTGATCATTTTATTAGTGCCGTCGTTCTTGGAATTCCATTCTTTTTGGTTGCCATTTTCTGAATATGAATCGATATGAATTCCGCTAGTCATATAATCTTCTGAAACCATTCCTAAACGCGGAACTCCGGGTTTATGGTTATTCAGAATTAGTTTAAAATTTAACGAATTTAGAGTGTCAGGACTATGATTAGTATAAGTTATTTCTTCGGAAGCTTTTACACTGCGATTTGGTGGATTAACTTCTAAATTAATTTTATATTTTGCTGAATTTTGCCAATAATTATCTCCTGGTTTTCCTGTTTTGCTACGTGTTTTATTCTCGTAGGCTTCTTTAACATCTCTTGGTATATACAATTCTTGTCCTATTGCAAACTTTCCAAGAAATAGTAAACCTAGTGATGCTGTTAAAATTGATTTTTTCATGTAGTTAAAGTTAATTGTATTCGAAAATAATGCTTCGAATTTAAACAAGCTTGCTAATTCAGCTTTTTTCAGTATAAAAGGGTTTTACTGTCTATTTATTAAAAAAGTGATCGATTAAAAGATAATTGCATAATATTTATTTCAATTTTATTGCCAATTTTTTTATTTCACATCTTACAATTGCTTAAGTATTCCTTAAATAAAGTTAATACGGTTTAGTGCTTTTACATGATTCTTTAAATTACCCAAAAGCTTAATATAACAGATGAAAAAAATCGCTATTATTGGTGGTGGTGCTTGTGGATCGGCTGCTCTTATCGAACTTATTATCCAAAGTATCACCGCCAAATTACAAGATCAAATTTCCTTTGTACTTATTGAACGTAAGGAAAAAGCAGGATATGGTTTAGCCTTTGGATCTAAGCAACGTAGCCATATTTTAAATACGCAAGCCGACCTGATGGGAATATATGCTAACGAACCGGCACATTTTGCGGAATGGTTAAAGGAAAACGGCAGAAAATATAGAGACGATGTTAAAAGTGAGAGTGATGAAGATAATGCTTATACCAGCAGATTGCTATATGGCCATTATGTTTCGCAGCAATTAAAAGAAACCATCGAAAAAGCAAAAAAGCATAATATAAAGGTAGAACGTATTAAAGATGAAGCTTATAATATAGACAAACTGGAAAATGAAAAACTGCTTATTCATCTAAGTAGCGAAAACACAGTTGAAGTTGACGAAGTTTTGCTAGCTCCGGGAACTCCGAAACCAAACATATTCAGTCATTTTAAAGACAATCCAAATTACATAGATTTTCCATGGCCCACAAAGCGCTTGTTAGAAAAAACTAATAAGAACGATCATGTTGGTGTTTTAGGAAGTAGCCTTAGTGCTATCGATTCGGTAATGACTTTAATCGATAACGGTCATGAAGGTAAAATCACCATGTTTTCTCCAGATGGTATGCTACCCAGAGTTCAACCAGATGAAAACAAAGGTTTTGAACGTAAATATTTAACCCTTGCTAACCTCCATAAAATAAAAAGAGAAAAAGGACATGCACCAAGAGCTAAAGACTTATTTCGTTTATTTATAAAAGATATTGAAGCTGCCGAAGGTAAATCGCTAGATTGGAGTTCTTTTAATCGGGATTCTAAAGATCAACTTCCCTTATTAGAACATGATATTAAAGTTGCTGAAAAAGGTGGAGATTCATTATCGAACATGGCATATTCAATGCGTTACGATACTTCTACCATTTGGAGTTGGATGAGCTTACATGAGCAAATAATTTTCACAAAATGGCTGGGTAGACACTGGACGATTACTAGGCACGCAATACCACTCTACAATGCTAGAAGGCTGTCTAAACTCTTGAAAGAAGGCAAGCTTGACATTATATCGCAAAACAAAAAGGTAGAATTTATTAAAGATAAAAATTGTTTTAGCATCGCTACAGGATTAGATGGAGTTTTCGAGCTTGATAAACTTGTAAACGCTACCGGTAGCGCCGGAAGATTAGAAGAAATGGACAATGTACTTGTACAAAATCTTTTAAAGAAAAAATACCTAAAACCTCATCCAATTGGTGGCGCAGTAATTAACCCGCATACTATGCAGTGCATATCTGAAGCTGGAGGAGAACATATTTATGGTGTAGGCCATCTGATAAATGGCATGTTGATGGATGTAAATGCCGTTTGGTTTAATGTAAAAACAATAGCTCGCCTAGCCTCAGAAATTATATTCAAAACAACTTCTAATGGACACGTTTAAATCTTTATATTCAAGTTTATTACCCTATTTATGCTGCATTCCTGTAGGTTATTTTATTAGCAAAAAAGAATGGATTCCTAAAGCATGGATCCATAAACCTTTACTATTTGTTTTATTACCAATTTTAGTAATAGACCATGTTCTTAATGCAGAATTTTCTAATTTATTAATATTAGCCAGTATTTCATTCTTATTGGCTTTTTTAATGATTTTTCCGGCTATTTTAGTAGACAAATGGCTAGATAATTCTGGTGATATTAATATCTTAAAAAGCGGTTTTTCTTATTTTAATGTCGCATTCTTCGGGATCCCTACGGTAAAATCTTTATTTGGAGAGGAAGCAGTGACCACACTAATATGCATTTATGTAGGGACCGCGCTCTACGGAAACATTGTAGGTTATATTCAGGTTGCAAAATCCAAATTCGGAACTAAACAGGCTATTATTGAAGTCTTAAAAATTCCGTTTATATACATTATAATTTTAGCATTAGTATTAAAAGGCTTTAAGGTAGAAACACCTGAAGCGGTAAAGTCGGTAGTTGAGGTTATGGGAACTGTAGTTTCTGTGATGGGAATGCTAATTATTGGAATGAATTTAACGAATATCGAGTTTAAATCTTTAGACTGGAAATACTACGCTAAAGTTCTTGGGGTAAGAGCAATTGCGGCTATCCTTATCACGGCAGCTTTGATAGGATTAGAATACTGGCTTATTGATGGATTGGAGCAAAAGGAGCGTCAGGTAATGGCGCTAATTGGTCTTTTCCCCATTGCTGCTAATCTCGCTGTTTTTGCTTCTTTTCTGAAATCACAAGAAAAACAATCGGCGTTACTTATTGTATTTTCAATGATTTTATCGCTAGTTCTGGTGCCTTTAGGAGCGATGATATTTGGGGGAAATTAAAGAAACGCCAAAGTTTTGGAGATGCATAATTCTTGTTTTAATTTTCAATAAAAAATTATGAAAGCTATAGGAATAACGAAGTCTTTACCAACATCAGATAAAAATTGTTTTATCGCATTTGAAACTGAAAAACCAATGCCAGAAGATTATGATCTTTTGGTTAAAATACATGCGGTTTCTGTAAACCCGGTAGATTACAAAGTACGCCAAAGCGCTGCTAAAGATGAAGAATTGGACGAACCTAAGATTCTGGGGTGGGATGCAGCCGGTATTGTTGAAGCAGTTGGAAGCGAAGTTTCTAATTTTAAAGTTGGGGATGAAGTTTATTATTCGGGAGAATACGGAAGACCAGGTTGTAATGCAGAATTTCAGTTGGTTGATTCTCGAATTGCAGGACATAAACCTTCTAATTTATCTTTTGCTGAAGCCGCAGCGATGCCATTAACATCTCTTACTGCCTGGGAAGCAATTTTTGATCGTTTACGCCTACAAAAAAATGGAGAAAGCGGTAAAAAATTATTGATTATCGGTGGCGCTGGCGGTGTTGGATCTATCGCTATACAAATTGCTAAAAAATTGACTAATATTGAAGTGATCGCTACCGCATCTCGAGAAGAGACCAGTGATTGGTGTAAGAAGTTAGGAGCAGATGTTATTATTAATCATCATGAACTCATTCAGCAAATGGAATCAGCAAATATTAGTGAAATTGATTTTATTCTGAATTTTTCTGATACCGATATGCATTGGGATGCTATGGCAAAATTAATCAAACCACAGGGCCAAATTTGTTCGATCGTAGAAAATAAAGATCCGTTAGATTTAAACAAACTTAAAAATAAGAGTGCCTCTTTTCACTGGGAATTTATGTTTACGCGTTCTCTTTTTAAAACTGAAGATATGATCGCCCAGCATAAAATATTGGAAGAATTACGACTTTTATTTGAAGAAGGAACTTTAAAATCCACAATCAACAAGACTTTTGAAGGACTAGACACCGGTGTTTTTAGAGAAGTCCATGAATTTCAGGAAAGCGGAAAATCAATTGGCAAAAATGTGATTAGTTATATTTAATGATTTAGAAGTTAAAATTCAATAATTAAAAAAGGGATTTCAGTTATGAAGTCCCTTTTTCAATTTTCAAGGATTGGGTTAAATAATTCTTAAACAAGTAAAATAGCATAGATTTCGCTTTATATAAGGTGTAATTCAGTTTAGCAATCCACAGTATTTGCATTTTGAATTTCAACTGAAAAAAGAAAACTAAACCATACTGCTATGACAACCGAAACCATAATTATTGTAACCTATGTATTGATTTTTCTATTAATCTCATTCTTAGTGATTCAGCATTTATCTGAAGAAAATAAAGAATCAAAAAAGAAGAAAATTAAAACTTTAGCTGAAGAATTTGAAGGACAGAAAGTGTTGATCGACGGAAAATTAAACGAAGATTATTCTAAAATTAAAGAAATATTGAAGCGATTTAATGTAGAAGTACAACACAAAATGTCTACTAAAACGGGGATTTTAATCACGGGTAAAAATCCTGATGATTTTGTTGTTGAAGAAGCTAAATCTTTCGGAACTAAAATTTATAGCGAAGCTTCGTTTCTTGAACTTTACTATGCGCCTAAATTTATGCTGAAAAGCAAACTGAAATCTATGCAACGAGCAACCGTTAAGGTTAAAATTTAAAAAGTCATACAATAAAAAATCCCAGCAAATTGCTGGGATTTTTAGTATTCAAATGGTTCTATAATTAATCTCTCGCCTTAATTGGATAATCCAAATAACCTTCTTTTCCAGTTGTATAAAAAGTATCTTTATCCCAATCGGTAAGCGCTACATCCTTCTCGAATCTTTCCACTAAATCTGGATTAGAAATATATGGTTTTCCGTAGGCTACCAAATCGGCATTGCCTTTTTTAATTACATCATTTCCAGATTCCTGATCGAAACCTGCATTAATAATTAAAGTACCTTTATATAATGGTCTGTAATGTTTAGCAATTTCAGTAACCGCAAATTCATTACCTGAAACATCGGTAAAAGGTTCCGATAAATGAACATAGGCAAGATCATATTCGTTTAATTTGTTTACGATATAATCGAAAGTAGGAATCGTTTCTTTATCCAACGTCATCCCAAATAAACCATCTAGAGAGGGATTTAAACGCAATCCAATTTTTTGTTCTGGCATTACTTCTTTAATCGCATCAATAACTTCAAAAAGAATTTTAGCACGATTTTCTATCGTTCCGCCGTATTCATCTGTTCTGGTATTCGAGGTCGCATTAAAAAACTGATGCAATAAATAACCATTAGAAGAATGAATTTCTACACCGTCAAAGCCTGCATCCATTGCATTCTTTGCCGCTGTTTTAAAATCTTCTATAGTTTGCTCAATTTCATCAATAGTCATTTCCTTAGGAGTAACGGTATCTTTAAAACCATCTGCAGTAAAAGCCTGCGCATCTGGATTTATGGCAGATGGTGCTAATGGTTTTTCTCCATTATGAAAATCTGGATGCGACATCCTTCCTACATGCCATAATTGGATAAATATTCGCCCGTTTTCCTGATGAACTTTACGGGTTACTTTTTTCCATCCTTCAATTTGTGCAGGTTTATAAATCCCAGGAACATTTATATATCCAATTGCTTTGTCGTTAATTGGAGATCCTTCAGTGATAATTAAACCTGCTGAAGCGCGTTGCGCATAATATTCAGCTTCATATTCTTCACGCGGTGAGTTTTCTTCATTATCTGCGCGAGTACGCGTCATGGGCGCCATTACCACACGATTTGGTAATTTTAAGCCATTCAGATTATATTCTTCTAATAGTGGTTGTTTACTCATCGTTCTTTCTTTTTTAATAAAAATTCCGGCAATCGTCGATATGCCGGAACTTATATAGCAATTTTAATCCCTTTTTCAGTACAAATTTAAGCGATCTTCTGATAAGATAACATTGACCTATGTTAGCGAAGGCTGTTAAATACTGTTAAGCTATATGAGCTCTTTCCTAATTCTACTTAAACTTTCAGGTTTAATACCTAAATAGTTAGCGACATGATAATTTGCAATTCTATTTTCTAATTCAGGAAAACGATCGTAAAATTCTAAATAACGTTCTTTACTGCTTTTTTGAAGGCTGGACATTATTCTGCAACGTAGCGCTATAAACGATTTGGTTACTTTAATTCTAAAAAATCGTTCAAATTTAGGGATACGCCTATAGAGTTCTTCTTGCGCATCTCTATGAATGGCTATTAACTCGCAATCTTCAAGACATTCTACATTTAATCTTGCGGGAATACCTTCTAAAAGCGCTTCATAATCACTAATCCACCAGTCTTCCATAGCAAATTGAAGATTAGCTTCATTCTCAAAATCATCACGATAAAAAGCTCGCAGACATCCTTTAACCACAAAGTAATTATGATGCACAAATTCTCCGTCTCTAATTAAAAGATCTTTTTTAGCATGCTTCACTGGAGTTAGAATGCTTAAAAATTCGGCCTTTTCTTCTTCAGTAAGATCAATAATTTTAGAAACGTGATCAAGAATTAGTTGACTCATAGATTTTCAATTTGAATAATTTTTCGATATAGTCGCGAACGACCTATTAAACTTTCTTAAATAATATTGAATGTAATAATTAAACAGATATTTCACCAGTAATATGTAGTAGTAATAAATATAAATCATGTCCTAAATATCCAAAATTAGACTGAGAACAAATTTTATTCAATTTAAATCAAAAATATTTTGAACGACGCATTGAAAAATTCGTGCATTATATTCAAATCTGTCGAATTTTTGCAAATCTTAAATTTCATTTAATATTTTTTTAAATTATGAATTTATAGTATTCATTTTTAAGGTATTACCATTGCTTAACATTGTGTTAATTTCTAACTTTAAAATGTAACACAAATACCACCAATTATGAGTCTTAACAGAAGAGAATGGCTAAAAAGAGGCGCGCTTGCGATGGGAGTTGCTGCAGTAACGCCGGTAGATCTTTGGGCAAATGCCGTTTCTGATGCACATGCAAAAAACACTAAATTTCTATACAATTATAGTAACTCGTTCGACGAGTATACCCCTCCCCGATTTCCTGATCTTAAAACAGTAAAAGCAAGATTGGTTTGGAATGAAAATCCTCATGGTCCTTCTAAAATGGCTGCGGAAGCTTTTCAAAAGGCAGTTACAGAGGGGAATCATTATTCTTGGGGTGCTTTAGGAGCATTGGTAAAGCAAATTGCTGAATATGAAGGTGTCGAGCCAGCAAACGTTATGATGGGGCCGGGATCTTCAGATTTATTAGAAAAAACGGCCATTGTGAAATTTCAGCATGGCGGAAATGTAGTAAGTGCAGATCCAAGTTATATGTCACTGGTTAGTGTTGCAAAAGCAGCCGGCGGAAATTGGAAAGCGGTGAAACTTACCGAGGATTATCAGCATGATCTAAAGGCTATGGAAAAGGCTATTGATAAAGACACCAAACTTGTCTATATCACAAATCCTAACAATCCAACGGCTACTATGACCGATACCGAAGTTCTTAAAGATTTTTGTAAGCGAGTTTCTAAGAAAGTACCGGTATTTATTGATGAAGCCTACATAGAACTCTCTCCTGGCGGACTCAACTCTAGCATGGCGTCGCTAGTTGCAGACGGTTATGATGTTTTTGTAGCCAGAACTTTCTCTAAAATTCACGGAATGGCCGGGCTTCGCGTTGGATATATGTTAGGAAACAAAGAGTCTTTAAAAGAAATGAATGAGATTACTCGCGGCGGGATGGGATTAACTGGGCCTAGCATTGAAGCTGCTTCAGCAAGTATGAAAGATGAAGCCTACCTTAGCGATTGTAAAGCCAAAATAGAAGAAGCCCGAAATTATACAACGTCATATCTTGAAAGTCGTGGGATGGATTATATGCCTTCTAGTACCAACTTTGTAATTTTCCCTATAAATATGGATGGCGATGAATTTCTAGAAAAAATTTACGAAAAGAAGGTTGTTGTTCGTGCTTTTAAGTTTTGGGATCAGGATTGGTGCCGTGTAAGTATGGGAACCATGAAAGAGATGAAATATTTTACTGAAGCTATTGATGAAATTCTAGTCTAGTTATATGGATGTAAGCCTACAAAAAACCATAACTTTTATTCTTTTTATTGCTATAGGATTACTTTTAAAGATGAAATTTAGTACCAAAGCTGAAGTGGTTGGTATTAAAAAAATAATCCTGAATCTTGCCTTACCAGCGACTATTTTTATTGCGCTTTTGGGAATCAAAGTTGAAGCAGATCTTCTTTTATTGCCGATTTTGGCTTTGATTTTAAATGCATTGCTATTTTTTATTTTTCCATTATTATTACCAATTTTAGGTATAGAAAAAGAAACGCCAAATTACCGAACCGCAAAAATGCTTATTCCTTCTTTAGCGCCGGGATTATCATGTTTTCCTTTTGTGCTGGAATATTTAGGGGATGCTTATTTAGCCAAAGCAGCAATGGCCGATCTTGGGAATAAAGTTTTTGTACTTATGATCCTTTATGTTGTAGCTATGAATTGGCATTATAAAGTACAGCAGAAAAAAGCACAATCGGGAAAAGCAAAACTTAAATCCTTGGGTATAGCAATGATTTCTGAACCAGTAAACTTGTTTATTGCCGCTGCGTTAATACTTGTTGGCTTTGGCTTTACATTGGATTCGCTTCCATTTTTTGCAAGCGAAACCTTAAGTAGATTAAGTTTACTAATGACGCCTTTAGTTTTGCTGTATATTGGATTGGCTGTAAACATTAAAAAGGATCAGTTCTTACAGATTTTGGGAATGTTGATGTTGCGGGCAGGATTCGTGGTTTTAGCAATTGGTTTAATAATAAGCATCGCCGGAATTGCTATTGAAAACGAAGTATTGTTAATGCTTTCCTTTGGTCTAAGTGCTTGTAGTTTTTGGCCTTTTGCTCATATCTCTGCTGTTGATGCAGCTGAGCAAAACAGGGAAAGAAAAACATTCAATCCAAATTTTGCTGTAAGCGTTTTGGCGCTATCATTTCCGCTTTCAACCTTAATAATTTTGGGAATTTTATCGAGTGGGAAACTTTTTGCTGAACCATCAGCTATTTTCCTGTTAGGAGCAGTCTTAAGTGTCACAGGATTTGGATTACCGTTAATATTACAGAAGAAAACATCAAATATTGAAGAAGCTGAAGTTATAAATACTGAGTTAGAAATTTCAACTAACGAAAGCTCTTAAAGTTTAACCAACCAATCAATTTGAGCGAAAGGTAGTCAGTTTTTTGGCTACCTTTTTTTAATCGAATTGAGAAGAAACTTTTAAAAATAAATAAGAATTCGGCCAATCTTGAGTTTCAGTATGCAAGGCTATTTTAATAATGCGAGATTCAAAATCGATTGATAATCCATTTTCCAAGATATATTTTACGGCTTCTTCGTAAGATTTAAACATCGATTTATAAAAGGCATCTTTAATCTTAGAACGATCTTCAGCATAAGTCTGTGCAATTTCAATATTATAAAGCATCAAGTCTGCCGTTGTTATGGGATCTACACCTAATTTTTTAAAATGCTTTATCAGTTTTTGCGCAATCGATCTGCGAGCTTTTGGTCGCTTTCGCCTGTTCTCGGGAAAATACTCCTTCCCTATCTTAACTTTCGCATTTTCAATAAGCTTGCGCTCGTTGGGGTTAAAAACAAAATTGTAAAATACTTTTACTTCATCTAAACGCTCGTAAAGATCCATGATTTGTTCTTCCAGATCTTCCTTATCCAGCTCTTTTAAGTACTTTTTTAATGCTCTTTTGCTCATAATTTAGATCGAAGTCGTTTTATAGACAGTTTTTCGAATATTTTTTGAAATATCTAAAAGCCATTGCAGCTGATTGGTAATAAGTTGCGCTTCCTGAAGCTGTAAACGCATATCGTGATCTGCTAACTCTTTCCCTTCAGCAATTTCTTGATTTCTTATTTTTACTAAATCCTCGTATTTTTCATCCAATCTCGATTTTGCTTCCTTCAGCAAACTAACATTCGTTTTCTTTTGCTCTCCCTGTTCAATTAAACCTTCTTCAGCATTATCCAAACTGTGCAAAATTTGTTTCACAAAAACTTCAAAATGCTCTGATGCATCAGTGGTATTATGATTTCTAATGTAGGTTCCCATAGAGGCTAATGCCGATAAAAAGGTTTGGTTTAAACTAACCAGGCGATAAATTAAACCTAAATCTTTTTGCTTTGATTTAGGTTCCTGCGTCATTCGTTGAAAAGCAGTACTCAAATTACCCATTTCTAAAAACGCTTTTTTTCTGGATAATTTATAGCTTGTTGGTAATTCTCCTTTATTGTGGTAGAATTTATCGATTTCAACAAAGTAATTTCGATTTGCAGCAATGCTTGTTGCTATAATATTTCTAATATTTTCGGCTTCCCATGCAGGCCATAAAAATAGATTACCTAAAGCTGCCAATACTGCTCCTACCAGGGTATCTATAATTCTAAATTGTATTACCTGCAGTACATCGGGCTTCATTAACGCATATATAAATATGATACTTAAGGTAATAAAAACCGCAGCCGTTCTATAATTACGTTGAATTAAAGAAAACGCCAATGTTAAGGATAGCAATCCAAGTGCGCCATAAATATAGACATTCTGAGTAATAAATACGATACCAATTGCAATAGCACCACCTATTAGTGTCCCAATAATACGTTCTTTGGTTCTTGATTTTGTGAGTCCGTAATTAGGACGCATTATAACGACAATGGTTAAAAGAATCCAATAAGCATTTTGAATAGAGAAATAAGCTCCTATAGAAAATCCAACTAAAACAATGATGGCTAGACGGAGTGCGTGACGAAAAATGGGAGAACTAAAGTTGAAATTTTCAACTAAAATTTTAGATGAATATTCTTGCGGAGTAATAAATTTTACAACTTCTTTTTGTTTCATAAAGATGTTGTTTCCCATCTTTAAATTATTGATAACGGCAAAAATAGTATTGATTTTATGCGACTGGCGCTCCTGGTAATCAAACAAATTCCGAAGCATTAAAATATGTTCGCGTTTTTCTGAAATATCAATATTTTCTCTGTACTGATTAATTAGCTCGCGGTTTTTTTCAATATAATCTGAAATTCGATTATCGGGAATCTGCTTTTTATTTTCAATAGATTTAGAGATTTCTATTAGTTGTTCGCCGAAATAATATGTAACGTCACTAAACATTTTCAGGTACTTCTTATCCTCTTTGAAAAGCGCATCCATACGCTCATAATTTACTGGATTAGCCATACCTAGCTCTAAAATATCAATCAACTCAATAAAAATTAAAAGTCGCTTTCTGGTATAGTTCGAATTCCCGGAAATTTTTCTAGAACTGATTAAAATTTCTCGTAAACTCTCATGTTTTTGATTTAAATCGTTTTGGAGATCAAAAAGCCTTCTTTGGTAATTATCCCGTTCTTTTACCTCTAACAGCAATTTAGAGCGTACCTGCAAGTATTCTCCTGTAAGTTCTAGACATTGTCCTAAAAGTTGTTCTGTTTCGTGCTTAGGATTAAGAAAATGCCAAATAAGACTAAGCGTTAAATACCAAAACCCACCAGCTGAAATTAATAAGCAGTGTTGCCATAAAGACATTGATGTATCTACATTTGCAAAGCTAAGGACGACTGCCATTAAACCTGCAAAAGCTACCATAGATGCTCTAAAACCATAGATAGCGAGATAAGAAATGGCGAAGACAACAATTCCTAAAATTGGAAGGGTTAGATAAAAATTTACTGAAGCAAATCCTAGCACAAAAGACGTTACCCCCGCGAGAATTGCTGCTGCAATAACGCCTACAACTTTATGCTTTAAAGTTCCTATAGTATCACTTGGGGCTGTAAGCAAACAACCTACCGCCATTGGCACACCAATATGGGATAAACCTAATGCATTAAAAATCCCAATCGACGAACCAATACTAAGCGTAAGAATTAAAGCCTTCGTAAAATCTGTACTGTGTAAAAATCTTAAAGTTGAATGCCAATACTGGGATAGTTTATTTGCCAATGCGCTTAGTTAGATTAAGTATTTGTTGCTTTAGCTACAAAGTTATCAATTTCAGATTTGCAAATGTTAAAGCGAAGCTAAACCATCGCTTGGTAGTTTAATTTTGCTGAAATATCTAATATAGTATTAAGGATAAATTAAGACCGGCATTTTGGTGATGGTTTTAGATTAAATTAATTTCATAAAAAAATAAGTTATGAGTAAAGTAATCACATTAAAGGAAAGACCATCCGGAAAACCGGAAGAGAAAAACTTCGAGTTTAAAACGGAAGAAAAACCTGAAATTGCAGATGGTGAGATTCTCTTGAAATCGAAATATATTTCAGTAGATCCATATCTTAGAGGGAGAATGAGAGATGAAGATTCTTATATTCCTCCTTTTAAAATTGATGAACCATTAGCATCAATGGTCGTAGCTGAAGTGATCGAATCTAAATCTGATGATTTTAAAAAAGGAGATCACGTAAGCGGAATGTTAGATTGGAAAGAAATCCAGAAACATACCGGTGAAGGTCTAAACAAAATTACCAATAAAGATGTACCACTTTCAGCGTATTTAGGTATTCTTGGCTTAACCGGTTTAACTGCTTATTTAGCTTTAGAAACTATCGGAAAGCTTAAAGAAGGAGAAACACTATTGGTATCTGGAGCTGCCGGGGCCGTAGGAAGTGTTGTTGGACAAATAGGAAAAATTAAAGGTTGTCGCGTTGTAGGTATCGCCGGGACTGATGAAAAAATTGATCATATAAAATCCAAATTTGGCTTTGATGCCGGGATCAATTATAAAACCACGGAATACATTAAGGAAGATATCGCAAAAGCCTGTCCAGATGGTGTCGATGTTTATTTTGATAATGTTGGTGGCGATATTTTAGATGCTGCAATGCAAAACATTAATGATTTTGCTCGTATTATAAATTGTGGTGCTATTTCAATTTACAATAAAGAAGAAGTGCCAAAAGGAATGCGTTTAGAAGGAATTATGGTAAAAAAACGTGCTTTAATGCAAGGTTTTATAGTTCGTGATCATGCCGATCAATTTCAGGATGCGATCAAGCAATTAGGAAGCTGGCTTGCTGATGATAAATTAAAGTTTGATGAAACAAAACGAGAAGGTTTCGATAATGTGCCAAAAGCTTTTATCGAAATATTTGAAGGTAAAAATACCGGTAAAATGCTTGTTGAAGTTTAATCGCTTAAACTAATATTATAAAAAAAAACCGCCGATTTAAATCAGCGGTTTTTTTATGAAGTTTTTTGAACTAGAAATTACTGTTGTTGCTCTGTTGGCATCACATAAACTTCATTAATATTTGCTCTTCCTGGTTGAGAAAGTGCATAATAAATTGCTTCAGCTATATCTTCAGATTCTAATGGCGTTAACTCATTAAGACTCGAAACAAAGTCTTCTTTAATTTCATCATCGGTAATGGTATCGGTTAACTCAGTATCCACAGCACCTGGTTCGATAGAAGTTGCTTTAATTCCGAAGTTTGGCGCTAATTCCATTCGCAATCCTTCAGTAAACATTTTCACTGCAGCTTTTGTAGCGCAATAAATAGCTCCACCAGGATAAATTTTGTTCCCTGCTGAAGAAGAAATATTTACAATATGTCCAGATTTTTGTTCTTTCATCGTTGGTAGCACTGCTGCCACACCGTTTAATACGCCTTTAATGTTTACATCTACCATAGTATTCCACTCATCAGTATGCAAATTTTTCACGTAAGATAATGGCATTAAGCCAGCATTGTTGATTAATGCATCAATACTTCCAAACTCGGCTTTTGCTTGTTTTGCAACATTTTCGAAATCTTCTTTTTTAGTAACATCTGCAGTTACCACTAAAGCCTTACCACCTTCTTTCTCGATCGCTTCTTTTAAAGACTTAAGACGATCTTCTCTTCTGGCACTAATTACTACGTTAGCACCTTCTTTAGATAGTTTTTTTGCAGTTGCTTCACCAATTCCGCTTGAAGCTCCAGTAATAATGATAGTTTTTCCTTTAATACTCATAACAGTTTTCTATTTTTTTCTGAATATACTATCAAGATTATTCCAGAGCAAAATAGAGACCTCATTTAGCGGATATTTAACGGCTAAAGCGGGATCATGTTAAGGATTTTAAACTTGTTGAAGTGTATAGAAAAAAAAACGTCTCGGGAATTATATATTACTTTTACTTAAAAAAGCTTCAATTTCAGAAACTGTTTTTCTGGCTGATCTGCCAACGCCAATTAGGGTTGCAGATGCAAATCCCGTCCATTGGCCAAAACCTACTAACCATAATCCTGAAATATCTTTTGCTGAAGTGTTATCGGTTTTGATCTTTCCATATTGGTCAGTTTCAACCAAATTTTTTAAATAGTCTGTAGCGTATCCAAACCCGGTGCACCAAATTATGGCGTCAAAATTTTCTTCCTCACCATCCTGCCATTTTACACCATCTTCAGTAATTGTTTCAATATAATTGAAGTTATTATAAACTCCGCGATCCCGAGCTTCTTTAACCTGCGGAACCATCACAATACTACCAATATTGTAGTTTTTCGGTTTATATTCTTTGCCTTGATGTTTAGCTCTATATTTTGCAGAAGCCTGATCGAATAAATCTTTACCATCAATATCATCGGGTAAAAATTCAGGTTTATTCTTTACTGCCCATCTTGTTGTTGTAATTTTTGAAAGTTGTGCTAAGATTTGAGCGCCGCTATTCCCCTCTCCTATTACTAATACAATTTTATTGCTGAAATTTTCGGCTTTATGATATTCTGAAGAATGAACCTGTAATCCTTTAAACTTATTTCTTCCGCTAATAGTTGGAATGATTGGTCTTGATTGTGTTCCTGTGGCTGCGATGATGCATTTTGCGCTGAAACTTCTATTTTTACTTTTCAGAATAAATAAACCGTTCTCTTTTTCTATATTCTGAATCTTAATCCCTCTTTTTATCGGGAAGTCGTAACGCTTTTCATACGCGCATAAATAATCAATCGCTTCTTCTTTGGTAGGATATTCACTTTTAGTCTTGGGCATTAGCCAGCCGGGAAGCGAACTATGTTTAGCAACTGAAAATAGATCTAAATTCTCCCAGTTTTTTGCCCAGGATCCTCCGCATTCTTTATTGCAATCAAGTATAAGGTATTTAAGCGAAGTTCTTCGAAGATAATAAGCACAGGCTAATCCACTTTGCCCTCCGCCAATAATAATAACATCATAAACCATTTAGCAACACTCCTTTCCGCAGATTTCTTGCTGAAAAAATGCACTCAATAAATCACGAATCTCGTTCCATTTTTCTTCATCTATGCAATAACAAACGCGTGTTCCTTCAATATCCCCTTTTATAATTCCGATATTCTTTAATTCTCTAAGATGTTGCGATATTGTTGGTTGCGCAAGACCAATTTCTGAAACTAGATCACCACAAATGCAGCTTTTAGATTTAATAATTTGCTGAAGAATGGCAATTCTTGCAGGATGTCCCAAAACTTTAGCCATATTGGCTATTTGATTTTGACTATCACTAAAAATTTCGGATTTTGTAACGCCCATAACTGAATTTTAATTGCAATATTACGATAAATATAAACTCAAAAAAAGCCACAAAACTAATGTGGCTTTTTTATATAATTTCAATTAAGAATTACTTTTTTGGTGGTTTAGATGGTCGAACTTCGATTTTACTAGGTAAAGTTCTCGGATTCATTTTCATTAAATCTACCACTAATTCACCAATATCTTCTTTCTGTATTTTCCACGCATCTTCGTCGCTTGGCGTATGCCCATTAAAATGAGTAGCAACAGATCCTGGCATTATCGTACTTACTTTCACGCCTTTTTGCCGAAGATCTAGCATTATCGCCTGTGAAAATCCGGTTAGTCCAAATTTACTGGCGTTATAAGCCGCGCCACCCGAAAAATAATTTGTACCTGCAAGACTAGAAATACTAATTACGTAACCTTCAGTTTTTACTAATTCTTCTAAGCTCGATTTTACGCTGTAAAATACACCGGTAAGATTAGTTTCTATGGTTGCATTCCACTCTTCCGGAGTCATATCTTCAATAGAATTGAATTTGCCAACGCCTGCATTAGCCACTAATAAATCTAACTTTCCAAATTTATCTACCGCAGCTTTTACTGCTTTCTGCTGACTTTCGTAACTTCTTACATCTGCTTCCAGACCAATAATTTCTCCTTTACTTTCTAATTCTTTCGCAGCATCCTGTGCAGACTCTAATGTTCTACTGGTTATAGCTACTTTAAAACCCTCATTTAATAAAGCTTCGGCTACTCCGTAACCTATACCTTTACTTCCACCGGTTATAAATGCGACTTTTCCTTTTAAAGCACTCATAGTATATTTTTTTATTTATAAATTCACTTAAAATTAAATCTAATAAAGTAGCTAGGCCTTGTGAAATTATTACTGGTAATTAATTGTTAATTTTAAATCTAAAACCTTTATTAATTTAGGTGTTAAATAGTTTCAGAACTAGCATAAAAAAGTATTTTTGCAAAAACTAGATTTCTTACTACTACAAATAAATACACTTATATTTTGAAACCTTTAGAAAACATAAAAGCTCAAAAGCTGCTGAATAAAATACAGCGTGATTTAATGCGTAACGGTATAATCACTAATACGTTAATTGGAGATTTAAAACAACTTAGGGATTATGTTGTCGAAGAAGGACAGCCACTGTTAGCTAAAGTGATTCGACTTACTACCGAGCATGTAGAAGAATACCAATCTTTTAATATCGCGATTCCTGAAGACGATCCTATCGAAGACGATGAGGAAAACCAAGAAGTACGTGTTGAAGAGGAAATTACAGGACAGGAAAGTCTTGCTTACCTTTTATCACTAATGGAAGATCATACAAACAGGGTTAACGAGATTGAATTACGTGATTACATCCAGGCTTTTACAGAATATGCTGAAGAGCATTAGAATAGTTTCTTGTGTTAATATTCGATAAGCCAGATTAATTTCTAAAAGATTGCTGATGAAGAAAGATGCGAAGTCTAGAAAAAAATCGAGACTGCGCTTAATGCACCAATATTATAAATATACGGGGTTCTATAGTTTTGTTTGGAAAAGTCTAAAAAAAGCTATTTTACCGATTGCTTTATTTATAGGTGCTTTATTTGCTTTAGATTATTTTGTAATTGATATAGAGGATACTTTGGTAATGGTGACAGAAAGCTATTCTCCATTAGTAGTCCTTAGCATCTTTTTTGCCAGCGAATCTATTTTGGGGCTTATCCCTCCTGAATTATTTATTGCATGGGCGGGTAAATCTGCTAGCCCAATTTTATTTCTTTCTTTTTTAGCCGTAGCTTCTTATGGAGGCGGAATTGTTTCCTATTATATAGGGCGCGGTATCACTAAAATTCCAAGCGTCCGTGAAGCGATGGAAGTTAAACTTGCACAACACATTAAAAATACCCGAAAATGGGGTGGTTTTTTAATTATTGTAGGTGCTTTGCTACCTATCCCTTTTGCAATAACAAGTATTGCTGCCGGAATTATTAGATTCCCTTTTGGCAGTTATCTTATGTTTGGTCTTTTACGCTTTGTTCGTTTCTACCTTTACGCACTCGTAATTTTTGAAATGGTTTAACGCTTTATAACATTTTGGCATATAACTAATTAAACTTGTGCTAAATATCTTTATCCCCCATATTTATTGAGGTATTTTTGATTTTACCAACCAAAAACTCAATAAATGGATTCAAAATTAAAGAAAATTGCACGTACTGGATACGTTGCTAAAGGAGCGGTTTATACAATTACCGGAGTACTTACATTATTAGCCGCCCTCGGCGAAGGAGGGCAAAAAGCAGGAAAATTTCAGGCTTTAGATTTCCTTGAAAAACAAGCTTATGGAAATGCTATTTTAATAGTTATGGCTATTGGCCTTCTATGTTATGTTGTTTGGAGAGGGATACAACTTTTTCAAGATCCTGAAAATATTGGAAGTGATAAAAAGGGAAAAATAAAAAGAGTAGCCTTTGGAGTAAGCGCTGTAATTTATTTAGCTCTAGCTGTTTCAGCAGTAATGAAAGTTATAAATGCCGGAGGTAGCTCTGGAGGAAGCGGTAGCAAAAGTCCTGATTTTATGACTGGACAAATTGGGGTGATCATATTCGCAATTATAGGTGTTTGCGTTATCGGTGCCGGGATCAATCAGATTAAAAAAGCATATACAAAAAGTTTCTTACAGAAATTTGATTATAAATCTATTTCAGAAGAAAAAAGAAGAAAAACGATTAAGAATACCGGTTTAATGGGACTTATCGCTAGAGGTGTGATATTCTTTATATTAGGTTATTTCTTTATAAGAGCGGCAATGGAATCTAATACTTCAGACATTAAAAGTACAACCGATGCCTTTTCTTTTATTCAGGAATCTTCTTATGGTCAATATTTATTAGGTGCCGTGGCAGCAGGATTAGTTTGTTATGGTATTTATATGTTCATGATGGCTAAATACAGAAAATTTAAAGCTTAAGTTAAACTAAGTTAATTTAAGGCTAATTGTATCAGCACCTTAAGCAAACTACCATATATTGGCTCTTTATTAAAATAACCAAACCAAAAAAATCAAATTATGTCTATTCTTACAATTATTCTAAACATTTTATTACCACCATTAGCTGTATATATGAAGCACGGTGTGGGTACTACATTATTAATTAGTATTGTACTAACAATAATTGGATGGATCCCAGGAGTTATTCATGCTTTCTTAGTTAATGGAACAAAATAAATAGGAAAGGATTATATAAAAAAGTCCGGTCAGTTTTGACCGGACTTTTTTTATATTCTAATATGACCAAAATCTATTCCTGTTCGCTAACTTTCTTTTCCCATTTCCAAGCGCTAGCTAAAGATGTATCTAAATTAGTATCTGCTTTCCACCCCAATACTTCGTTTGCTTTAGTAGTATCAGCATAAGCAGCAACGACATCTCCTTCTCTACGTTCTGCTATTTTGTAATTTAACTTTTCTCCTGTAGAACGCTCAAACGAGTGAACCACTTCTAAAACAGAGCTTCCTTTGCCGGTTCCTAAATTAAAGACTTCATAATTGGGCGCTTTTTCGTTTTCCAAAAGTCTCGTAAGTGCGCTAACATGAGCTTCAGCTAGATCAACTACGTGAATGTAATCTCTAATGCATGTTCCATCTTCCGTAGGATAATCATCTCCAAAAACAGATAATTGCTCTCTTTTGCCAATAGCAGTTTGGGTGATAAAAGGAACTAAGTTTTGAGGTGTTCCTAATGGTAATTCTCCAATTTCTGCAGTTTTATGAGCACCAATTGGATTGAAATAACGTAAAGAAATTGCTTTGAGGCCTTTAGCAATCTTACAGGTATCAACAATAATTTCTTCTCCTATTTGTTTGGTGTTTCCGTACGGCGATTCGGCCTTTTTAACAGGTGATTCTTCTTTAATAGGCAATTCATCTGCTTGCCCGTAAACCGTGCAAGACGAGCTGAAAATAAAATTAGCTTTATCTTTTTTGCTAAGTTCCTGTAAAATATAAATTAGGGAAGCTAAATTATTCTCATAATATAATAATGGATTTTGTACACTTTCACCAACCGCTTTGGATGCTGCAAAATGGATTACTCCATCAATATCGTTATGTTTTTCGAAAAAATCTTTTACACTCGATTTTTCTCTAAGATCTATTTTTTCGAATTCTGGTGTTTTGCCTGTGATTCTGGTTATTCCCGCCAAAACATCTATAGAAGAATTTGAAAGGTTATCGATTATAACAACATCGTATCCTTTTTCCTGAAGAGCAACTACGGTATGAGAACCAATAAATCCCAAACCGCCTGTTACTAATATTTTTCTACTCATAATTTAGGTTGATTAACCTGCAAAATAAGCAAAATATCAATAATAATAAATTTCAATAACCATCTTAATCATTTCTTTATTTAGGATAATAATCTTCAGGAATTCGCAATCAAAAAACTTATCTTTGCAGCCCTAATAATTTTTATATGGAAAGAACGAAATTCATTAAGATTTTCAAAATAATAAGCACGCTAGAAGCTATTTCGTTTTTGGTTTTGCTATTAATTGCCATGCCTTTAAAATATATTTGGGACATGCCATCTATGGTAAGATTCGTAGGAATGGCACACGGTATTTTATTCGTTTTATATGTTTTAGGAGCTTATTATATGTACGAAAAATTAAACTGGAACATCAAGCAGCTATTGATAGTAATCCTTTGTTCTATTTTACCACTAGGTCCTTTTTACGTTGAAAGAAAATATTTGCCATGATTAAATTAGATGAATTTGTAAAGCATCTTTCCTGCCTGTTAGAGGACTTCTTGCTATCTAACGGAGTGAATTATAAAATTGCTCATTATTCAAATCTATTATTAAATATTTTTGTTCTTCTAGTTGTTGTCTTAGGAGCAAATTATCTTATTAAGCGATTTGTAATAAAAACATTTAAAACGCTTACCGATAAAACAAAAACTACTTTTGATGATTTTTTGATTCAAAGTAGATTTCCAAATTATGTAGGGCAGATTATTCCTTTAATGCTGCTTTATTATCTGGTTCCCATCGTTTTTGTAGATTATCCGGCCATTCTATATTTGTTCGATAAACTGTTTGATCTTTACGTAATTATCTTATGTATCTGGATTTGTAGAAGTTTATTAAGAACTTCCAAAAAATTTTTAAAGACATTACGTCAATTTAATGATAAACCAGTAGATAGCTACATTCAGGTAGTTATGATTATGGTTTGGGTTATAGGGCTAATGTTTATTTTTGCTGAAATCACCGGAGAATCGATCCAACGATTTATAATTTCATTAGGTGCTGCTTCAGCAGTACTTTTATTGGTTTTTAAGGATACTATTTTAGGATTTGTTGCATCTATACAAGTTGCTGTTAACGATATTGTACGTATTGGAGACTGGATTACATTTGAAAAATATGGAGCCGATGGAAATGTAACTGAAATAAGTTTGGCGACGGTAAGAGTTCAAAACTGGGACAATACGTTTACCACAATTCCTACCTATAGTTTAATTTCTGAATCCTTCCAAAATTGGAGAGGAATGCAGGAATCTCCCGGACGGCGAATTAAAAGAGCGGTCTATGTAAAGCAAAACTCAGTAAAATTTATGACTTCTGAGGATTTGCAAGAAATCAGTAAGATTTCATTGATCAAAAAATACGTCAACAATCGCCAGGAAGAAATAGATAAATATAATTCAGAAAATAATATTGATCGTTCGTTGCCTTTAAACGGTAGAAATCAAACTAACTTAGGTATTTTTAGAAAATATATCGATTCTTATCTTAACGACCATTCAGCCATTCATAAAGAATTATATATCATTGTTCGCCATCTTGCTCCTACAGATAAAGGTATCCCTATAGAAATCTTATGTTTTAGTAAAGACAAGCGATGGGAAAATTTTGAATATATAACTGCAGATATTTTTGATCATATTATTGCTGCGATGCCCTATTTTGGGTTACAAATATTCGAATCACCTTCAGGAGATGATATTAAAAGATTCTATGATGTTCAGGAGAAAAATTAACCTAACGTAAACACAGTGCTACAGCAATTTGGTATAAATTGCTTGCTATGAAACTACGTCGCTTCCTCCAAGTATTTGGTATAATAGCCATTGTTCTTACAATTTTTCCTTTTGTCGCCGCAGATTATTGGTGGATTAGAGTATTCGATTTTCCGCATGTACAATTAACTATTCTCACAGGTTTAGCTTTATTGTTATACTTTATAAAATTTAATATTCGATGGACAGAGGACTATGTTTTTGTAGCTTTGCTTATAGCTTGTCTTGTAGTCCAATCAGGTAAAATCTACCCTTATACCGTTTTAGCGGAACCAGAATTAGGAGACAGCAGTATAGATAAGCCTTCAATTAAGCTGCTAACCGCGAACGTTCTTCAAAAAAATAAAGATCACAAAAGTATTTTAGCTGAAGTTGAAAGACTTGATCCAGATTTATTGATTTTGGATGAAACAGATGCTCAATGGATGAAGGATGTATCGCCAGAGTTATCTAAAAAATATCCTTATAAAAAAGAAATTCCGTTAGATAACACCTACGGAATGCTATTCTATTCCAAATTAAAATTAATTGATCCCGAGGTGCATTATATGGTAGAAGACAGTATTCCTTCTATCGATACTAAATTTATTTTCGACGGGGATACTATTCAGTTTTATAGCATCCATCCTACTCCTCCTATGCCGCAACATAATCCTAGCTCTTCTGATAGAGATGCAGAAATGATGCGAATTGCCTTACGAACTCATCATTCTAAATATCCTGTTATTGTTATGGGCGATTTTAATGATGTTGCCTGGTCGCAAACTACCAGATTATTTAGAAAAGTTGGCGGGTTATTAGATTTACGTATTGGTCGTGGTTTTTACAATACGTTCAATGCAAAGAATATTATTATGCGCTGGCCTTTAGATCATGTTTTTACTACAGAAGAATTTAGAGTAAAAAGATTAGAAGTAGGAAAAGATATCAGTTCCGATCACTTTCCGGCTTTTGCTGAAATAACTTTCGAGCCGGAAAGAGCCAATGCGCAAGCTCCTGAGCCGCCTACAGAAGATCAACTTAAAAATGCCCAAAAGCAAATAAAAGAAGAGAAAGAAGAGGACCAAGAAAAAACAAAAAAATGATCATTCAGGAAACAAATCAAATTCACGATTTAACAACTGCTACAACTAATTACTATCAGGATTTTATCGATCAATTACCCGGTATAGGCTTTGGTTTGCTGTTAATCATTTTAGGCGTTTTAATTGGATCCTCAATAGGTAACTTTATTACCCGAAAAATCTCTAGGCGCACTCAAGATCCCTTAATGAGTCGATTTTTAGGGAAAGCTATAAAGTTTGTAATAATAGTAATTGCCATTATCTTAGGGTTAAAAGCAGCCGGGTTGGGCGCCATAGCAACAGGAATTTTTACAGCTGCCGGGGCGAGTGCGTTAATCTTAGGATTTGCTTTTAAAGATATCGGAGAAAATTTTATTTCAGGAGTTATTCTAGCTTTCAACAGACCGTTTGATGTAAACGACACCGTGGAAATTGGAGATAACTTCGGAAAAGTAAAAGCGCTAGAATTTCGATATACAAAATTGAAAACTTTCGATGGTAAAGATGTTTATATCCCAAATAGTGATGTTCTTAGAAAACCAGTTACCAATTATACCGAAGATGGCTTTTTTAGATGGGATTTTATAATTGGCATAGCCTACGAGGATAATATTGATGCCGCTAAGAAAGTTGTTATGGAAACACTTCAGAAAGAACCCACAGTAATTTCAGACGAGTTACATGAAAACTTTGTTATTGAAGATGAATTGGCTACAAGTACAGTTAACTTAAAGGTTTTCTTTTGGGTAGATACTACCGACTTTAGAAAAATGGCGCTTATTACTAAAGGAAATGTAGTAAGAACAATAAAAGAAGCCTTAGAAGATCACGGTTTCTACATGCCGGCAGACATACAGGAAATAAAGCTGTATGGTGGGGAAACAGAATTTCCTGTGCGATTAGCCAAGGATATAAAAAAGGGAGAATAATTATTTATCTCCCAGACGATCTTTTACATATTCTACCTCTGTTTTTCCGTGAGGCTTTGGCTTTCCATTTTCGTCTAGACCAACCATAACAATTTTGTCCACCGTAATAATTGTTTCTCTGGTCATTTTATTCCTAACCTCACATTTTAGAGAAATAGAAGCCGATCCAAATTTCACAACTTCGATACCAATTTCAATAATATCGCCTTCTTTGGCCGAACTTTTAAAATCTATTTCACTCATATATTTGGTTACCGTCTTAGGATTTTCAAGCTGAATAATGCTATATAAAGCACATTCTTCATCAATCCATTCTAACAATCGGCCACCAAAAAGGGTTCTATTTGGGTTTAAATCTTGGGGTTTGATCCACTTTCTTGTATGAAATCTCATTTTTTATTTTCAAAATTACAAAGAATTCATCCAAAAAAATAGCTCAGCAATCTCCTATAATGATATTTAGATAGAGTACGAATATTGATCAAATTTGTTAATTCCAGATTATAAATATTGATAAGCTGTTTTTATGATCTCATCATGATCAAAAGCTAATTTTGGTAAATTATCAATACTAAACCATCTTGCATCTGCCGCATCACTATCTCCTTTTAATATTTCTTCTGAATTTATTAAACTTAAGTATACCACTGAAATCATTCGGCCACGCGGATCCCTATTTGGTTTTCCAAAAGTTCCCACCTGTTCGTTATTCTCTACAATCAAACCGGTTTCTTCTTTAAGCTCTCGTTTTGCAGCATCGGGTAAGTCTTCATTTTCCTCTACAAAACCTCCTGGCAAAGCCCATTCTCCTTTAAATGGATCATTTTTGCGCTTTATTAGCACAATTTTAAATCTATCTTTCGATTTACATAATATTACATTATCTACTGTAACAGCTATTTCTGCACTCATAATTTATTTTTTAGGTGGTAAAGTCTTTGGAATCACAATATCGGTTCCAAACTTTTTATTGAACTTTTCAATAAAATATGCTGAAAGTAACGGAGAGGCTTCTTCAAGATTTTGGTGCACATAGAAATAAAGCTGCTTTAATCCCTGCTCGTACCACTCTCCTATTCTTTCCTGCCAATCATCTAATCTTTCATAATCAGATGGGTGATTAGCTCCGTTATATCGAATAAATGCAGTATCATTTGTTAGTCGCATATGCAACAAATCTCTTCTCCCTGCAGCATCTACAATAATGCTCGAAATATTATACTTAATTAATAACGCATTCAATTGGTCTGCAACTTCGGCATCGTTATGCCAGTCGGTATGGCGTAATTCTACGGCTAATGGAATCTCTTTTGGCCAATGCTTTAAAAAAGGCTCTAATCGCTCTATCCACTTCGGCATAAAATTATCTGGCATTTGCAGGAAACAGCAACCAAGCTTTTCTTTTAAAGGCATCATATTGGTAACAACATCATCTACTAAACGTTCAGTGTCGTTAAGACGTTTTATATGACTAATGATTCTTGGAACTTTAGGCGAAAACTGAAAATCGCCTGCAGCTTTACCATACCAGGTTTCAAACTGTGTATCTGGAAATATTCGGTAAAAAGAAGCATTTAATTCAATGGCATTGAACTGCGTTGCATAAAATGTCAATTCATCTTTTGTGCCGCGAGGATAAAAGTTTTTTAGATCCTGTCGATTCCATTTCGCACAACCAATTCTAACGTTCTCAAATTTCGCAGCCTCTTGCTTATTTAAAATTTCTTTTGTTTGAGGATGATCTTTTGGAAGCGTGAAATCTACGCTTCCCGGATCATCAACTTTTCCAAATTTCATGGATTATTCTTTAAATTAATATTTGTTGAAATACACTGTTTTTCTATTAACGAATTCCTGAATTCCGTGAGAAGAAAGTTCTCTACCGTATCCTGAAATTTTAGTACCTCCAAAAGGCAATCTGGGATCGCTTTTTACAAGCTCATTTACAAAGACTGCTCCGTCTTCAAACTCAGAAATGATTCCTTCAGCAAAATCAAAATCTTCTGTAAAAATGGAAACTCCCAATCCAAAATCTGAATAATTTACGAGATCTATAGCTTCCTGATTTTCTTTAAAAGTCGTAACTGAAATTGCGGGGCCAAAAGTTTCTTCATCAAAAACTCGCATACCTTTTTTTACATTGGTTAAGATAGTAGGCTCAAAATAAGCTTTATCGCGCTTACCACCAAGTACGATTTTGGCTCCTTTTTCTACAGAATCTTTAATTTGGGATTCTAAATCTTCAGCTAAATCTTCACGGGCAAGAGTACCTATGTACGTATCTTCATCCATTGGATCTCCACTTTTTAGCTCTCTAACCTGTTTAACGAACTCTTCCATAAATTCATCTTCGATGCTTTCGTGCAATAGCAAACGTTTACCGGCAATACAACTTTGCCCGGTATTTTGGTATCTTGCTTGCACACAAGTTTCTACGGTTTTTTGAATATTTGCATCCTTAAAAACTACCAGCGCATTACTACCGCCAAGTTCTAAAACCGATTTTTTTATCTCGCTACCAGCTGTAGCGGCTACTGCACTTCCTGCAGGTTTACTTCCCGTAAGCGTCACTGCTTTTACGCGATTATCCTTTAATATCCCTTCTATTTTACTACTTGAAATGACTAAGTTTTGAAAACAGTCTTTTGGAAAGCCGGCTTTTTCAAAAACTTTCTGAATATTATTAGCAGAGCGCATCACATTACTTGCATGCTTTAAAAGCCCAATGTTTCCTGCCATTAAAGCTGGTACCGCAAATCTAAATGCTTGCCAGAATGGGTAATTCCACGGCATAATGGCTAAAACCACACCAATTGGTTCGTAACTAACATAGCTTTTTTGCGCATCTGTTTCAATCGTTTCTTTTGCTAAGTGATTTTTTGCATTTTCAGCATAATATTCGCAAACCCAGGCGCACTTTTCAATTTCTGCCATGGCTTGTGAAATAGGTTTCCCCATTTCTGTAGTAATATCTTCAGCATAAGCTCTTTGATTCTCACGCAGTTCTTTTGCTGCATTCAGCATTAAATCACGTTTTTCCTCATAACTTACCTTACGCCAGGTTTTAAAACGACTATCAGCTCTTTCGATTGCTGCATTTACTTCTTCCTTTGTATATTCTTTAAATTCCTCTACAACTTCTCCTGTATAAGGATTTTTTGAAGTGATCATAAAAACAATTTTTAAATGGTTTTTCTTAAAGGTAACAAGAAGAAAACAGCACAAGCGAACGATTAAGACGATTTTAACTCACTTTGTACCAATGATGAATTTTGATTAGCCAAAATCCAATTACACTTATTATCGCTGGGATAGCGCTGTTTTGTTTATAACCGGTTTACAAGTAAAATTTGTGTATGACTTATGCAGCCTAATAATTAGTATATTAGAGCAAACGCCTTTATTATGAATCCACGTGATTACCAATTAACCCAACTAAGGCCAGAAATTCCTTCAGCTAAAGTTTCGGAAAATATGAGTGCTGAAGAAAAATTTCAAAACGGTACTCTTCGGCCTATTGTAAAACTTCAAAATGATTTACTGGTAGCAGCTTTTAGAAACTACATAACGAAGCATAAAAATGCATTTTATGAGCTGGGCATCGATAAACGTTTGATGTATATAGAAAATGCGATACAGCGGGATATAAAATTTCGTAATAGCCTAAAAGGTATGATAATAGGACAATTCACTATTGAAGAATACCAAAGCTATATCGAAAATTCTTCTGCCTTAAACAAGCGAATGATGAATTTGGTTAGGCAAAGGTTACAGGATAATATTCAGCTTTTAGAACGCGATATGGCGTACTAACAATCCTATTATAATTGTAATCGAAAAACTCATAAGTGTCCCGATAAGCACATACTCTGTTTGTTTACGGGCACTTGCTTCATTTTTATCGGCAAATCTTAAAATAGATTTTGCGGCTATAAGAAAACCAATGGCTGAAAAGTTATCGGTTAAGATTAAAGTTAGCACTAAAATACGTTCAAAAATACCAATATAGCGTCCCGCAGCTTTCAGGCTTAAAGATTCTTTCGTGTTTTTAAGAATCTCATCATGCCATTTTTCTGTCGCCTTACCAATTATAAAACCTACCGGAAAAATAATCAATAGGTAAGCGATTAGTATAGCTAAAAATACATTAGATTCTAACAGTGATATTAAATTTGGCACTACGGTATTAAATCCTGAAATTAAATACAGATATGCGATTGTAATGATTACGATATGGAATAATTGATCGAGTAAAAAATAGGTAAGATTATCCCTTTTTTGATTCAATTTCCATAAGTCTATTAAAAAATGGGTAACGCTTATAAAAACAGGAACAAGAAATTGCTCCCAATCGCGCATAATTAGATAAGACAATAGACCGGCCAAAAATGCATGAACATAGAGAAATACAGATTTAGATTTTTTCTTCTGCTTTTGGTTTACCCATTTTGTAGTTTGAAAAACAAAATCGGTAAGAATATGTGCTAAAAGAAGTTGTAAAAAAATCATTCTTGTTCTTTAAATGTTGCTGAAATTTTCTCTTTGAAACGTGTCAATAAATCTGAAATAGGGTCCCAGCCCGCAGTTTTTTTCCGTTGATTAACCGCACTTTGACTAATGCCAAGAATCTTTGCAATTTCCTTTTCCTTATAATCCTGAAGCAAATAATAAATAACTTCAGCAGACGCGGTACTCCATCGGTCTGCAATAAAATCGAATAAAGCTAGACTAGTATAAAACTCAAGATTCAAATCGATGTTAGGCGTTTTCAACATTAATTTTCGTCCAGTAAATTTCATTTCATCTAAAGTTCTTCCGGAAAGCTGAAAGGCTTTTCCGTTACTTTCAGAAATTTCATCCCGCTTTAAATCAATACTTCCAATACCTATAGCGATTCTTAAATCTGCTTTAATTGCTGAATCCTTTTCATATTCAAGCTTATTTAATGCTGTTTTTAAAAATAGAGAAAATAACAAGGCATTTTCTGGATTGGTTAGCATCCCCTGAACGCTATCTCCCCTGTATATCTTAAAATTACTTTTTTCTTCTGAAAAATATTTGGCGAAAAAATCAAATTCTTTTTGCATAGTTTCTATCACCAAATCCAGAAATTCTGTCGGGTAAGATGAAGAATCTATCAAATCTGCGCTAATTACTGCTACCATATTTCCAAAGATATAAAATATAAGTCAAATAACTGATATTATATAATTATAAGCTATTAGACTTATAAATTTACATTATAAGCTTTATAGCTTATTTAATTAAATTTCCAAATTTAGCAGATACTAAACTTTTATTAATTCTTAGAATAGGCAAAAACAGATAAGTATTTTTAGAAAAATTAAAAAAATTACAATGAAAACTAATAAAAAAGAACTGTATTATAATTGCATTGACATGATTAATGCTAAGATCGAACAACATCAAAATCGCATGGACGAAATTAAACAGTCTATGGAAAATAACGATATAAAAACCGATTATGATGAGGATAACAAAGGGCAAATGCTTGGAGATTTCGAAAAGCATGCAGGTTATCTAAGCGAAGCTCAAGAACAGAAAGAAGAACTAAGCAAAATAGATCCAGAGCATAAAAATAATATCATAGGATTAGGCAGCGTAGTAGAAACAGATAGAAATTATTATTTTATCTCTGTTCCTCTAGGTGAAATAAATATGGAAGATGGAAGCCAGATCTTTGCGATTTCTACGAAAGCTCCTATTTATAAGGAATTAGAGGGCAAACAACCCGGAGACAAATTCACCATTAATGATGAAGAACACGAAATAAAAGGAATTGAGTAATTCCTTATTCGGGATATTCGATACGTAAATGATAGATATTCTTAAGTTTACGCTTAAGAATTTTTTTAATCATTTGAATTTCTTTGAATGTAATATTAGCATTTAAGAATTGTCCATCTTCCATTTGCTTATTGATAATTTTTTCTACAAAACTATCTATAAGTATGGAAGTTGGTTCTTTTAAACTTTTACTGGCTGCCTCAACACTATCACACATCATTAGAATAGCAGTTTCCTTACTAAAAGGAATAGGACCGGGATATCTAAAATCGTTAGCGTCAACTTCATCATCCATCTCTTTAGCCTTCATATAAAAATAATAAACCGTACTCGTACCGTGGTGTGTGCGAATAAAATCGATTACGCGATCTGGTAAATTATTTTTTCTAGCGGTTTCTATTCCCAAAATCACATGATCGATAATAATCTGCGCACTTTCCTGCGGTGCAAGATCGTCGTGAGAATTTACCGAAGAAATCTGATTTTCGGTATAATATGTAGGGTTTTCCATTTTCCCAATATCGTGATACAAAGCTCCTACCCTAACTAGCATGGCGTTTGCGTTAATTTCGTTTGCTGCGGCTTCAGCAAGATTAGCAACATTTAACGAATGGTGAAACGTGCCTGGCGCTTTTTCAGAAAGTTGTTTTAATAATGCACTATTAGTATCAGATAACTCCAACAAAGACATATCTGAAACCATCCCGAAAATCTTCTCATAAATATAGATTAAGGGCTGCACAAATAATGTAGCTAAACCGCCTAATAAGAACGTAAGAAAAACTTCAGCTTTAATATCTTCTATCGTTCCTTCCTGAATAATAGTAAATGCAAAATAAGAAATAATGTAAACCAGTGTAATTTGACCTACAGATATAAAAAGATTTGCTCTTTTATATAATTCTGAAATTGTCAAAATTGTTACTATTCCTGCAATAATCTGCAAGAACATATACTCGTAGCTATTCGGAACGATAAAGCCTAAGAGTAACACTGTAATTACGTGCGTAAACATTCCCAAGCGAGCATCAAAAAATGCTTTTAAACTTAAAGGAAGTATACAAAGCGGAACTACGTATACATAATTCACATCAAAATTTACTACCAGGGTCGTCAACATCACCATAAAAATGATGTTGAAAAAGATGAAAGTAACTTTTACATTATTCTCAAAAATCTCCCTACGATACTTTTGTATAAATAGGAGTAGCATCAATAAAGCCATAGCCACTAGAGCACTATAGCCTACAATTATCCAATTATAATTTGATTTGCTCCAAACCTGTGACTCATATTCAGCTTTTAAGGAACGTAAAATATCATACTTATTACCTTCTACCACTTCGCCTTTGGCAATTACTCTACTACCCTGCTCTATATTTCCACGGGTATAAGAAATGTTATCAAGTTTGCTCTGTAACACACGATCGGTAAATTCATTATCATAGAACATATTTGGACTAATACTATTAAAGAAAACCTCTAATAAATCATTACTAAACCTGTCTAAATTAGCATCATAGATCTTTTGATTGATGTAATCTCTAATTTCTCTTTGCTTGAATACATTTTGATAAGGAATTTCGAAAGCCTCATTACCTTTACGTAAATAGATAAGATCGCCTGGTTCCATACGATCGTTTTCCTGAGCCAGACCATATCTATAAATATCGTCTAACCTAGAAGTTACAAAATTGGTGATTAGGTTTCGATTGTTATCTAGAATACTGTCTCCAAATACCTCGTTAATCTCTTCTAAAGCTTTATTTTTAACCCTATCTGCAATTTGTTGATCGTATTCGTAATAAGGAATATTATTGGCAGAAATAGCTTCTCTTTCTAATTTGAGCTCTTCGTCAGATTTTAGAATTGCAAAATCAAAAGGAGCATAAAGACTCTCATGCTGCCATGGTTTTCCTTTAGGAATTTCATATTTGAATTTTCCTCCCTTGGGCAGCAAATAAACAATTAAAACTGCCGTTAGTATGAATAAGAATACCTTGTAAAAAAGCGCCTGATTTTTGTATAGCTTGTTTACGAAATCCACCATATAAGTCGAAGTATTCGCCAAATGTACTAAAAATTAGTGGTCATTAAGGAGGTCTTGTCAAGTTCCTTATAAAATCACTAAATTCGCAAAATAGGAATAGCTAAATTACAAAATTATGAATAATGAAGTAGTAATTGTAAGTGCTGCTCGAACGCCAATTGGCAGTTTTTTAGGTAGCTTATCGAATATACCAGCCACAAGATTAGGATCCATCGCAATTAAGGGAGCTTTGGATAAAATAAAACTTAAGCCAGAGTTAGTAGAAGAAGTTTTAATGGGTAATGTGGTACAGGCTGGTACGGGCCAAGCTCCAGCTCGCCAAGCGGCTTTGGGAGCGGGCATTCCAAATACTGTTCCTTGCACGACTATCAATAAGGTTTGTGCTAGTGGAATGAAAGCAGTAATGCAGGCAGCTCAGTCTATTATGCTAGGCGATGCCAGTATCATTGTTGCCGGTGGAATGGAAAACATGAGTATGATTCCGCATTATCTTCATTTACGCCAGGGTAAAAAATTTGGTGCTGCAGAAATGGAAGATGGTATGCAAAAAGATGGATTAGTAGATGCTTATGATAAAAACGCCATGGGCGTTTGTGCAGATTTATGTGCTCAAGAATATAATTTTAGTAGAGAAGATCAAGATGCGTATGCGGTAAAATCTTACGAACGTTCTGCTGCTGCCTGGAAAGCAGGGAAATTTGATGAAGAGATTGTTCCGGTTGAAATTCCACAGCGGAAAGGTGACCCTATCATTTTTAAAGAAGATGAAGAATATAAAAATGTTAGAATGGACAAAATTTCTTCTTTACGTCCTGCTTTTAGCAAAGATGGTACTGTAACAGCAGCTAATGCTTCTACAATAAACGATGGTGCGGGCGCAGTTATTCTTATGAGTAAAGCCAAAGCCGAAGAATTACATCTTGAAATTTTATGTACAATTAAAAGTTTTGCTGATGCCGCTCAAGAACCGAAGTGGTTTACTACAGCACCTGCAAAAGCATTACCAAAAGCTTTAGCAAAAGCAGGAGTTTCGCAAGATCAAATCGATTTTTTCGAATTTAACGAAGCTTTTTCGGTGGTTGGATTGGCGAACATGAAAATCTTGGGCTTATCTGATGAAAATACAAACGTAAATGGTGGCGCTGTTTCTTTGGGACATCCATTAGGTTGTAGTGGTGTGCGAATTTTAATTACATTAATTAATGTTCTTAAACAGAACAATGCTAAATTTGGCGCTGCTGCCATTTGTAATGGCGGAGGCGGCGCGTCTGCTATAATTATTGAAAGAAATTAGTCCTAAAAATTGAAATTTACCTTTTAAATGCAATATGGTATTTGCCCTCTAAGCATTGTGCCACTTCGTTTAGCTCCCTCAGATGAAAGCGAAATGGTTTCACAGCTTCTTTACGGAGAACATTTTAAAATACTAGAAGAACGTGCAAAATGGAGCCGAATTCGTGTTGCTTTCGATGCTTGCGAAGCATGGGTGCGTAATAAACAAATTCATAGAATAGAAGAGCAATCTTATATCAAAATAAATTCTGAAGCTCCATTGCTTACTGCCGATTTGATTGAGTTCGTAGTAAACGAAAATCAGCAATTAACTCCGGTTCCTATGGGGTCACAGCTTAATGCCAATTTCTGTCTTCGTAATACATTTGATGGACATACAGTTTCTGGTATTTCAGCAAAAGAAAATATTGTAAAAACGGCTCTATTTTATCAAAATAGTCCGCATTTGTGGGGAGGAAAATCTCCTTTGGGAATAGATTGTAGTGGGTTTACTCAAATGGTTTATAAGCTGAATGGTTATAAACTTCAGCGAAATGCCTGCGATCAGGCAAAACAGGGCGAAGCTTTAAGTTTTATTGAAGAAAGCGAGGCTGGTGATTTAGTGTTTTTTGATGATAATGAAGGTATTATAACTCACGTAGGCATTATGATGCAGGATAATTATATTATTCATGTAGATGAAAAAGTAAGAATAGATCGAATTGATCATTCCGGTATCTTCAATACCGAATTACGCCGGCATACCCATAAATTAAGAGTGATCAAAAAGGTGATTTAAAATCCTTATTATAAAAAAATAACGCATAAAAAAAGCCGCTTTAATAGCGGCTTTTTTTATGTATTTCAATATATAATTATTGCTCTAGCATAGCTTTCATTTCAGCAGCTTTTTCTTTATTTCCAACTTGTGTGTAAATATTCATTGCTGTTCTGATCGCATCTGTATTATCAGGATTTTTCTTTACAGCAGCTTCTAGGTACGGAAGCGCTTCCTGATAAATTTCTTTACGCTGTTCAGATAATTCTTCATAACGCTTATTATCTTCTTTGCTCATTCCAAGACCATTCATCTCTTCAATGATTTCGCGCTCTTTGCTTAAGATAACAGCTGCGATATTCATTCTGGCATTATTCATATCAGGATCAATTTCCAATGCCTTTTTGTAATATTCAACCGCTTGTTCTTGATCACCTAATTCTGCAGTACTAACACCTAAATTGTAATATAGATTGGCATCATTAGGATTTTTCTTTACTAGCTCGTTCATCAATTTATTATACTGCTCCTTATCACCCATTTGGTAATACATATTGGCCTCTGCCTGCAATAATCCTAAATCGTCAGGATTATTTGCCTTGGCATCGTCCATAGCAGCAATTGCTTTATCATTATTTCCTTCTTGAATATAAATTAAAGCAATATTTTTAGCAATTTCACCTCTTTTAGAGGGTTGCTTTTCGTCTTTAGGATCTGTGTAATTGTCTGTTTTGGCCATTAAATCTCTTTGTTCCTTAGAACCAAAAGATTCAGTTTCGCCACTCTCCTTATTTACGGCAGTATAGGATACGGTTGCACCATCAAAATTTAGATCTTTTAATTGCTCGTAATATTTAAGAGCATCATCATAATTTTGACCATTAAGAGAATTTGCTGCAGCATAATATAGATAAATAGTATCTTGCTTGTTCAATTCGTAACTCGCTACTAATTTATCTGCGGCACTTTTATATTCCTCAGCATTTTGGTCATCAATAGCACTTTGTACTAATTGATTTCTAAGTTTAGACATTCCTTCCTGAGCTTCGTCGCTACCCATTTCGATAGCTTTTTTGTAAGCATCGCCAGCAGTTTTGTAGTCATCTACTGAAACTCCTTCTCCATCAGCTAAGTAAGCTTGAGCTTTATACAAATAAAATCGCTCTGTCCACTTGCTGTTAGCTTCAGAAAGTTTTTGCTCTGCAGTTGCTAATTCGGTTTTAGCTTTGTCGAAATTACCATCTTCGATAAAATCTTCAGCATTTTTAATTTCATCTTTTTGAGCTATTGCTGAAAGACTAATGAATGACAATAGCGACAATGTCAAAATATTCCTTTTCATTGTATTGGTTTATTTATTTAGTTTATTCTTCTGAATCATCTTGAGCAATATCTGTGCCATCCGTAGGTTCCGTTGGATTTTCTAGTTCTTCAGCATCTTCAGCTAAATCTAATTCTTCATCTTCATGCATCACTTTCGCAACAGCGGCTATAGAATCTTTTCCTTTAAGATTTATTAATCGAACTCCTTGTGTAGCTCTACCCATTACACGAAGATTACTAACCTCCATTCTAATAGCGATACCAGATTTGTTGATAATCATAAGATCATCTTCATCAGTTACATTTTTAATAGCAACAAGACCTCCGGTTTTTTCAGTAACAGAAATTGTCTTAACTCCTTTACCGCCACGATTGGTTATTCTATAATCCTCTAGGCTAGAACGCTTTCCGTACCCTTTTTCTGATACTACAAGAATATTTGAATCCATATCGTCTACAGATACCATGCCCACAACTTCATCATTATCGTCGGCTAAAGTAATTCCTCGAACCCCAGAAGCATTTCTTCCCATTGGTCTGGTTTTACCTTCTTCAAACCTAATTGCTTTTCCACTTTTTACAGCAAGCATAACCTGGCTATCCCCTGTAGTTAATTTAGCTTCTAATAGTTCGTCGCCATCTTTAATAGTAATAGCGTTAATACCGTTAGTTCTAGGACGAGAATATTGTTCTAAAGAAGTTTTTTTAACCTGGCCTTTCTTAGTGGCCATAATCACAAAATGATTGTTGACATATTCCTCATTTTTGAGGTCTTCTGTACAGATAAAAGCTTTTACGCGATCATCTGGCTCGATATTAATAAGGTTTTGGATTGCTCTACCTTTGGAAGCTTTACTACCTTCTGGAATTTCGTAAACACGCATCCAGAAACATTTACCTTTTTGAGTGAAGAAGAGCATGTACTGGTGATTGGTTCCAGAAAATAAGTATTCTAGAAAATCTTCATTTCTTGTGGTGGAACCTTTCTGACCAACTCCTCCTCTATTTTGTCGTTTGTATTCGTTAAGAGATGTCCTTTTTATATAACCCGCATGCGAAATGGTAATAATTACGCTTTCATCTGGGATCATATCTTCTATACTAAGATCGCCTCCAGCGTATTCTATTGTAGATCTTCTGCTGTCGCCATATTTCTCTTTAACTTCAACAAGTTCGTCTTTAATCACCTGCATTCTGCGCTCTTTACGTGCCAAAATGTCTTTCAGGTCTTTTATGGTTTCTACAATCTCATCATATTCTGCTCTTAATTTATCCTGTTCTAGTCCTGTAAGCTGTCTCAATCGCATATCCACGATAGCCCTGGCCTGAACTTCTGATAATTCAAAACGTTCTATTAATTTATTACGAGCTTCTTCCGCATTACTAGAACCACGGATAATGGCAATCACTTCATCAATATTATCTGATGCAATGATTAATCCTTCTAATATGTGAGCACGATCTTCAGCTTTTTTAAGTTCGTATTCGGTTCTACGAACAACAACCTCATGCCTATGCTCTATAAAATGAGCAATTATGTCTTTGAGATTTAACATTTCTGGTCTTCCATTAACCAGTGCAATATTGTTTACACTAAAGGAAGATTGTAGTGCTGTATGCTTAAATAGTGTATTTAAAACAATGTTAGGAATTGCATCACGCTTTAATTGATATACGATTCGCATACCATGGCGGTCAGATTCATCTCTAATAAGACTAATTCCTTCAATCTTTTTCTCATTAACCAGATCGGCAGTTTTCTTAATCATGTCTGCCTTGTTCACTTGGTAAGGGATCTCTGTCACTACAATACACTCACGACCTCTAACCTCTTCCAAGCTACTTTTAGCGCGCATAACTATACGTCCACGCCCTGTTTTGAAGGCTTCACGAACTCCATCGTAACCATAAATAATTCCTCCCGTAGGGAAATCTGGCGCTTTAATATGTTGCATTAAAGCATCAATCTCGATATCGTGATCTTCTATATAAGCAATTGTTCCGTCAATAACCTCAGATATATTATGCGGCGCCATATTTGTGGCCATACCTACAGCAATACCACTAGCTCCATTAACCAGCAAATTCGGAATTCTGGTAGGAAGAACTATTGGTTCATTTAAGGAATCATCAAAATTTAATTGGGTATCAACGGTTTCTTTGTCAATATCAGCAAGCATATCCTCACTGATTTTTCTCATTCTAGCCTCGGTATAACGCATTGCAGCTGGACTATCCCCATCGACAGATCCAAAGTTACCCTGGCCGTCAACAAGCATGTATCTCATACTCCATTCCTGCGCCATTCTAACCATAGTGTCGTAAACCGAAGAATCGCCATGTGGGTGATACTTACCTAGAACCTCACCTACAATTCTCGCTGATTTTTTATATGCTCTATTTGATAGTACGCCTAATTCGTACATTCCAAAAAGTACTCTACGATGTACCGGCTTAAGACCATCACGAACATCCGGCAACGCACGTGACACAATGACCGACATTGAATAATCAATGTAAGCCGACTTCATCTCTTCTTCAATGTTGATAGGAATAAGCTTTTCTCCTTCAGCCATATTTCAAATTGTTTAGTTCACAAATCTAACGTGGCAATTTACATATTTTCTATATGTTTCATGGTAGATTACCCTATGTTTTCGTATTTTTTATTAACAAAATTTTATTGGGTAAAAGTTGATAAGTTAACACCGTTACATTTTGATTTTTGAAAGTTATTTTGTCAATTAGCTATAGATTCAGCATTAGGTACAGTTTTTGGTCTATTCTGGATAAAAATAATAAAGAGAGAAAGGAAAAAACATGGATGATAATTTTTCACCAAGAGTAAAAGATGTTATTGCGTACAGTAAAGAGGAAGCTTTAAGATTAGGGCACGACTTTATAGGTACAGAGCATCTAATGCTCGGGTTATTGAGAGACGGTGACGGGAAAGCCATAAACATCCTAAATGCTCTGGATATTGATCTAAGCCATTTAAGACGAAAAGTAGAGATTTTAAGTCCTGCTAATCCAAATATGACCGCAGTTTCTAATGAGAAGAAGAACCTGCACTTAACAAGACAGGCGGAACGCGCTTTAAAAACTACGTTTTTAGAGGCTAAATTGTTTCAGAGCCCAAATATAAATACGGCACACCTGTTATTGTGTATTTTAAGGAATGAAAACGATCCCACCACTAAATTGCTTAATAAACTTAAGATCGATTATGATGGGGTAAAAGATCAATTTAAATTTATGATCGCAAACGACGACTCAGATTATACACAAGGTCCAGCAGCAGAATCATTTTCTGAGGATGATAGCACAGATGATGCTACCAAGGATAACCCGTTTAGTGGAACAGGTTCTGCCGGTGGCGGAGGTTCTACCGGAAAAACCAATAAAAAATCTAAAACTCCGGTATTAGATAATTTTGGTAGAGATCTTACAGCAATGGCAGAAGCCGATAAGCTAGACCCTGTTGTTGGAAGAGAAAAAGAAATAGAGCGTGTTTCTCAAATATTAAGTAGACGTAAAAAAAATAACCCTCTTTTAATCGGAGAACCCGGTGTTGGTAAATCTGCGATAGCAGAAGGTTTAGCGCTAAGAATCGTTAAGCGAAAAGTATCTAGAATACTTTTTGATAAGCGTGTGGTGACTTTAGATCTTGCAAGTCTTGTTGCGGGTACAAAGTATCGCGGGCAATTTGAAGAGCGAATGAAAGCAGTGATGAATGAACTTGAAAAGAATGACGATATTATTCTTTTTATTGATGAAATTCATACCATTGTAGGAGCTGGCGGCGCAACAGGAAGTTTAGATGCAAGTAATATGTTTAAGCCTGCCTTAGCCAGAGGTGAAATTCAATGTATTGGTGCTACCACATTAGATGAATACCGCCAATATATTGAGAAAGATGGTGCTTTAGAGCGACGTTTCCAAAAGGTGATTGTAGAACCAACATCTGTGGAAGAAACCATCGAAATTCTTAATAATATTAAGGATAAATATGAGGATCACCATAACGTTGAATATACTCAAGAAGCTATAGAGGCTTGTGTGAAGTTAACTAATCGTTATATGACCGATAGATTCCTTCCAGATAAGGCTATTGATGCTTTAGATGAAGCAGGATCACGTGTTCATATCACCAATATAGATGTTCCTAAACAGATTCTTGATTTGGAGCGTAAACTTGAAGAAGTTCGTGAAAAGAAGAACACTGTTGTTAAGAAACAGAAATATGAAGAAGCAGCAAAACTTAGAGATGATGAGAAAAATCTTGAAAAAGAGTTAGCAATCGCTCAAGAGCGTTGGGAAGAGGATTCTAAAAAGCATAAAGAAATTGTTAGCGAGGACAGTGTTGCTGATGTGGTTTCTATGATGACTGGCGTACCGGTTAATAGAATCGCACAAACAGAATCTAACAAACTGGTTGAACTTCCTAAAAAGATTAAGGGGAAAGTCATTGGACAAGATGATGCTGTTGCTAAAGTTGTGAAAGCTATACAGCGTAATCGCGCCGGACTAAAAGATCCTAACAAACCAATTGGTTCATTTATATTTTTAGGTCAAACAGGGGTAGGTAAAACACAGTTAGCTAAAGTTTTAGCTAGAGAGCTTTTCGATAATGAGGATACACTCATAAGAATCGATATGAGTGAATACATGGAAAAGTTTGCCGTATCTAGATTGATAGGTGCACCTCCGGGATATGTTGGCTATGAAGAAGGTGGACAACTTACAGAGAAAGTTAGAAGAAAACCTTATGCTGTAATTCTTTTAGATGAGATCGAAAAAGCCCATCCAGATGTATTCAATATGATGCTACAGGTGTTAGATGATGGTTATCTAACAGATAGTCTTGGTCGAAAAATTGATTTTAGAAATACGATCATCATCATGACCTCTAATATTGGTGCAAGAAAACTCAAAGATTTTGGTCAGGGCATTGGATTTGGTACTCAATCACAACGTGCACAGGCTGATGAAAACACTAGAGGCGTTATCCAAAACGCGCTTAAGAAAGCTTTTTCGCCAGAGTTTTTAAATAGAATTGATGATGTAATTGTATTTAATGCTTTAGAAAGAGAGCATATTCACAACATTATTGATATTGAACTTGCAAAACTTTATGGAAGAATTGGTGGTTTAGGATACGAACTTAAATTATCAGATGATGCCAAAGATTTTATTGCTGAAAAAGGTTTCGATAAACAATATGGTGCTAGACCATTAAATCGTGCAATTCAGAAGTACATCGAAGATGCTTTAGCTGAAGAAATAATTAATTCTAAAATATCTGAAGGTGATGTAATCGAGATGGATTATAAAGAAGGCGATTCAGAATTGTCAATTAAAGTTCAAAAAGGTAAAGATAAAGAGGAATCTGAACCGAAAAAATAAAATAAAAATCTTTAATGATTAAAAAAGCCTCATGTTTCGTCATGAGGCTTTTTTATTGATCTGTAATGATTAATTCAAATGGTTATTTATTCGAAATAATGTTCTAATAGATTTTTTTAATCGCAGTAAAGGGGAATATATTTCAACATAAATAATCCTCAGAATTGATAAATTCTTCCAAAAATATTTTAGATTGTTTAATAAAAGGAGCCATCATAACGTCCTCCTTAACTATCGGAACTTCTTTTCTAAAATTGGTTAAAGTTTCTTGTATTTTTTCTGAAGAATTTAATTCTTTTCTAAAATGTAATGCTTGTGAAGCGTTGAAAAGCTCGATAGCCAATAAAGAATCTACATTTTCCATAACTTTGGTAAGTTTTGTAGCCGAATTAGCTCCCATACTTACATGATCTTCCTGTCCATTTGAAGAAACTATAGAATCTACAGAGGCTGGGGTACACAACTGCTTATTTTGGCTAACGATACTTGCCGCGGTATATTGTGGAATCATAAAACCACTATTTAAACCAGGATTCTTGACCAGAAAATTAGGTAAACCTCGCAAACCAGACACTAATTGATAAACCCTTCTTTCAGAAATATTACCAAGTTCGGCTATAGCTATCGCTAGATAGTCCATCGGTAAAGCCAAAGGCTGCCCATGGAAATTGCCTCCTGAAATAATTTTGTCTTCTTCTACAAAAACATTTGGATTATCGGTAACTGAATTAATCTCTGTTTTAACCGTTTTATGCACAAAATCTATAGTATCCTTTGTCGCCCCATGCACTTGTGGCACACATCTAAAGGAATAAGGATCCTGAACATTTTCTTTTTCTCGACTAGCTAATTGACTTCCTTGTAAAAACTCCCGAATTCTTTGTGCTGTTTTAATCTGACCTCTATGAGGTCTAACCAAATGAACCAACTCGTCGAAAGGAGATAGATTACAATCGAAAGCGTCCATCGATACTGCACTAATAAAATCGGCACAATAGGATAATTTATAAGCTTTTATCAAAGCATGGACAGCGTGAGCACTCATAAATTGTGTTCCGTTTAATAATGCTAAGCCTTCCTTAGATTGCAATTTTACTGGCTGCCAGCCATATCTATTTAAGATTGTAGCCCCACTAATTACATTTCCTTTATAGTACACTTCTCCTTCTCCAATAATAGGTAAAGCCAAATGTGCAAGCGGCGCCAAATCGCCAGAAGCTCCTAAAGAACCTTGCTCATAAATAACAGGTAAAATATCTTCGTTAAAAAAATCAATCAAGCGTTCTACGGTTTCTAAGGCAACGCCGGAGTTTCCATAGCTTAAGGATTGAATTTTTAACAGCAACATTAATTTAATAATTGGTTTTGCTATTTTTTCTCCTGTTCCGCAAGCGTGCGATTTCACTAAATTTTCCTGTAAAACTGTCAATTTTTCAGGAGTTATTTTTATGTTACATAAAGCACCAAAACCTGTATTGATGCCGTAAACGGGAACACTCCTTTCTTTTAATTTTTTGTCAAGATAATTTCTAGATTTTTTAATATTCAGTCTAGCTTCATCACTAAGTGCTAGTTTTTTGCTACTATCGATGATATCTCGAATATTTTCTAAATCTAAAATCTTTGAAGATATATAATGCGTATTTTCCATTTAATGGATTTGTTTTTTAATAGTATCAATTTGCTGTAGTATGCAAAATTCCATATTCAAAAAATTGAATCCAAATTTTAAAATTTTTAATGGGACTTTCAGTTTTAGACTCTCGTAAAGTCATTAAATGGTTTTGTATATTTCAAGCTTAATCGGCAAATAAAGATTGATATGCAGCTCCCATATTTTCAGCAATATCACCAGAAATAAGTGCCTGGTAAGATTTATTTTCAGCAACAATATCGCCGGATAGTCCATGAAGATACACCCCAAATATTGCCGCAGCTAAAGGTTCGTATTGTTGGGAAATTAACCCGGCTATAATTCCTGATAGTACATCACCACTACCTGCGGTGGCCATTCCCGGGTTTCCACTATTATTTATATAAATCTTCCCTTCTGCGCAAGTAAATGTATGAGATCCTTTTAGAACCAAAATTATATTATGTGTTTTGGTAAATGTTTCTATTTTCTCAAGCTTATCAAAATCATCCTCCCATTCCCCTATCAAACGCTCTAATTCCTTTGGATGCGGAGTCAAAACTGATTTTTTCGGAAGAAGATTTAGCAATTCTTTGTGCTCTGAAAGCATATTAAGCCCATCGGCATCAATTAGCATAGGTTTATCGATATCTTGAAGCAGCTTTTTAAAAGCTTCAACGGTTTCGGGATCTTTCCCTGCTCCCATTCCAAAGCAAATTATAGAAGGCTCCATACCATGATCGATATTGGTTAATTTTTCTTCGTTTTTATCTGTGATCACCATGGCTTCTGGCAAAGCAGTTTGTAAAACTATATATCCACATTTAGGTACAAAAGTACTAACCAATCCTGCTCCTGTTCTAAGTGCTGCAGTGGTACTTAATACAACACTCCCTATTTTACCATAGCTACCGCCAACTACAAGCGCGTGACCATAATTTCCTTTATGCGAATTTGTTTTACGAGGCTTATATAAAGCTCGAGCTTCGTGTTTGCTTATAAGATTAGCATTTGTTTTTTCAGAATTAAGAAATTCTCGGTCTAGGCCAATATCCAAAACCTGTAAATCCCCTATATAATCCATAGTTTGTGGTAAAAAGAAAACAAGTTTAGGTGTTTGAAAACTTATTGTGAAACTGGCTTTAATTAGTTGGTCTTCTTTCCCAGGAATTTTGTCTGAAAACAATCCAGAAGGCATATCGATAGCCAAAATAAAAGCTTTCGTTTTATTTATGTTTTTCACTAAATTAGCCACCCAACCTTCTAAAGGTCGATTGAGACCTATCCCGAAAATCGCATCGATAATAAAGTCGTTTGTATTCAATTCTGGGAAATCGCCCTCATCTTTTATATATTCTGGCCAATCGTTTGTAGTCTCTTTTAAACGATCATAATTCACTAAAAAATCATCAGATCTTTTATCGGTATAATTCACTACAAAAACTTTAACGTGGTAACCTTTTTCAATCAAAAGTCTGGCTATCACTAGTCCGTCTCCTCCGTTGTTGCCTACACCACAAAATATTTTTATGTTTATATCGGCATTTTGAAGTCGCTTATGTATTTCTTCAGTAGTTAAACTCGCTGCTCTTTCCATTAATTCCGTAGAAGTAATATTTTGGTTTTTAATGGTAATGTTGTCTGCTTTTTTTAGCTGCGCTGCAGAAAAGATCTTCATAAACGATGATATTTAAAGGTTTTTCTCAAATATAACACATAGTCTAAGTATAAAATAAGGTTTGACATTTCCTTCACAATTTCATGGAATCTATGGTCAGTTCAGGCTTAATTCTATAAATTTGCAAAAATTAAATAATTAAGATGAAAGAAGTAGCACTAGCTGAAAAACATAAAGCTCTTGGGGCAAAGATGGTTCCCTTTGCAGGTTATAATATGCCTGTTTCTTACGAAGGTGTAAACGCAGAACATCAAACTGTTCGTGAACATTTGGGAGTTTTTGATGTCTCGCATATGGGAGAGTTTTTAGTCACCGGCGAAAATGCTTTAGAACTTATTCAGTCAGTTACTTCTAACGATGCTGCAAAATTGGTAGATGGGCAAGCACAATATACCTGTATGCCCAATGAAGATGGTGGTATAGTGGACGATTTGATTATTTACAGATTTGATGCCGAAAAATTTTTGTTGGTAGTGAATGCTGCTAATATCGAGAAAGATTGGAATTGGATAAGTACGCACAATTCTATGGATGCGCATTTAACAGATTTAAGTGATGATATGTCTCTTCTAGCTATACAAGGACCAAAAGCTGCAGAAGCGATGCAATCGCTAACCAATGTAGACTTAAGTGCTATGAAGTTTTATACTTTTGAAGTGGCAACATTTGCAGGCATGGAAAAAGTAATTATTTCGGCTACAGGTTATACCGGTAGCGGCGGATTCGAGATTTATTTTAAAAACGAATGTGCTGAAGAAATCTGGAACAAAGTAATGGAAGCCGGTGCAGATTATGGTATTAAGCCAATAGGTCTTGCTGCTCGTGATACACTACGATTAGAAATGGGATTTTGTTTGTACGGGAATGATATCGACGATACAACTTCTCCTATTGAAGCAAAATTGGGTTGGATCACAAAATTCAATAAAGAGTTTGTAAATTCTGAAGCTTTAAAAAAGGAAAAGGAAGAAGGCGCTAAACGTAAACTTGTTGCGTTTGAACTTGATGAACGAGGCATCCCAAGACAGGGATATGAAATCGTGAATGAAGAAGGAGAAGTTATAGGAAATGTTACATCGGGTACCATGTCACCTTCGTTAGAGAAAGGTATTGGTTTAGGTTACGTAAAAACTGAATATGCAGGTTTTGGAAAGAAAATTAATATTCAGATACGTAAAAAAGCAATTCCAGCTACACAGGTGAAATTGCCCTTTTATAAAGGATAAATTTATTTGGAACGTATTTTAATTTTAGGAGCTAGCGGCTTTATTGGCAATGCCATATATAAAGAGCTACGCTCCTTTTTTGATACCCACGGAACATATTTTAGAGATAATCCCGGTTTAGAAAGTAACCATCAGTTTCATCAATACGATATGGAAACTGATAGTTTAGATCTTTTACTTTATAATCTTAAGCCAAGTATTATCATCTCTGCAGTTCGGGGTAGTTTTGCTATGCAACTGGCACTGCATTATTCTGCAATTAGTTATATTCTTACCAATCCTTGCAAGCTTATTTTTTTAAGTTCTGCCAATGTGTTTGATGCGTTTACCAACTATCCAAGCTACGAATATGATAAGACTTTATCCCAAAGTGTGTACGGTCGATTTAAGATTAAAATCGAAAATGCTTTACTTCGGCTTCCAAATGATAAATACAATATTTTAAGATTACCAATGGTTTTTGGGCAAGGCTCTCCAAGAATTAACGAGATAAAGGCTTTATTAGACTTAGGAGAAGCTATAGAAGTTTTTCCAAACGTGGTTATTAATGTTACCGAAATTAATAAAATTACGCAGCAAATTCATTACATCATAAATAGAAAGCAACAAGGAGTTTTACATCTTGGTAGTAGTGATTTGGTACATCAAAAAGATTTTATACAAGATGTTTGTGAAATTTTGGGTTATGAAAATCCGCTTTTTAAAAATGTATACGATAGCAACGAAGATCGATATTTAGCTGTTTTACCAAAAGACAACCTCTTACCGCCTAATCTTCAGATTAATGTACAGCAAGTAGTAGAAGCTACCATTAAAAAATAGGTTAATCTTATATTAAACCGGCGCTATCATCCTGTTTTCACTTTTAGTATTACTAAATTGAATAACATAATTTAAACATTACAATAATGGAAAAGCTAACCGAAGATCAAATTCATAAAAAACTAGAATCCTTACAGGGCTGGACGTACGCAAAAGATGCCATTCATACTTCTTTTCAGTTTGAAGATTTTAAAGATGCTTTTACAGTGATGACAAGAATCGCTTTTGAAGCTGAAGCTTTACAACATCATCCTAATTGGGCAAATTCTTTTAATGAATTAGAAATTTCACTTTCTACGCACGATGCGGGCGGCGTAACAGCTAAAGATTTTGAAATGGCAAAGGCAATAGAGGATATTGTAGAGGCTAAATAACTTTAAAAAACAGTTTAAAAAAGCAATATTTTAGAAAGCTCCTAATTTGAAATCATTTTAGGAGCTTTTTTTATATTTTTGCCCGGATTTCATTTTTATTATCATGGGAAGAGCATTTGAATTTAGAAAGGCACGTAAGATGAAACGTTGGTCGGCAATGGCCAAAGCCTTTACTCGTATAGGAAAAGATATTGTAATGGCCGTAAAAGAAGGCGGGCCAGATCCAGACGCTAACTCTAAGCTTAGAGCAGTTATACAAAACGCGAAGAGCGTTAACATGCCGAAGGACAATATAGAAAGAGCGATCAAGAGAGCATCAGATAAAAGCCAAGGGGATTATAAAATTGTTCTTTTCGAAGGTTATGCTCCACACGGGATTGCTATTTTGGTTGAAACCGCTACAGATAACAATAACCGAACTGTTGCTAATGTTCGATCGCATTTTAATAAATGTGATGGGAATTTGGGAACTTCAAGATCTGTAGAATTTATGTTCGATCACACCTGTAATTTCAGAATAAATGCTGAAGGACTTGATGTTGAAGAATTAGAGCTTGAATTTATTGACTACGGAGCTGAAGAAGTTTTTGAAGATGAAGATGGAATACACATCTACGCGCCTTTCGAAAATTTTGGAAGTATTCAGAAAGAATTAGAAAATCAAAATATAGAAATTATCTCTTCAGGATTTGAGCGAATTCCTCAGGTAACAAAACAATTAACACCAGAGCAAGCTGCAGATGTAGAGAAACTTTTAGAAAAATTAGAAGAAGATGATGATGTACAAAATGTATATCATACCATGGAAGAATCTTCTTCAGAAGAATAATATACTTCTTCGAAAAATTGTAAAAGTCTTGTTAGTTACTAATTAACAAGACTTTTTATTTATAGATCTCTATTTCTTTTTCTCAGCTTTATACATAAAATAATGGTCCAGTGAATATTTTCCTGCACCTGTATAAAATAGCAATAGATACGAAAGCAAATACAAAAACGGTAATTCTTGTTTTGCCATACCATCTGGCATATGTACAATTATTGCCGCAATGCCCATCGTAATAATAAGTGGTATCGTAGCTATTCTAGTGGCTAGTCCTAAAATAATCATCACAGAACATACAAATTCGGCTAAAACTGCAATTGTAAACGTTAAAGTTTGGCCGGCACCCAATGGATCTGCAAAAGTTATTTCATCCTCGGTAAAAAAAGTGATTAATTTCGGTATACCGTGGAAAAGCATCAATATCGACATACCAATTCTAAATATAAGTAATATAAAATCTAGTTTTGGAAGGTTTAAGCTGGTGGTGTAAGTGTTTTTCATAAAGTAGATGTTTTTTCTGATTTGATTTTGGAAATAACTTCTGATACTGTTTCAGGAATCTCTTTATTCACTTCTACCTTAATAGCATTTTTAGGTTCTTCTAAAGTTTCGAATTGAGATTTTAATAATTCGGGTTTAAAATAATGTCCCTTCCTAGCCATCATGCGTTTGTAAATAAGCTCATATTCTGCATATAAATAAACAAACACCACATATTCTTTTAAATTATGGGATAGTGCCGCTCTATATTTCTTTTTTAAAGCCGAACAAGCTAAAACAGCACCTTCATTATCCTTCCATTTCTCGATATTTTCAGCCAAAGATTTTAGCCAGGCTTTTCGATCTTCATCATTTAGGGCTATACCTTTTTTCATCTTTTCAATATTCGCTGCTGGATGATAATCGTCGGCATCAAAAAATGGAATCTCGAGCGTACTGGCGATTTCCCTGCCGATAGTTGTCTTTCCACTTCCAGAGACTCCCATTACAATATATACTTTCATATTTAATATGTGATTTCGAGAATTTCGAGTGTTCGTGTTTCGTTTCCTAATTTAAATTCTGTTGTATCTCCTATTTTTAAACCGGTCACCGCTCTAGCTATAGGTGCTACAAACGCAATTTTTTGTTTTTTTACATCAGCTTCATCCACTCCTACAATTTGAAATTCCTGAATACTTCCATTGGAATGATTTTTCAATTTTATTTTTGCTCCAAAACGTACTTCATCTTCAGGTTGTTGATTTGGATATATAATTCTAGCGGAAGCTCTACGCTCGGCCAATAATTTTAATTTACCATCGATAACTGCCTGCGCCCTGCGCTTTTCGGTCTCATTATCTTCAGGTAATTTTGTACGTTCTCGCTCTAAATCATGTTTTTCATTTTCTAAAGCTTCAAAACCTAATGGAGTAACATAATTAGTTGCTCCTACCGGTAATGCAGCTCTTGGTGGTATTACCGGAGCTTCTTCCTGATCTTCCTCTTTTACAAACCCTCTACTCATTTCATTTTCTTTTTCTAAATATAGAAGATACGAAATTTATCACAATTACTAATTCGTGCACTTATTTTTAAATCTGTTGTAAAAAAGAAGCTTAATTTTGCTGAAATTGATAGATTTCAAAATTCATGAAAAAATTACTTGTTATTGGATATGTTTGGCCAGAACCAACTTCGTCTGCGGCAGGAAGCCGAATGCTACAATTACTGAAGTTCTTTTTGGAAGAAAATTATCACATTACTTTTGCAACAACAGCCACAACTTCAAAATATGCTTTCCAATTAGAATTATTAGGTATTGAAACCGCTAAAATCGAATTAAACAATTCTAGCTTCGATAATTTTCTTTTAGCATTGGATCCTAAAATTGTACTTTTCGATCGGTTTATGATGGAAGAGCAGTATGGTTGGCGGGTGGATAATCATTGTCCAAATGCGCTTAAAATTTTAGATACAGAAGATTTACATTTTTTAAGAAACGCTCGAAAAAAGCATTTAAATTCTAATCTCACATTAGAAGGAATAATACTAAATTCTGATTTGGCAAAACGTGAAATTGCGTCTATTTATCGTTGTGATCTTAGTTTAATTATTTCAGAATTTGAAATGGAATTACTTAAAACTCTTTTTAAAATTCCAGTTGAAATTATACAATATCTCCCCTATTTATTATCTGAAGCAGAGATCAAAAAAGCAGATTCTTCGCCAATTTTTTCAGATCGTAAAGATTTTATGTTTATAGGTAATTTTCTACATGAACCTAATTGGGATACCGTACGCTATTTAAAACAGAGTATTTGGCCAAAAATTAGGAAAGTTTTATCAAACGCGCAATTAAACATATACGGAGCTTACCCAAGTGAAAAGGTTTTTAATCTTCAGAATAAAAAAGAAAGTTTTTTAGTTCATGGGCGCGCAGGAAGTGTTGACGAGGTCATGCAAAAGCATAGAATTCTGCTCGCTCCTATCCAATTTGGTGCCGGTCTTAAAGGTAAAATGATAGATGCTATGCAAAATGGTTTACCGTCAATTACAACGAAAATTGGTGCCGAGGGAATTTCAAAAAACAATGATTGGAATGGATTTATTTGCGACACTGAAGATGAAATTATCCAAAAATCAATTCAACTTTATACTGACCAAAAACTATGGTTGGAGAAACGGCAATACGCTGAATCTATTTTAAAAGATCGATTTTCAGCATCAAAGTATATTCCTTTTTTAAAAACACAAATCAATAATTTAGAGACAAATATAAACGATCATCGAAATAAAAACTTTACAGGTAAAATGCTGAAATTCCATAATAATAGAAGTACTTATTTTATGTCGAAATTTATCGAAGAAAAAGAAAAGAATAAAAAATCAGAAACAATTTAAGAATATCAAAAAAGCCGCTTGAAAATAATTTTTCAGCGGCTTTTTTTTGCAAAAGAACTAAAATCTAAACCATCTGAGTGGCAAAACCTTCACTAAAAAGTTTTTGATTTAAACTTCTAAGAGTATCAATTTTATTTTGAGTATCAACTAAAATCGAAATATTATTGCTACTTCCGCCATAGCTTATCATACGTACAGGGATATCATTTAGCAATTCAAACAATTTATAAGTAGATTTATCTTCGATCACAGATTCTCCAACAACACATATTATACTTTGATTACGATCTACGGTAATTTCACCATAGGCATTTAATTCTTCAAGAATTTGGTCTAGGTTACTCGTATTATCTATCGTTAGCGAAATAGCAATTTCAGAAGTAGTAATCATGTCGATAGATGTTTCGTAATTATCAAAAACATCAAAGATTTTACGAAGAAAACCATGCGCCATTAGCATTCTATTTGATTTTATTTTAATGGCGGTAATATCATCTTTTGCAGCAATGGCTTTTAATCCTTTACTTTTAATTTCTGAAGATATTCTTGTTCCTGTTTTCTCTGGTGTAAATGTATTTTTCAGAAAAATTGGGATTCCCTTACTAATTACCGGTGATACTGTTTGTGGATGAAGAATTTTTGCTCCAAAATAAGCTAACTCCGCGGCCTCTTCAAAAGTCAGTTCAGAAATTGGATGAGTTCCCTCTACATGGCGTGGATCGTTATTATGAAAACCATCAATATCGGTCCAAATCTGCACCTCTGTTGCCCGCACTGCAGCACCAAGTATAGTTGCGGTATAATCACTTCCACCCCTTTTTAAGGTGCTAATTTCGTTTCTCTTATTGATACAAACAAATCCCTGAGTAATATATAGATCGGCAGTTTGATTTGAAATGTAATCGTCCAAAAGTTTCCCAACCTTATCGGTATCTGGATTTTCGAGGTTATGAACTTCCATAAATTCTTTAGCATCCAACCATACGTTGTTTATACCTAAAGATGTGAAATATTGAGATACGATAAAAGTAAGCATGGTTTCTCCATAAGTTACTATTTCAGCATAAACAACCTCGGTATATTCCTTATTTGCAGAAAGTAATAAATCTTGTAAACGACCCGAAACAAAAGTTTTAGTTTGCTTATTTAAGGTTTCATCATTTATCAATTGATCGATAGCTGAAAAATGGCGATCCTTAAGTTTATCTACGATATCCTGAACTTCTTCAGTTTTATTAGCCTGAACAAGATTAGATATTTCTACGAGCTCATTTGTAACACCACTCATTGCAGAAAGAACTAGTATTTTTCTTCCCTCTTCACCTAGAGCGATATTTTTTACATTCTGAATACTTTGAGGAGTACCAACTGATGTACCACCAAATTTTAAAACTTTCATTGCTATACTTTTGATGATGCATAATTAAAATGATAGCAACAGGAATTAAAAAAAATGATTCATTTTATATACATTTGTACAAAATGTGTAATAATTAACAATGAAAACGATAACTACCTGCGTACATGATATAATACGGCATCAACCATTTTTGGACGATGCTATCGCGAGAGATATCATAAATTTTAGCGGACTTGCAGAAGATTTAAGACCTGAAGTTGAGAAAGAAATGCGTAAACCTGTTAAAACAGGTAGTATAATTATGGCATTACGGCGCTATGCCCCCAAGCGAACAAAAATTAATAAAAACAGTTTACGCGAATTGGGCGATATAATCGTGAGATCTGGAATAACAGAATATACTTTTCTAAATTCTAAAACTATTATTGCCAACAAATCAAGATTATTAGATGCTGTAAAAGATCAAACGGGTGTCTACCTAAACTACTCGAGCAATTATCAGGAAAGTAACATTTTAGTTTCATCTTCTTTAACCGATTTGGTTGAAGATTATTTTAAAAATGAAGTAAGGGTTACTATTAAAGAAGAATTATCTTCGATCACTATTGCTTTACCAAACAATAGTAGTCAATCTGTAGGACTTTATTTCTATATCTTCAAATTATTAGCTTATGAAGGAATTCCTGTTTTCGAAATGATTTCTACTTCTAACTATTTTGCGCTATTTTTAGAGCGCGAATATGTTAACAAAGCTTTTCTACTTTTAAATGAGATCAAGAAGTAGTTAGATTCTACCAGTAATCAAAATACACACCCGTCATAGCAACTGCAGCAATAATAATTATTATTACAATAGCGATAAAAGTTGCCCCAAACTTTGTCTTTTTATTTTTTTGTAGAATGTAATCTTCAGATTTATTATCCTCTTTATCTCTAATTTGCATCTTAGTTTTTTAAATAATATTAAAATGAGTATTATTTTCTCAATCGTTTTTGTTGAAAACTTTGCAAAGTTAAATAAAACTTTTAGTTTTCAATTTGGATAAAAATGTAAATTATTCTTAAAAATAAGTAAGGATTTCAAAATACAATGCCGTAATTAGTGTTATATTTTTACAAACTTAATTACGGTTGAGTTTAAGGAAAATCTCTTTATAGATAGACCTAGTTTTTTCATTTATATTCTTTGATAAGATTTTCCCACTCCATACTCTTAAGCATTCTTACCAAAGCAGGATTTATAATTTTTACCAAATCTGAATTTTTAGGAAATGCATAACTGTAATAATCCTTTTTTAACGTTTGCTCTAAAACTTCAATATCTTTCCCCACTTCCATTTGTTCTATTGTGTAACGCAATATCGGTTCGTCGTAAACTAGCAGATCCAAATCATCATTTCGTATTAATTCTATTCCATCATTAACGCTATTTAATTTTTTAGACTTCACGTCGTAAAGATCTAAAAGCTCTGCTGCACTACTGCTCACAACTGTTCCTACGTTAAATCTATTTAAATCTGAAATTCCGCTAATCTCATCATTAATACTTTTTACCGTTAAGGAAGATGCAATACTTGCTGTAAGACTAGAGATAATGATAATGGCCATAAACATCCAAATTAGCCCAACAATTCTACCACCAGTAGTTCTAGGCGATTTATCCCCATATCCAACGGTAGTCATCGTTACAGCACTCCACCAAAAGCCCTCTAACAGCCCTCTTCCTTTACCGCCACCAAATTCTTCGGCATTCTTTTTTCTTTCGAAAATCCACACTAAAAAGCCGAAAATAAAAATCGTGCCTAATAATGCTAATATTGCTGAAATAAACTCCCAACTCCATAAATTCTTCAGGATATTAAACACCTGAGATTCTTTCTTTTTTGCTACACCTGTATGTGATATAAAATAAGGCTGAGAAAAATCCATTCGCTCCATACGGTTATCGGTAACCGTAATAGGATTTATACTAAAATCTACTTCTCCACTTTCTACCGCATTTAACAGCGCGGCCAAACTTTCGTAGGTTTTATATTCAAATTTGTAATCTAAATTTTCGTTAACTAAATTCCAGCTTTTAATGCTTAAGCCATCAAAATTACCATTTGGTTTTTGAGTCACAAAGGGTGCAGTAAGCTGCACTCCTATTTTGTAAACTTCAGGAGTAGATTTTGTAGAATCCTGAAAAGTTTTGGCGCTAGTTATAGTAGTAAAAAACACTGATAAAAGGAATAGGTAGTATTTCATATAAATTTCTGAAATATTTGAAAAGTAAGTAGCGAAAATTAATCAATTACAATCCATTTTCAAAACTGAATTTATTCTGAAGCAACTTCAGCTTTCGTACTATCTTCTGGTTTTTTGTAATAAATCTCGAGTTTCTTTTTTCCAAAATTTTTCGCCCTTTCTATATCATTTCCCATATAAATATCTACGCGCTTTTTCCAGCGGTAATGCATTTTATCCTTCACGACAAAAATAGAATCTAAGCCGGCGATTTTGATCTCATCATTATGGTTTATTCCCAATCCTATAAGATCTCTGGAAATGGCAACCGCATTCATACCGGGTTTTAGCGTATCGCCCCATGCGGCTAAATTGGGATTTGATCCTGCTGTTTGATATTGAACTGAGTTAAAAGCAGAAACCGTTACTTTAATTGTATCCCAATTTTCAGTAGACTTATCAGTTACTTTTTTATCTGAAGAATTACAAGCAAAGAGCCCTAAACTTAAAAATAGAAATTGACAACACGTTTTTATTGAAATGGAAATAGAGTTCATTTTAATATCTAAATTGAGACCTAATGAGGTTCAATATAAATAATTTCTGTTTATCGTTAAAAGCTACCTTAAATTCAGATTTATACTTCTTAAATCAAGTTTATAAGGTAATGAACTCAAAATTCATCCAATTCTGTATCATTACTGAAACGGGCACTTAGTTATCAATCTACTAAAAATAGTGTTCAGAATTGAAGAATATTAAATAAGATTATGAATTAATTTGAGTATATCTATCTGTTTTGCAGCTCTTTCGATATCCAAAATAAATAAAAGCTAAAGTTTGTTAAGAAATTACCAAGTAAACCGAATTAAATAGCAATATAGTTGTGAGTGCATTTGAGAGCTGTAACTTTGCAAACTTAATTGGCTGAAACCAAGAAGTAGGCCTTAATTAATCTTTGAAAAACAAATTTATGAGTCAAGTAAAGCAAGATGACACTGTAAAAGTTCATTACACAGGAAAATTAACCGATGGCCAAGTATTCGATAGCTCTGTAGATCGCGGAGAACCAATCGAATTTACTATGGGACAGGGGCAATTAATTCCTGGATTCGAAAAAGGACTTTTAGATATGGAAGTTAACGAAAAGAAAACTATAAATATCCCTAAAGAAGAAGCTTACGGAGAGCCAAGAGAAGAACTAGTTCAAGAAGTTGAAAAAAGCCAACTTCCAGAAGATCTTGAGCCTAAAGTAGGTATGGGACTTGTTTCTAAAACTCCAGACGGTCGCGAAATGAACCTAGTGGTAAAAGAAGTAAAAGAAGATTCTATTGTTGTAGATGGGAATCACCCATTAGCAGGGAAAGATTTAGTATTTGATCTTGAGGTAGTAGAGATCAAATAAGCAATCTACCACAACAATTATAAAAAATCCCTTTTTGGTCAATTCAAAAAGGGATTTTTTTATGCAATTCATTTCGATTTCAAAAAATACTATTAAATCCCTGCCTTCAAGACTTAAGCTTTTTATAAAATTCTTTCCAGCAGCTTTTATAGATTGTATCTTTATTTCAAACTAAAAACAAAAAATTATTATGATAAGAAAAGCGAGCGCAGTTTGGAAAGGAACATTAAAAGAAGGTAAAGGTAATTTATCTACAGAGAGTGGTGTACTTAACGAAACTCAATATTCGTACAAAACCAGATTTGAAGACGGAAAAGGAACAAATCCCGAAGAATTAATAGGTGCAGCACATTCTGGATGTTTTACCATGCAATTATCAGCTTTTTTAGCTGAAGAGGATTTTCCTGCTGAATCTTTAGAAACAAAAAGTGAAATCACTTTCAAAGACGGAGTTGTTTCTAAATCACATCTTATTTTAGAAGGTAAAGTTCCAAATATTTCTGAAGAGAAGTTCCTTGAAATCGCTAATAATGCGAAAGAAAAATGTCCTCTTTCAAAATTACTTGATACAGAGATTACTTTAGATGCTAAACTTTTAAAGTAAGATTTAAAATATAATGCAAAAAAAGTCCGGATAATTTCCCGGACTTTTTTTATGCTAATTATAGCGCTTAAAATAACTTGAAAAATAATTAGAAGTTTCCTACAAACTTGCCTTCAAACTATTTTTTATTTCGAACATTAAAGATTTAGGAAAAGTATTTCTTTTTGCCAATTTTTGATTCACCTCCAACTCTATCCCAATGTAATTCTTGGGAAATTTACGACGGAGATACGTTGTAAAACCATCTGCCTTTCCCAAATAAGGATAATTGAACCTAATTTTAATATCCAACTCTTTAGCTAAATTAAGTTTCCAGATTTGAGCAAACTTTTTTTCAGCTTTACGAGATGGATCGTACAACAAACCCAAATCAGTATTTCGCTCTATCCCATTAAGAATTGGTGTAAAACTATGTACCGAAATATGTACGACTTGCTCTCCAACTTTAATTAATTCTGAAATACATTTCTCAACTTTATTTCTATATGTTAAATAATATAAATTGATGAGATCCCTTTTTTCTTGCTTAGCCAAAGATTTAGAATATTCGGAAAATAAGTTGGGATGATGCAAAGAGCGGTTTGGCTCGATCAATAATCGGCTAAATTTATAGGTAAAACTGAAATCTGAAATTTCTAATAGCTCCTGAAATAATCTGAACGCTCCAGGATCGTAAGCGCGATGTGTTGTCCAAACCAAATCTTGGTCGTTCTTTAAGTAAGCAAATTTTTGCGGCAATACATTACTGGCATGCTCGCAACTAAGTATTAGTTTCAAGGTTTGTAGAGCTCATTTTTAGCAAGACATTTGGCGATATCGGCATATACTTTACCTATATTTTCTTCGGAATAATTCCCTCTTAAACCACCTATAATTCGATTGGCAAGTGATCCTTTCTGAATAATGTATTCGATTGATTGCTGATGTTTTTCAGAAATGTTATCTTTAACTCTTTCATATATATTCTTCCACACATCACCAATTTCTGAAGTTTCCGTCAATCCAAAAATTTTAAGATAAGCAATATTGCTTATCACACCTCGTTCAGCATCTTTTATAGCCTCATTCAGGATTTTGAGCAAATCGTCCTCTTTCCAACTTTTCTGATCTGCTAGAGAAATAAAATCTTCGTTTACCAAAACTTTTAAAGTCTCTATAATAAAAACTGCAATTGCGATGTCTGCTTTGGGGCATTCCTGTAAATCGATCACCCTAATTTCTATGGCACCACGATCAAATCTTGCGATTGCTCCTCTAGAATTTAGAAAATGATGTTCTAGGATTCCATTTTTATCATGAGCCTTAATGGCTTTTTTTATAGGTTCAAAAATCCCTCGGTGATATTCTTCTTTATTATAAAGACACTCTGGAATTACTTTCCCGGCCATCTCTGGTATTTCTTTTTGGTTGGTTTTATAAACTTCCATACGGCTATCCATAAAACCGGTTAATTGTCCTTCGAATATTGGTGAGGACGCACTAATCGCCGGGATAATTGGTAATAAAATTCGTATCCCAGCGTGCAATTTTTCAAATTCAGCATCATCTGCAAATGGCAGATTTATATGCATGCTTTGTACATTGCTCCATCCATGACCACTACAATCAAAAATTTGGTTGTACAGCTCATAAATATCATTATTATCGTGTTCCCATAATTTAGTTTCCTTTAAGGGATTCATTAGCGGATGTGCAGCTGTAGGCAACAATTGAGCATCTAAAGCCTCTAAAAGCTTATTGATCTCAGAAACATTTTCGGCAAATAATTTATCTAAATTTTCAATATTAGAAATTGGTACAGCTGTTTTTAACTCTACCACATGAGCTACTAACTCGTTACTCCATTCAATTTTACCATTAGCAACATCAGAAGTTAGATTTCCTGTTTTTTCGATAAAAAGTTTATCAGTGATCGGCACAATTTTTAGCTGGCGATCTACCAGCATATATTCCAATTCTATTCCGTAAACTTCGAAAATATGATATCCCATATTATTTTTTCTCTAGCCTGTTTTTTAAGGCCGTGATGATTAACTTATACACTTCTTCGCCATAAAAACGATCCTCTACACCAAAATCGATATTTGGATTATCATTAATTTCGATCACCATAGCTTCTCCATTAATTTCCTTAATATCAATTCCGTAGAGCCCTTCTCCCATCAATTTAGTAGAGCGTAATGCTAAATCTAATATTTTTTCTGGAACTTCTTCTAAGGCCATCGTATCTGCATTGCCATCTTGATCGTGTTTATTTTTAGCATTCCAGTTGTATATTTGCCAGTGTCCTTTTGCCATATAATATCGACAGGCATAAAAAGCTTTTCCATCTAAAACACCGATTCTCCAATCGTAATCTGAAGGTGTAAATTGTTGTGCAATGATAAGCTCAGATTCTTTAAGCATTTTAGTTACAAGCTCGTGGTATTCTTCTTCGGTCTTTGCTTTTTTAACGCCAAAACTAAATGTGGAATCTGGAGATTTTAAGACTACCGGTAAACCAATTTCAGCCAAAATAGCATCTTTATTCTCTTTATGAATAATCATGGTTTTTGGCGTCAATATTCCAGCATTTTGTAAAGCTTCTGCCATAAATACTTTATTGCAACATTTTAAAATGGCATCTGGATAATCGATAATAGCGATGCCTTCCTGTTGTGCTTTTCTAGCAAATGCATAAGCTTCATTGTGAACTTCGGTGCTTTGTCTTATAAAAAGGGCATCAAAAGAGGATAATCTTGATAAGTCTTTTGGGGAAAGAAATTCAACATAAAAATTCATCTTCTCGGCAACTTCTGCAAATTTCTTTAATGCTTTGGCATTACTAGGCGGTGCCGGATCGTCTTTTTGCACAAGAATAGCCAAATCGTAATCATACTGCTGCGGTTTTACAGTATCATACCTTTTTTTAGAAAAGTAATCACTGGCAAAAAAGTACATACTTTCTAAGTGATCTTCTGGGATTTCAGATTCAGATAAAGCTTTTATACTTTTAATATTCCACTTATTACTAAAACTGAACTTTACTTGTAAAAATGGAATCTGAAAATGTCTAAAGAAAAGTGAACTTACTTCCTTATATTTTTGAGCTACATTTTGTCCAAAATAAATACTAAGCACAAATTCCTGAGATTTGATAGATTTTAGTGATTTTTGAATCACATCATCAAATTCTTCAGAAATTACTTTCACCAATTTCGGCTCTCTTAAATCTACAAGATTTTTCACTGTGGGAATAGCCAAATGGCCTCTTGCTTCAGCTAAAAGAGAAACGTAATACCCTCTAGATTGATAATTGTAATTTTTGGAGAGATTGAAAATACGTGCGTTTTTTATCTTAGCATATTTAGGATTGGTTAGATAATCCTGAGAAGATATAATATGTACATTTTCAAGTTTAACCGGCCACTTTTCAGGCTGATTTACTATTAAAAATTTATTCATTTATTATAAGAAATAATCAATCAAATGTAGCTGAAAAAATAATAGAAAATCATAAAATTTTGAGAATATATAGATTTTTCTTCAAATAAAAAGCCACCTTAAAACGAAAGTTTAAAGGTGCTTTTTGATATTAAATTCTTTTTATTTTAGTGAAAAGAATACTGCAAGCCTAAAGTCCAGCTGTCATCATTTTTAAGTTGAATTCCGTTTAAATCCTGATATAATGGAAAAGCATATTCAACACCTATTCTTACATTTTTCAATCTTCCCTGAGGGATATAAAAATTAGCTCCAAAAGCCGAATTTATATATTTTCCACCCTGATTTTGCGTATTTGCGGTTGTTACCATCATTGGATTTAAATCTGCATAACAACCATCAATCTTTCCTACTGTTTTAGCTTCTATCCTTCCCGAAACACTAAATGAATTTAAAAGTTTAGCAGTAATCCAGTTATTCCATATTAATTGATTCCCAAAGCGATAATCATGATCATTTTTGCCCAATCTTAATACTCCGTTTACTTGAGAACCAAAAGATAAAATTTGTCCTTGTAACAGATAAGTCACTGCAAGTTTTGGGTCCCAGGTGCCGCTACTTTTATTGCAAACTCATAAACTTGAAGCTTGCATCTTCAGTAAAAAATTAACTACAACTTGGGGGATGTTCTATTCTTCTGTAATATGGATTGGAAATAAAATGTTTATAAAAAACAATCTTTTTATTTACCTTGAATAGCTCTAATTGGCTAAAATAAATATGCCTTGGAATTTCTAGATATAGAGGAAGAAAAGAATTGGCGATTCTGGCTGAAGTATTTGCTTTCTCCGTTTTGTTAGATTGATTCAGCTGCTGCATTAGATAACATTTCCCATTGCAATTAAGTGCCGGCTGATCTTGATTTACACAGTAATTCTCAATAATATAATCCAGATTAAATTGGTAATAAGAAATCTCTCCGATTTGGAAAACCGGGCGGTAAGCAAGAGAAACTAAAATTAAAATCGCTAAAAGTTGTTTCAGCATCTGAATTTAAATTCTGCTTGCAAAAGTACGTTGAGAATTCAAAAAAAGAAGAGTTATTTTTAGGTTTTCTTAAAATAATGGATCAAATTTTTCTATTCAATATTCTACCTTTCAGTTCAAAAATTAATTCCTATTTTACCAATCTTAACCATAAATTAAATACATGAAAATAAGACAAATTGGCCTTTTTGCGCTACTATTTGCGCAGGTAGGTTTCGCTCAAAACAGCGAAAATGAAAAGTTAGTTGAAAAAGCAAGAAAAATTCATGAGAAAGTAATTACCATCGATACGCACAACGACTTTAGTGTCAATAATTTTACCCACGATCATAATTATACAGAGAATTTAGACACTCAAGTAAATCTTCCAAAGATGGAAGAAGGTGGTATGGATGTTTCTTGGCTGATTGTGTATACAGGGCAAGGTGATTTAGATGCGGAAGGATATAAAAAGGCGTATGATAACGCGATGGCGAAGTTTAACGCGATACATAAGCTAACAGAAGAAATAGCTCCAGATAAAATAGGTTTGGCTACAACTTCAAAAGAAGTAAGAAAACTGGTAAAAGAAGGTAAGAAAGTAGCCATGATCGGTGTAGAAAACGGCTATCCTATCGGTACCGATATCAAAAATGTTGAAAAATTTTACGATTTAGGAGCACGATATATGTCTTTGGCTCATAATGGGCATAGTCAATTAAGCGATTCGAACACAGGAGAAGCTGATAATGTATGGTTGAACAATGGATTAAGTGATTTGGGGAAAGAAGTACTTAAAGAAATGAATCGATTAGGCATTATGATTGATGTTTCACATCCTTCAAAAGAAGCGATCAAGCAAATGTTTGAACTTTCTAAGGCACCGTTAATCGCTTCACATTCTTCTGCCAGAGCATTGTGCGATCATAGTAGAAATTTGGATGATGAGCTACTGGAACTTTTTAATGAACATGGTGGCGTGATCCAAACCGTCGCATTTAGTTCTTATATAAATACTGAAAAAGATAAAGCTTTTGGTGACGCTAAGAATAAAGTATATGAAGATAAAGCTGAAAAAATGGGCTTCGAAATACTTTCTTGGGGAGAAGTTCGTGAACTTGATGAAACCGAAAGAGAATCTTATATCGAAAAATATAAAAAGCTAGTAGCAGATTCTGAAGAGGAAGTTGAAGCATTAAAACAAACCATAAGCCCGGTGAACGTTTCAGATTTCGTAGATCATATTGATTATTTGGTTGAAAAAGTTGGAATCGATCAAGTAGGAATTAGCTCAGATTTTGATGGTGGCGGCGGAATTGATGGTTGGGATGATGCCTCTGAAACTTTCAATGTAACTTTAGAATTGGTGAAAAGAGGTTATTCTAAAAAAGAAATTGCAAAACTTTGGGGAGAAAATTTATTGCGTGTTTTAGATGAAGTTGAAGAGGTAGCTAAAGAAATTCAAAAGGCATAAAATCTCGAAAATTTTAAAAATCGTTATTCTAATTCAATATTGTGCAATTAGAATAACGATTTTTATTTCCGAAGAAATTATAAAATGCTGAGAACCTTAATCTTTATTTCGTTTCTTTTTGTCCCAAAAAACGTATAATCCAAAGAGCGCTAAACTTACCAGAGATCCCCACAATAAACCAGATTTTAACTGATCTGTACTTCTACCTAAAACAGCTATAAAAATGGTTAAAGGCGCAATGCCAACCAGTGTTGCTCCTATAAATTTCCAATAGGTCATTTTTAAAATTCCGCCTACAAAACTAATAGCATCATTAGACAGAAACGGATTTAATCTTGTAACAATTACGGCCCAAAAACCATAATCGTCAATAAAATCGGCTATTTTTTGCTCATTCTTCTCTCCTATTAATTTCTCAACGATTACAGGACCAAAATAACGGCCAATAATATACCCAATGCTACTTGCTAAGAAAACGGCCACAAAAACAATTAAACTACCCCAAATTGGGCCATAGGCAATAATAGAAACAACCATTAAAGCAACTGACGGTATTACAATCAAAAACATCTGAACGATCATGGCTAATATTAGCATCAAAGGTCCAAACCAGCCAAATCTCTCTACCCAATTACTTATTTTTTTCTCGTCTCCGCTAGTAAGCACTCTCCAAGCTTCATCCATAAAATCCTGCACAGAAGGAACCAAAAAATAAGATGCCACTATAGCGGCAACAAGTGCTAGTGATACATACAAGGGTGTTTTACTCTTACTAACCGAAGTCGATTTTATTTCATCTTTCATAAATTAGTTTAGATTTACTCTAAGAATATTTGCTGGATCACTATGACCTTCATTTGAAATGAAAAGCTCCCCGTTCTTTTTGAAAGCAATACCCTCTGGCTGATAAAACTTTTCACGCTTTAACAAATAAAGTTTTTTAGAATCTCCATTAGGCGATAAAACCAATAATTTAGGATTTCTACCGTCGGTTATATAAATCTCTCCGGTAACTGGATTAATATTTACTTCAGATGGCATCATAACCATCAATTTATTTTTTCTTTTAACATCAGAAAATATGGGATCTTCAAGATCTATAGCATACGCCGGGGTTTGCAGTAATTTTTTAGTTTCAAGATCAAAAGCATAAATACCCTTTGTATTATTGCTAAGTGGATCACGATCTTTTACGGCGATTAACAATCGGTTATTTTTTAAATCGGCACACAATCCTTCAGCATTATGCTTTGCTTTTATAAACGTTTCGTGTTTAGTAACTTTTTTATTTTCATCTAGATAGTGCTGTACTTCAAATATTACACCATCACTGCGCAATACATAAGCATTATTCCCAATTAAAGCAAGTCCTTCGTAATCACCAGATTTACCAAATTTTATTTCCTGTTCAATTTTTTTAGAAAGAAGATTATAGATAAAAATAATTCCTTCTTCGTCTTGTATTGCGGCCATACGTTCGTCGTCCACAAAATCCATCCCAGATATTTCTTCTAATCGATTGGGCAGATCCCATTTTTGCTCAATTTCATATTCTTCCTCAAAATCTTTTCTTTCCAAACTAAAAGGAAAATCCATCGTAAAATAGATAAAGGCTACCAATCCTAAAATCCCAATTACAATGACTGCTGCAATTTTACTCATATACTTTTTCTTAATCTCTGTATTTATTAAAGGTATAGGCTATTTTGAAATTATCCAGAATAATATTTATTGCTGAAGATTTCGATTACCTGCCACAGCTGTATTAGGTTTATATACAAATATTTAATAGTTCTTACTTGAATTATTTATTTCGATCAATAGAAATTTTATAATTCAATTATCGCTTATCTATCCTAGATTTATTGTTGATAAATTAGGAATTTAACAAAGATAGAAAGCTTAAAACAAAAGTATACTTTTCACCTTTTAAAACTTTGATAAAAAAAGACATAACAGCAATTATATTAAAGCTCCTATTTATCCCATAGCTATAACGCAGCTAAATTTTCTCTACCAAATTTTCCAATTCTTTTGCGACAGATGTTCCCTTCAATCCAACTTTATTTTCTAAATATTTCAAAATTTCAACAGAAGTGAACTGATAAGTTTCCCGAAGTCCTAAGATAATTTTTTCTAAATAGAAAGGATGTGGGGCATTGAGTTCCTCGCTCATAAACTTAGCGTTTGTAAAACTGAAAACGGGCATCTCATCATGAAATCCTAAAAATAGAATTCGGTCATACCAAACATCGGTGGCCACATCTAAATATCCTTGTTTTATTACCTTTTCAAAATCGATAGACAAATCCCCTCCAAAAGCGATTTCTTGTTTTACCAGATCTACAAACTGGCCTTTAGATATACTATAGACCTTCCCGTATGTTTTTGCAGTTTTATCCTCATTGGGCTTAATAAAAGCTGCGGCCCCGCCACTCCAAGTTCTGGAGCTTTTAGCAAAATATAGTTCATGATTTATAATAAAAGATTTATTTGCTTTTGGTAATGCTTTATCTTCACAGCCAACATATGTTCTTTTCGCACCTTTTGGAGTTCCACCAGCAACATAGCAAAGAAAACGATCCTCCATTAAATTAGAGCCGTAGCAGGCATACCAAATCCTTTCAAAATTTCTCATAATTTGTTTTGAAAGAACTTACTAAAATTTGCTCGGAAATCGCCTAATCTTAACTATTCTTTCATATTTAAATTGATATTGCGAATACTTTGAAGCCAAATACATGCAAGCATTGTAAATTACTTGTTTAAAATTACCTTAAAATCAAAAGTTAATATTCTAAGACTTTGTTTCTTTGCAGCTAATTATTTCAATTTTATGCTTTCCAGACTTAAAAAATCTCCCATTTTAAAATGGGCTTTACGAATATTTCTAGGTTTATTTGTTCTATTCATATTATTTTTCACAAGTATTTATTTTGGGATGTGGGGCAAAATCCCTTCTAAAGAAGAACTTAGCCAATTACAGCAAAATAAAGCCACTCAAATACTTTCTAATGATGGAAAATTAATTGGGAAATTCTATATTTTTGATCGGCAGCCTATTCAATTTAAAGACCTTCCCAAGCATTTAATCGAGGCCTTAATCGCTACTGAAGACGTTAGGTTTTACGAACATAATGGAATCGATAATCGTAGTTTAGGACGCGTATTTTTTAAATCTATTCTTTTGCAGGACGAGAGTTCTGGCGGTGGTAGCACAATAACACTTCAACTGGCTAAAAATATCTACGGAAGAAAAGATTACGGAGCGCTTGGCATTGTAGTGAATAAATTTCAGGAAGGCATTATGGCCAAGCGTATTGAAGATATTTACAGCAAAGAAGAAATAATTACGCTTTATTTCAATACAGTTCCTTTTAGTGATAATACCTACGGAATTGAAAGTGCTTCAATGAAGTTTTTTGGAAAACATGTTAATGATCTTAATGTTGAAGAAGCAGCTGTTTTAGTGGGAATGCTGAAGGCTTCGCATCGATATAATCCTAGAATTTTCCCTGAGCGTAGTAGACTACGTCGTGATGTGGTGCTAACACAAATGGAAAAATATGGATATATCACTGAAGGACAAAAAGAGAACTACATAAAAAAAGATCTAAAACTGAATTACAAAAATTATAGTAATAAAAAAGGTCTTGCTCCCTATTTTAGAGAACAAATTAGAAAAGATCTGAGTCAGGTTCTGGATACGATTAAAAACAAAGATGGTGAGAAATATAATATTTATAGAGACGGACTCATTGTTCACACAACTTTAGATTACAAATTGCAAAGTATTGCTGAAGCTGCTATGAAAGAACATATGGCAAGTTTACAGCAAGAACATGAAGATTCCTACGGAAGCCGCGCCCCTTGGTTAACCAACAACGCTATTCTAAAGGATGCGATCCATCGTTCTAAAGCTTATAAAAATTTAAAAGAAGATGGATTTTCTGAAGAAGAGATCATGAAAGAACTTCAGAAGAAAAAGCAAATGGAACTCTTTGAATATGAAGGAACCGTGACCAGGCAAGCAAGCACAATAGATAGCATCCAACACTATTTAAAATTCCTAAATTCAGGCTTACTTTCTGTAGATCCAAAAGATGGAGCTGTAAAAGCCTGGGTTGGTGGAGTAGATTTTAGATATTTTCAATACGATCATGTATCGCAAAGTAAACGGCAGGTGGGTTCAACGTTTAAACCTATTGTGTATACAACAGCTATTGATAAAGGTATTGAGCCTTGTACCTATTATTCTGGTCGCGCCGTAACCTATAAAGATGGATGGAAGCCTACAAATGCTTCAGCAGAAGAAGATGAGGAGGGTATGAATTACAGCATGAAATATGCACTAAGCCATTCTATGAATACCATTGCCGTGAAAGTTTTATTAGACGCGGGAATCGCAAATGTGATTAAAAAAGCACATCAAATGGGAATAACTTCAGATCTTCCTGAAGTTCCGTCGATTGTCCTTGGTACTGCGGAATTGAATATGGAAGAACTTACAGAAGCCTATACAAGCTTTGCAAACCAAGGGCGACCTTCAAAACCGTATTATATAACCAAAATTGAAGATGGATCTGGAAATCTATTGGCAGAATTCAAATCAAAAAGTCCTAAAGAACAGGCTTATTCCGAAGAAACGAGACAAATTATGATCAATATGATGCAGGCAACGGTAAATGAAGGAACCGCTACCCGACTGCGTTATACTTATGGATTAAATAATGATATCGCCGGAAAAACCGGAACTACCCAAAACAACAAAGATGGCTGGTTTGTTGGGCTTACGCCAAATCTTCTTACGGTAACCTGGGTAGGAAGTGACGATCATCGTATTGGTTTTAGAAATACAAGGATTGGACAGGGAGCTAATTCCGCTTTACCAATTTTTGGAAGAATGATGCAAAAAATGAATGCCGATTCTTATTTCAATGAGATTACTAACGCTCGTTTTAAAAGACCATCAAGCGAAGTTGCCGAACTTTTAGACTGTGAACAAACAAAAGAAGACAGTTTCCTTAAAAAGCTTTTTGGCAGCAAAAAAGATGATGCCCAAGAAATAGATATGGACAAACCGGTAGAAGAGAAAAAAGAGAAGGAGAAAAAAGGCTTTTTTAAACGGTTATTTGGTGGTAAAAAGAAAGAGAATTAGATTTTAAACTATGCTGAAATAGCTATTTTGTTGGAAGTACTTTTATATAAATAAGCCTTGATACTGTTTATCCGGATTCAAAGAGTATAAAGTGGATTTTACAAAATCCCTAAAAACGTGGTTTCTAATTTTATCGATCCTAATTTCAATCTAAACTAAAAGCCGCAAAATTTTATAATTTAAAGGCTTCAGCTACTTTTAGTTTCTTGAACATCGTCAGTTTCAAAATATAAATGGTAATGATTATTACATCCAGGATTAAAACTGGCATTACAGACTGGGCAGTTATTTCCCGATTCCATGTATTCGGTTATACTAAGTTCGTGGCCACAAACACCGCATAGGATAGCTTTTTCAGAAAACTCATCTTTTGGCCATACCTCATGTCCATGATTCGTTGCTTCTTCATGGCAAGAAAAGCAAGGATAGTACCTATCACAACATTTAAATTTAATAGCTATTACATCTAGCGTACTATGCCAATGTACACAGCGAGTTTGATTATCTATGGACTGCCCGTAAACAGTTGTATTGTTAATCTGGAAAATATTTGTAGATTCCGGTTTCCTCATCTGTGAATAAGTAAAATTGAAATAAAACAAGCATAATAAAGCGCTCAACAAATATCTTGATTTCATCATTGCGCAGTCTTTTTTAAAATGGATTACTCCTTCCAAACTATATTTTTTTTGTTTCAAATATACTATGCTTTCCAATTTTATCAATGCTAATTTAAATTCGAGAAATTATGATAGTTTCGACCCAATATATTTCCCTAAAAGAATTGAACACTCGCACAGTCTTTAAAAAACTTTTCTTTTGATCACAAAATCAAAACGTATACAAACTAATGTATGCTTTTGTTTAAAGCTGAGTTGCATAAACGTTATAAAAAAACAGCCAATGAAAATATATAGTATTATTTATTGAAAGAAAAAAATCAGCATCTAAAATCGATAATTTCAATCAAAAAAAGAGGCCCCAACGGGCCTCTCTATATGTGAAATTCACACTCAAAAACGATTTTAAAATAATATATATTATTTCAAAATTATCGTTTTTGGCTTCTTAGTTAACGGAATTTTATAAGATCCGTTCATTTTATCAAATTGTAGATCAAGTTCTTTGTTGGATCTCAAATATGCTTCCGGGCTATCCGCTGTTTTTTCTTTTAAAACCAATTCTATTTCTCCTGAAGAGGTATCATAAATCAATTCTTTAAAAGTACCAGCGTCTAGCGTTAGCCATAACTCCTTTGGTTCAAAATAAATTTTACTTTTAGCAGCGGTGGTAAGGATTACCTTTATTTTATCGTCAACTTTCTCGATATTTCCACCAAACGAAAGCCATCCAAAATCTGCATTATCGGTAATGTAAGTAGCCGAATTGATTGCATAACCAAAGAAGTTAGATCCATAATCACCAGATAAATAATCGATTCTCATAGTAGATGGATACGAGTGGAAAGCTGCAGATCCAAATCCGTCTTTTGTGATATTAGAGATCGCTCCTAAAGTTCCGCCATAGCCAACTTTCAATAAATAAAAATCTGGATTATTTCTATACGCTTTCAACACAGGAATCGCATTTAAACCAGAGCCGTAATGATGAATTTGGCGTTCTACTCTGGATAATTTACCTCCGTAAAGGAAATCCCAATATCTACGTGCGTTACCGTTATACGCCCAGTGCGGCATAGTTGGCATGTACGCCAAGATCGCATTTAAAGTAACGTTTGCCTTTTGCTGATACCCAAAATAATCACTCCACATAAATACTTCTTCCTGACCGGTAGAATCCCAAGGCATTTCACTACCAAATGGATAATTAAGAGACTTCCAGTGATCGGCTCTTTTCTTCATCGAAGCTTCTAAAGTAGTCGCCATCTCGGTTAATCCTTCCGCTTGTAGATCTTTTAGGATGTTCAAGAACACTGTTCCTTCCATTTGTCCAAAAACAGCATACCAAGGCGCTAATTCTGGCATCGTAACCGAGGTATGATACGCCTGTTCTAAATACCATTTCCAATCGTGATTGTTTACCAATCCTTTGTGATATCTCGATAAACGATACATTACCCAATAAGCGGCTGCAACGTGAGGATAGTTATAAGATCTTCCGGGGTCGTCTGCTCCTTCTTTATTCCATGCAGCCCATGTACCGTAATTTATGGAATCATTATAAGTTCCTTTTGGTAACGAATCTGGCTCGTAAAAGAAAACACTTTTTTTCACTCCGTATTTTCTTTTTCCTTCATCATACTGAATGCCACCCCAAAGTGTTTCATCAATAAACAATTCCAGTTTTTCGATCTCTGCTTTTTCTGGCTGAATTAGTTGCTTCATCATGGCTCCTAACCAGCTACCAGCACCACCTTCATCACTTAATCCGGCTACCCATGCACGACTGTCCTGAGTGATTTGCTTTTTATCTTCGTAATCATAAGAGATCACCGAGTTTGTTCTCCCAAAGAATTCATCAGGCTGATCAAACCATTGTTCGGTCATCAAGAAATGTCCAAAATCATCGACAACTTCGGTTTCTGGCTTAATCACTTTATAATTGATCGTTTGTTCTAAACCATCTTTATAAGTTACCGTTACACGGCTTCTACCCCAAATATTTCCTTTTATCTGATATTCGGTAAATCCGGCACCTTTTTTTCCAATTTCGGTAATAGTAATTGCTCCTTTTGGTTCTACCAAAATGTCTTCTACAGCTTCTGGATAATTAAGGAATAATTTTCCGTCTACATCCATTGGCAACACATAACCTGGCACACCAACGACTACCGGTCTCTTCTCTTCGATTAATTTATCCTGAATTTCTTTAATACTAGACGCTAATACAATTTTCAAAGCGAAATTCTGCGTTTCTCCTGCTCCAAGACTTAAAGAAGTTGGTTTATTCCACTGGTCTTTATCTTTCCACTCTTTTTCAGCATAAGCTTTACTAAGCGCCATCCATTCGTGAACACCTTCAAACACAATACTTCTATTACTAGGATCGTCATTTAATGGTCGATACGCTTCAAATGGCATATTGCTTTCTGGTAACACTAATAAAGCTTCGCCTTCTCCCGTAAGATGTTTTACTTCTAAATAGCCGGCATCGTTACCTATATATGGGTCAAAAAATACATTATCGGCATGCGTTTCATCCAAATGCTTTCCTTCTAAAATGTTATTAAAAGCCATTGGCGTTCCTAAAGCACCAATTTCAACAGATTTGTTTGTTGGGTTTGTAATTTCAAAACGTAAAACCAAACCACCGTCCTTTTCCTCATAGTATCTTTTAATGTTAAGTGGATTTTCCTTACCTAAAGTATTACTTAAATCGGATGCTGCTAAAACATTACCAGACAACGATAAAGCTTCTACTTTTTTACGATGCTTAGCCGTAGAAAAAGACTTCCATTCGCCATCTTCTTCTTTTATTCTGAAGTTTAAATCGCCAATATAATAGATACCGTCTTTATCACGAATTTCGATACGTTCACCCGGAGTAAAATCGAAATCTGGATCTGAATTTGGGTATAAGCCCGCTACGGTTTGTGAGGCGTTTACCAGTTTTAGTGTAAATTCATCGGTTTTTAATTCATTAAAACCTTCTTCGATCCCAAGTGTAGATTCCCGATCTTTAAGGTTGTCCCAATAGGTAGATTCCTGCTGTGCACTTGCCGTTATCGTTATCAAAAACAATAAAAGCAATGTCTGTAATTTAGTTTTCATGTTCATTTTTTACTCAATTCTCAAGAATTACATCCAAAAATGGCTAATCCTGATTTCTATTTTTAATGTTTATTTCGTCAGAAAAATAATTTTTCTGCCGACTTACTTATTCACTTTAAACTTATAGATTCCTGCGCTTTCCTTCGGAATTTCAATAGTGTTTTCTGAAATTTTTATATCAGCTTCAGTAATATTTATCCGCTCTTTATTTTCTTCATCATTATAAACCATATCATTTTCTCCTGAAATAATAAATGATTCTCCTGAAGTTGCTATGCTTTCTGAAATTCCGTCTAATTTTAAAGATTGCGACGCATGCGTAGCGTTTACTACTGAAATGGTAAGATATTCACCATCTTCTGTTAACGTAGCTGAAACATCTAAAGGTTCTGGCGATCCGGTAAATTCAAACGGCTGCGTACCAAACTCTTTACGGTATAATTTTAACACCAGTCCCGTGCCTTCTAACCAGGCATCTGTTTTGGTGGTTTTTATCGCGCCAATTACATTTACGGTTTGTGCATAATTCGCCATATAATAAATATCCGACTGACGAGAGAATTCATTCAATCCTGCAGCGATACCCAAAGCGTCCCTTAAAAAATAGCGTGTACCTAATAAACCATACACATGTGGTCCGTACCAGTAATTCCACTCATCCATAGCAATTTTGATATTCTTCTCGGCTATTCCTGGAATTTCCTTGCGTGCTCTTCGATGCTCTTCAGCCACAGCCGAGATCACTTCTGGCATCTGGTTTACGTGGGTTAATAAACCACCGGCATGCCAGTTTTGTTTATAAAAATGCTCACTTATATAAGTCATATACGCTGCACTGTTCTCATACATCATATCATTCCATTTCCCAGGATAACCCACGGCGATCAGATCGATATCGGGATCTACTTCCCACATGGCTTTAGCCACTTTATTATGCTTTTTTACGTAATCTTCGATAGGCATGTGCCCTAATTGCCAATCACCAAACATCTCGTTTCCTACTGCCCAAAGTTTTACATGGTAAGGTTCTGGGTGGCCATTCTTAGCTCTCCATTGGCCCATTTTTGTAGAAACAGCTCCGTTAAAATATTCAACCTCATTCGCAGCAAGTTCAGCAGTACCAAGACCGGTGTTAACCGCAATATTGGCTTTGGTGTCTAAAATCTCACAAAGTGCCATAAATTCGTGTACCCCAACATCATTGTATTCTAAACCATTCCAGGCTCTTTCAAATTTGGTTGGGCGTTTATCAGGATCGCCAATCCCATCTTTCCAGTCGTAACCCGAAACAAAATTTCCACCGGGCCATCTGTAAATTGGCGCGTCTAATTGTTTCATTAGCTCGATCACTTCAGCGCGGTATCCCTTAATATTATCGCTCGGCATTAAAGAAACAGCCGCTAATGTTAATTTCCCAGCTCCTTCAAAAGTGATCTCTAAACTTCCATTATCACTGGTTTCTTCCGAAGAAAACTTAAAAGCTATTTTCTGAAAATCAGTTCCTGAAACTTCAAAACTCTCCTTGTTTCCGTTTAATGCAACAGTAACTTTTTTAATACCATTTCCTTTAAAAACCAATCGCCCATCATAAGTTTTATCAGAAACAAGCGCTAACTTTTGTTGTTTTAAGCTTAAATTATTTTCTACCTGGTATACCGGTAATTTTCCCCGTGAATATGCATAAGAGCTATCGATGCTAACCAAATTGGTGTCTACAGCGGTTTCCCAAGGCGATAATTTGGTGCCGGGAACATAGTAAAACTTACGATCGTCCAGCATTTCTGCCCACATACCGCCGTAAATAGATTTTCCCATGTGCTCTATAAACTGCCCATAGATATATGGCGACATAGGATCTAATTTTTCGTCTAAATTTATGCTGATTTCTGGTTTTAATTCTTTAGCTGAAATTTCTTCTAACTGAAAATTATCAAAATAGATCTTTCCTTTTGCCTGCCCTTTTTTTCCAAGTAAAAACTCTAGCATAAAACTGTCGTCCATTTCTGTAGAGAATTCCATTTCGACTTTTGTCCAATCGGTATCTCCTTTAAAAATAGTATCCCCTGTAAATTCAAATTTTCCAAGTCGTAATCCGGCACCACCATGCTCATTTTCTCCTTCTACACCTTCAGTTTTTACGAAACCAGTTACTTTATAGGTTGCAAAAGGTTTTACATCAATTTTTTTAAACCAACGCTCAGCAGTTAAGGTATCTGAAGATAACATAAGTACCTGCGAATTGTATTGATCTGAAGCTACATTTATATAATGAGCCGGTGCGCTCCATTGCTCGTATTGCCAGCCGCTTTCTTTTACATTTGCATTTTTTGCCGGAGATAATAAATTTTTATTTTTTTCCTTTTCACATGCTCCGAGTGAACAGACCATAATCAAGAGAAAAAGGATATTTATGTATTTCATTTGTTGGGTTTGAATTAGCGGTATGTTTAGATGTTTCGGCTTAGTTAAAATCGGTTGAGAATTTCCAGTTTGCTTTATAATTTTTTGATATATTTTTATCTTCTAGCAATAATCGAAGTATAGCAACCGGCATTATATTTTCCTGCATCACCCGATCGTGAAATTGCTTTTCTGTCCATCCCTTTTCTAAAAGTTCATTACGTAACGCATAAAACTGAAGTCCTCCAATCATATATGCTAATTGATATAATGGCGGGGTGTACGATGTTGCAAAAGATCGGCGAACTTCAGCTTCGGCATTAGCATATTCGTGCCCTACTTCGTCTACTAACATGTCTATACATTGCTGCGGAGTCCATTCTCCCAACTGGTATTTTAAAGAGAAAATAATACGTGCACAACGGTGAATTCTCCAAAAAAGCATTCCCATTTTTTCTTCCGGAGTACGTGGGAATTCTTTATTCCATAAAATGATTTCCCAGTAAAGTGCCCAACCTTCCATCCAAAAAGGAGTATCAAATGAACTACGATAAGGTTTATTTCGCTGGTTCATATAAAATTGAAGATTATGTCCCGGGTGTAATTCGTGCTGAACAGTAGGAAATGAGAAGTTTGGATTATTACCCCTCATACTCATTAATTTATCTTCGTGCTCCATTCCTTCTGTTGGATACGAAATACTAATTTCCCAGCCACCGGTAAAAAACGGATTCACTTTTTGTCTTTCTGGCGTCATCATGATCATTCCCCAGGTTTCTTTTGCCAATTTGGGAATAGTAATTAAATCGCGCTCTGCAATAAAATCTACTGAATAATCGTATAAAGTATTGATCGCTTCCGGCTGCTTTCCTGGCGCTACATACGTATTTTTTACATGTTCTAAAGCCGCTTTCCAATCGTCTCCATAGCCCATTTCCTTTGCCGCTTTGATCATTTCACCTTTACACCATGCAAACTGACTTTCGGCAGTTTCGATCAATTCTTCCGGCGTGTATGGTATAAACTCGTATTCGAGATTTTTGATGAGTGTTTTTCTCCCCACTGGTTTCCCAATAATTCCGCTTCCATCGTCTTTTTGACTTTCTTTTGAATAGTTTTCTTTTAAAAAATCAGCATATTCCTTCAACTTTTTATCTAAAGAAGCATACGGTGTTTTCATCCACCAGGTAAAATCTGGATCGTAATTATAATAGAACTTATAAGCTTCTCCCAAACCAAGATGAAGTGACGAAATGATCGCAGCAGCTTTTTCAGCCTTCAACCAATCTTCGAATTCGTTGATTTTAAGCGCTTTTATTTTTTCTGCAATCTTTTTTTCAGCATCATTAAAAGTCATCGCTAAAGCTTTTGCATCTGGCTGAGTTCCTCTTCTTCGTTGCTTAATAAAATCGTATAGATCATCTGCAAAATCAACTACAGAAGCAACTTCTTTAAAAGCTTCGTAATCCTGATTAAGCAGATATTCTTCTTTTTCGATCAAGTTTCTTAAAAGCACATAATCTGCTTTTCCATCTTTCGATAATCCATTAAAATCAATGTCCTTTAATTTGGTCTGCCAATTTGCATAAAACTGGTGGTAACGTTCGTAATATTCCATAGATTCACGAATATTATAAGTACGTCTTAGCGCAAATTTATCGGCTTTAAATGTGTTAATCACATCGATCATTTCATTAGCATAAATGCTGGTTGAAATACTTATAAATAGGAAAAGACAACTTAATAATTTCTTCATAATAGGATCTGAGATATTAGATTTGAGAATTTAGAATTCTGATAAAAACATTAATCAAGATCTACATCCAGATATACAGAATGTCTTCCGTAGGTATCATAAAATGGTTTGTAAATCACGCCATCGATCTCGAAAATAAGCTCTTCTGGATTTCCTTTAATTGTTGCTCCAATATTTTCAGCATCAAAATTTACTTTACGCCATTCAGTTCTTGGTTCGTCTTCCTGCGCTGCTAATAAAATAGGACCATAAAATAAACTTGCGATATTTTGCTGATCCATCACAGGATCTAAATGGAACCCAAAAGGCATTTTTAATGCTACCGTATCACCATCTTTCCACTTTCTACTTAGGGTTAAATAAGTTCCCGGTGTAGCTTCTACGCTTTCTTCTTTACCGTTGATTTTAACGACAAATCCTTTGGTAGCCCAACCTGGCACACGTAATTTAAGATCAAACTTCCCTTTACCTTTAATCGTTAATTTGGTACGATCTTCTTTAGGGAAATTAGTTTCCTGAGTTACTTTTATTTTCTCCTCATGCCAATGTAAAGTAGATGGCACGTAAAGATTCACGTATAAAGATTTGTTATCTGCTCCTTTAAAATAGATCGAATTCTGAAGTTTTGTACTGCTCTCTAAAGCTGTACCGTTACAACAGGTAAAACCAGTCATATCAGGGTTTCCAAAACTTTTTTTGGAACCTGGGCGCAACGGAACATGATACGTGTTTGCTGGAGAATCTTCGGCTACGGAAGCTAAGATATGATTATACAATCCGCGTTCGTAATAATCCATAAGTTCCGGGCGCTGCTCGTAAAGAAATAAATTACGAGTAAGTTTTAGCATATTATAAGTTGCACAGGTTTCGTTTTGCCCACCGGCAGATAAACCATTTTCGTATAAAGTTCCCGGTTGCGCGATAAAACATTCGGCATTTGCAGGATTTCTGGCTCCGGCAACTCCACCAATACTGTACATATAATCCTTAGTAGCTTTTACCCAAAAGTTATCGGCCACATTAAAATATTCCGGTTGATCTGAATCACGATACATTTCCAACGCACCAACGATCTGCGGGATATGTTGATTAGCATGTAATCCTCTAAAAGTATCTACGTTTTTGGCTAAACCGTGAGAATGATTGGCGTCCCCAAAAAATACTTTGATATTATCAAAAAGACGGGCAGTTTCTAAATAAGCATCTTTTCCTGTGATTCTATATAAACGCGCCATAGCTTCGTTCATTCCCCCAAACTCACCAGCGATGTAGCGATTCCACATGCTAATAAGGATTTCGGTTGGTAACTCACTAAGACGAGCATACACCCAGTCTCCCATTCCTTCAGCAACCGCTAAAGCTTTTTTGTTTCCGCTTACTTCATAGATATCCATTAATCCGGCAAGGATTTTATGAAGCGTATAGTAAGGTGCCCAAATCTTTGTTTCTTCAGTTCCGTAAACAGCTCCTTTTTCAAGCATAATAAATTGATCTGGTGGATAGGCACTAATAAATCCTTCTCCCCAGTTCCAATAATCGGTACGGATACCTTCTTCACTAAGATCGGAGCTGTAAATTTCTTTTCCTGGTCCCATAGGAACCGTAGTTGGATCGGCGTTGAATTCGCCACCTTGCTCGGCAGCTTTTCCAGACATTTGCGATAAATCGTATAAAGTATTTACCATATACTTCATTTTATCGGCAAAGTTTTGCTGCAATTCCTTATCGTAACCTGTGCTTGCGTAAGCTTGTGCAATTGCCGTTAAATAATGGCCCGAAGCATGGCCTCGTAATTTCGTTTCCTGCGTATCCCAAACGCCAAGAGGTTTTGCTCCCGCCGTTTGCTCTTGTCCAAATGCATTTCTAAACATATACAAAAACGAATCGGGATCGGTTTCTGCCAGTGTATTTATAAATTTATCACGATTTTCAATGAATTTGGTGTTTTGGCCATTAGCATTAGCATCTAAGTTTACCGCGTCTAAACCAAAAGCTTCTAAGGCTCTAGATGGTTTTTCAGCAGCAATAATTTGCACAACATTAACGGTCGCTTTTGGTTTTAAATCTGTTCCGGCTACGCTTCCAGTTACGGTATAGGTTCCGGTTTTTAAAACTTCGCTATTATCTGTTGGTGCTGGCCAGGTTACTTTTACTTTTGGTCCTTTTAAGCCATTTTTATAAGTTCCTTCTAGTGTTCTTGGTAGTCTTGGTAAAACGCCTACTGCGGTTTGTATTTCAATATCTTCTACGGAAGTTAAAAACTCATTGTACAATTGCGGAGAAGTTCTTGAAAATTCCGGAAGATTGTCCTGAGGTTCTTTACGTTCGTTTACCACACCATCACGCTTTTTAAAGGCATTTTCAAAAATTCCTTTTACCTGATTATCGGTAAGTCCTATTCTATAAATTCTAAAATCATGAATACTGGCGTCTAAAGCAGGCTTGTCTTCAGCAATAGATCGACCAATATATAATTTGTTTTCTTCGCCAGATTCTACGTTAAAAACATCAGATAATTCAAGGTCAATTTTTTCTTCTAAACTTACCTGAACGCCGTTGATATAGGTTTTTATAGTTTTGGAAGGAACATCGATCACCAAAACCAAATGCGACCAACGATCTTTTGAAACTTCAGCTACTGAACTCGATAATGTGTATTTTTTGCTTGAATTTTTAGCAACTTCAGCTGTGAAATCTTTCGTTTCTCCAATTCCGAAAGGCGCTAAATACGCATGTGTATTTTTATTTTTTCCGAAGTCAAAAAGAATTTGGTCAATATCTGTCGAATTTAACTTGACCCATCCCACCATACTAACCGACTCAACATTGTTTAATGCGGAAGATGGTAGAGAAATATATGCATCTCCTGAAAGTGACAGCACATTTTTAAATAACTCGTCTTTTACAAATTTCGCGTCACCTTTAATCGTTGCGTGCAGGTTGTTACGAGACCAGTCTTTGGCATCTTTTTCAAAAACATAGCGGGCAATTAAACCTGTTTCTCCAATTCCGTCAAGAATTTGATCACCCTGAGCGCGGACTTCAAGTAATCCTGCGATCATAACGCAAATAAAACAAGTGATAATTTTGTGCAATTTCATATTATAGATCTTTCGGTATAAAAAATTAAGCTTGTTTCTACGATTCTTAGTGCATTAGTTGTAAACCTTATCCCATGATGGCGGATCTACCTCTAATAAATGCTTCACGAAAAAGTCTCTTCTTTTTCGTTCGCCAAAAACACCACCTGAAGTATGATTCTCTCCCGGTAAAACCACCAAATCAAAATCTTTATTGGCTTTTATCAAGGCATCTGCAAATTGCATAGTCGATGCAGGATCTACATTATCATCTAGTTCCCCAACGATAAGCATTAAATCCCCCTGCAGTTGGGCGGCATTTTCGATATTTGAATTTGCAGCATAGTGTGGCCCTATTGGATATCCCATCCATTGCTCGTTCCACCAGATCTTATCCATTCGATTATCATGACAGCCACAGGAAGCGACGGCAACATCATAAAAATCTGAATTAAAAACCAAAGCAGCACCAGCACTTTGCCCACCGGCAGAAGTACCGCGAATACCCACTTTATCGGCATCCATATAAGGATATTTTTCAGCCGCAGCGGTAATCCATAGTTTACGATCTGGGAAGCCGGCGTCTTTTAAATTCTGCCAACATACATCGTGAAAGGCTTTAGATCGGTTAGAAGTTCCCATCCCGTCGATTTGTACCACGATAAATCCAAGCTCAGCTAAAGAGCTTAACGCCCAATAATAACTACTGAATTCCTTCGGAACAAAAGAATCGTGCGGACCCGCATAAATATATTCGATGATTGGATATGTTTTTGAAGGATCAAAATTGGTAGGTCTTACAATAATTCCCCAAATATCAGTTTTTTGGTCTCTACCCTTTGCGGTAAAAACTTCAGGTTGTTTCCAGCCTGTTTTTTCTAATGCTGTAATATCTCCTTCTTCTAAAGCTAATATTGGCATTTTCTTACCTGTTTTTTTCAGAACAGTTACCGCCGGCATATCTACTCTGGAATATTGATCTACATAATATTCTTTATCTGGAGAAAAAGTCACTTTATGGTTTCCGTTTTCAGAAGTAAATCGGGTAAAATTCTTTCCGTCGAAATCAATTCGGCAATAATGGATCAAATAAGGATCCTGCCCTTTATCCAAACCGCTGGCCGTGAAGTAAACTTGACGATTTTCGTCATCAACTTCTACAACTTCTCTAACCGGCCAATTTCCTGAAGTTATTTGATTTTTAACCTTCCCGGTGTTACTATCGTAAAGATAAAGATGATTGTATCCATCACGTTCTGAAGCCCAGATAATTTCATCTTTTCCTTTTACATCATGGCGATACTTTTTACCGCTATAATCGATAAAAGTTGAGCTGGTTTCATCGATTATAGCTGTAGTCTTTCCTGTTTTCGCATCAACTTTAATTACTCGGTATGCCTGGTGACCACGCTGATTGAACTCGAATGTAAACGAAGAACTGTCGTCTTTCCATTGATAATTGTATAATGAAAATTGAGCATTAAAAAGATCTGTAGATACCGGAATATGCTTTTGAGAAGCCACATCAAAAAGTTGCGGACTCTTAAAATCCAGCTCATCTCCCGGTTTTGTGTAATCTCTGGTATGTAATTTTGGTTGAAGCTGATCGTCTGGTCTGGATTCTACAAAATAGATATCATGTTTTTCGCCCGGTCTTACTTTATAAGCAACAATCTTTTTGCTATTTGGCGACCAGATAATATTTGCAGCATAAAAGAACCCTTTTGTACCGTCAAAACTTAATTGTGTTTCTTCTTTTGTTTTATTGTCTTTTATATAAAGATTAGAATTCTTTATAAATGCGGTATATTTTTTATCTGGCGATGGTGCAGGATCGCCTTCTCTTTCATTTCCTCTTCTCCCCCAGTATCCTCTGTCCCGTTTTCTACTAGGAACATTTTCGATCGCACTAATCTCGTAACCTGCAAGATCTATATTATATTTTATGGTATCTAACTGAAATTCTAAATTCGATTTATTTTCATCGAATTTTAGATTAGAAATATCGATTTTAAAACTTTCAATTTCCTTATCTAATTTTTCTGAAAGTGCTGCTGCTAATTTTTGATGATCAAAAGCTGATTTTTGTTCTTGTGTTTCAGCATTTACAAAAACATATTCACTACCTGCTTTTGTGTTATTTTTATACCAAAACTCTTTGTCGTTTAACCAGTTAAAGCTGTTTGGCGTATTAAAAACTTTATTTCTAAAAAGAGTATCCAGAGATTCTGCTCTTTTATAATCTTCTACCGTTCCCTGTGCGAATAGTTGCTGCACTACAATTGCAAACAAAAAAAAGGATATATATTTTGTTTCAAATATTCTCATGTTTTAAATATAATAGAAGTAATTATAAAAACTTCGACCAATAGTAGCTGTTTATAATACAATATTGACCTTATACCATAATCTAGGTGATTAAATAATAATTATTGTATCATGATTGAAAGATAATAGAGAAACCAACAAAGTGGAGATACACTTTGCTGGTTTAAAACTCAACAAATTAATAAAGGCTAATTTTTTAATATCCCGGGTTTTGTTGCAGGTTTGGGTTAGCATCTAAGAAAGTTTGAAAAATTGGGAACACATTTTTATAATCTGCCCCTGGTTCAGCATCTTTACAAAACCAAGATTTTCCGTTATAAACATTAGTATTAGATCCTGATAACCTAAACCTTATAAGATCTTGTCTTCGATGATGTTCTCCAACAAATTCCCAAGCTAAATCATCTAGTAAGCCACCAAATTCTATATCGGTACCACCTTCATAAGTAGCTACTAAATCACTGTAATTGGTTGCACCTTCACTAGTATATTCTCTGTGTCCGTAATCATAAATACTACCTCCAGTTAAATCTTGCACAGTTCGAATAGCCTCATTTTCATCTTCAAAAGCACGAGCACGTACTTCACTAACCAAACGTGCCGCTTCAGACTGATCTCTATTTAACCTTAATAAACACTCTGCTTTTATAAACATAGCATCTGCCAGCCTAAAGAATGGTACATCATCACCATAAGTTCCATCGACACCCGGTACAATTTCATTTTTCACAAAACGATAACCTTCCATCATATAAGCTCCTGGATTATCGATAGAATGCACTCTTTTGGTATACACTAAATTTACTTCTCCCTGATCATCAGCATTCATTTTTAAAGGCTCTCCACTATAATAATCATATTGTTGGCCATAAGCCCAAGTATCATCTAAGCGGGAATCATTTTCATGATAAGTATCTATAAACTGAGGTATTGCACAGCTACCATTCCATGGTGCTCCATCATAACCAAAAGCTTTAGCTCCTTCACTGGTAAGTGCTTTATTTACAAGATAATTTGCATTAGCATAGGTGTAATCTAGTGGAATGGCAAAAATAATTTCGTTATTTCCTGCCAAGCTAGCTTTAAAATTGTCTTTATAATTAGCTGATAAAGAATATCCTCCGTTATTAATTATATCATTCACCTGTTCTAAAGCGAGTTCAAAGTATTCAGTATTATCATAATCGTTAAACCACGCATTATGATTTAAATACATTTTTGCCAGAATCATTTCAGCTGCATATTTATTAGGATATCCATAAATTTTTTCCGTTCCTAAATCTTCTTTCACAGCATTAAGCTCTGATACTACAAAATCAAAAACTTCTTCTGGACTGGCTTGCTCTGGCAGATAACCACTTTCTACCAGCTGGGTCGTTTCTAAGGGCACATTTCTAAACAAATCGAATAAAATATAATAGTACAATGCACGCATGGTTCGAAGTCGGGCGCTTTGTAATGGATTTTCTTGAATTTCTGGAAGATCCAGAATTGTATTGGCATAACCAATACCTGAATAAGCATTATCCCAAATTGTACTTAAGTGACCTATATTGGAATTGAAATCATGTTTATGCATCGAAATATAAAGATCTCCCCAACCTACTCCTATACGTAAAGGTGTCATAATCAAGTCTGAAGACTCTTCCTGAATATCGAATAGTCCATTCCACTCCCAATATGTATAGCGTAAATGATTATATACATATCCCGTTAATCTAGAAATATCCTGTTCGTTATTAAAATCGATATCCTCGTTTGTTAAAATACTATGTGTATCTTCAGAAAGATCTGTACAGGAAAATGATGCCAAGAAAAAAACAGCTACACCTGTTAACTTTATTAATTTATGTTTGAATATATTCATGATGTCTTTTTTAGAAGTTTAATTTGGTACCTATTGTGAACGATTTGATTGTAGGGTATTTATCCCTAAAGTCATTCCCGGCAGCATAAAAATCTCTATTATCCAATTCAGGATCCATTCCGCTATAGTCTGTAATTGTTAAAAAGTTTTTAGCAGAACAGTATAGGCGAATATTCGAAATATAATTTGATATTTTTTCAATTTTGAAATTATAACCCAGCGTGATATTATCCAATTTCACAAAATCTCCTTTCTCTAAATAATGACTTACAAAAGCCTGAGCTTGAGCTCCAGATAATGGACGTTCTCCATAAACGGGTTCTGCAGCAGATTTTAAACGATTATATTGGATCGAGTTATTTTCGTAAAACATTCGTTGTGTATTCAAAATATCGAAACCAAACTGACCGCTAATTAATGCAGTTAAATCGAAATTTTTATACCTAAAAGTATTCGTCCATCCCATATAAACAGTAGGGAAACCATTACCAAGATACTGGCGATATTCGTTTGTATTCAAACTTGTGGAATACGGTATAGCTTCACCGGTATTTGGGTCTTCTACCAAGAATAATCCATTCTCTGTTACTCCTACAGATTTTAATCCCCAAAAATTTCCTATTGCCTGGCCTACCTCAACTCTATGTGTAGGAACATTTACCGGATCCCCTGCATAAGCAACATCTAAGTAATCCTCTGTTTCATATAAATCATTTGATAAGCTTAAAAGTTCATTATCATTATGCGTTATTGTAACTGTGGTTTCCCAAGAAAAATCATCGTTGGTTACAGGAAGCGCATTAATCATAAGTTCAAATCCTTGATTTCTAATTGAACCAACATTCGCTAATGTTTGTGCGTAAATATTTGGGGGTAATGGCACATTATATGAATATAATAAATCATCGGTATCCTTTCTATACATATCTAAAGAACCACTTAAACGATTGTTCAAGAAAGAAAAATCAAGCCCTAGGTTAATTTCTGAAGTTCGTTCCCATTTTAAATCTGGATTAGGATTTTGGGTGACCATTAAACCAGCAACCCATTCACCATTTTCATTTACAAAATTTCCGTAATCACTATCATAATTATAAGTTGTTAGAGAAAGATAATTATCATTAGGTCGTTGCCCAGTTACCCCATAACCTGCTCTAATCTTTAAATTATTCATCCAGTTGGCAGAAGTTAAGAATTCTTCATTACTAAGTGTCCAGCCCGCAGATACTGATGGGAAAAGCCCCCATTTGTGATTATCACCAAATTGGGATGAACCCTCTCTACGAATACTCGCAAGCAAATTAAATCGATTGTCGTACCCATATTGAATTCTTCCAAAAAACCCTATTAAACGAGAGTCAATTTTTCCACTACCCATTCCGGCATTACCTTCATTCAGCCTAGAACCAACTCCTATATTATTATAGAGATAGCCATCTGTAGGAAAATCTGAATTGCTGGCATAAAAGTTACTCGTACTAAAATAACTGTAACTATATCCTGCTAATGCACTAAAACGATGACTAGTATTAATATCGAATTCGTAATTGGTAGTAAGTTCCAAAAATTTATCTTCTTTTTTCTCATAACTTTTATAAGCACTACCACTAAATCCGGTAGTTTTAGATGAATAATATCTGGAAGTACTATAGGTAGAAATATCGGTGGCCGCTAAGTTTTTTGCGATTAGAAGATTAGTTACCCAGTTTTTTATTGGTTCAAAGGTAACATTACCAGTAATATTGGTTCTGCGTAATTCACGATCTCCAATTAACTCGTTATTCATCGCTACAGGATTGAAATATTGGTACCGCCCAAATTCTTCAAAATAATCGCCGTTTTCATCGTAAATAGGTGAAGTTGGATTACGAATAATTGCTTGACGATAAACATTGCTTATTCCGGTATCCTCAATATTATTAGGGGTTCTTTTACGCTGCTCAGAAAAGATTTTAAACCCGACTTTTAAAATATCTTTTAAAAGATATTGTTCTAAATTAAGCTGTAATCGTAATTGATCGTTATTCGATTTTTTAATTGTTCCTTCTTCATATCGATAGGAAATGTTTCCTGAATAAGATGTAAGCTCTGATCCTCCATTAATAGTTAGAGCATGATTATGCATAAATCCTGTTTGTGAAATCTTATCCAACCAATCTGTTTCAAAGCCTCCATCACTATAAGAAGTTAATCCGTTACGAATATCTTCCGGAGTCATAAAATCAGCTTCTTTATAAAAATCGGATACCGATACAAAACCATCATAAACTACACTTGTTTTACGGTCGAAAGTACCGGATTTTGTGGTAATAAGAATTACTCCATTTGCACCACGAGTTCCGTAAATAGCTGCGGCACTAGCGTCTTTAAGCACGTCTACTGAAGATATATTTTCTGGAGCAACCATTGTTAAATCTCCAGGAACTCCATCTATGAGGATAAGCGGACTTGTACTACCATTTAATGTAGTTACACCCCGCAACATGATATTCGATTCGTTATTAGGATTTCCAGAGCTATTACTGACTACTAAACCCGCAACTTTCCCTTTAACAAGTTCAGCTGCATCTTGAATTTTTCCAGGGTTAAATTCTTTCTCAGAAACACTAGCAACTGCACTAGTCACCTGGCTTTTATCTTGTTTTCCATAACCAATTACAACAACTTCATTAAGTGATTGTAAATCTTCTTTTAAAGTAACTTCTAGCCTAGATTCAGTTTTAGTGACACTAACTTCTTTTTTTGCATATCCTATAAAACTAAAAACAAGAATAGCATCATCAGATGTTGTATTTAAATTAAATTCACCATCAAAATTAGTGACAGTACCATTATTTGTATCTTTTTCTTTAATAGATACACCAGGTATCGGTACTCCTTTTTCATCCTTAACCATCCCGTTTACTGATGATTGAGCAAATAAAGTTTGTGAAATTATAAGCATTAAGAATAGTGATAAAACCGATATTTTAGGGTTTAAACTATCTTTTAAATAAAATTGTCTTTTTTTAAACATACACACTAGTTTTAATGTTTTTTGATGAATTTAAATCATCAATTATCAAAATAAAATTCAATAATGATAATGTAAAACTACAACTAGACTTAATTATTTTTTAAGATAAAGTTATCATAAAATGATACTATATTAACAAAGTATACACACATATTAAATTATTTAGTAAATACTATTTATTAAATAAAAAAATCAGCCAACTTGGCTGATTTTTATGAATATTAGTGTAGTCTAATTTAGAAACGCTCTAAATCAAATGGCTCCAATAGAACTGAAGTATGATTGGCATCAACAATTTCTGAAATTAATTTTCCGGTAATTGGGCCCAGGCTCCACCCCATCATGGCGTGTCCGGCTGCAACGCTAAGGTTTTTGAATTTTGAAGATTTTCCGATAAACGGTAAACCATCTGGTGAAACCGGTCGTAATCCACTCGTGGCCGATTGTTTTTCTTCAGCAGTTAATGTGAATCCCGAATAATAATTAGAAGCCGCGTGCGCAATTGCTTCAACCCTGTTTGGTAAAATAGTATTGTTATCGCCAGATAATTCCATTGTTCCGGCAAACCTGGTAAAATCTTGCATTGGCGTTACCGCTACTTTAGCTTCAGTAAGAATAGCCGGCAAAGTAATATTGGTCTCCCTGGTAATATTCATGCTATAACCTTTACCGGGTTGGATAGGAATATTAAGACCTAATTTTTTAGCTAGAGGAAATGTCCAACTTCCGGCAGCCAGAATAAATTCATCTGCTTCGATTGTATTTTTTTCCGTAGAAATAGCCTTAATGGTTCTTCCATCTACTTCTAAACCGGTAACCGTTTCCTCTAAAACAAAATTTACTCCTTTATCTTCTAACCACTTTTTTAAATTTTTCATAAATAGATTAGGAGTGCTATGCGCATCACATTCATAATGAACTCCGCCAATTACATCCTCGCTAAACTGAGGTTCCAGATCATGCAAGGCCTTTTTATCCAAAACACTAACATCCAGACCTAATTCTTTTCCTTTTTCAGCAAGTTTAGCTTCGTGCTCTTCGTTCTTCGCACTTTTATAAACCATAAGAAGACCTTTACGCTCCATGTGAAAATCAAAATCTAAAGATTCTAACATCTCAGCGTAAAGGTCTCTACTTTTTTCATTTAATTCCTTAAGCACAGGAATAGCTTTCGCTACTTTTTGTTTCGTTGAAGATTTCTTGAAATACCAGGACCATTTGAAGAAATCCATATCCCAGCGCGGTTTTATATAAAACGGACTAGAATTATTGAACATCCACTTAATTCCCTGGTTAATCATTCCAGGTTCTGCAATTGGCACAAAATGACTGGGAGTCACATAACCGGCGTTAATAAAAGAAGCGCCATCTGTAATATTACCTTTATCTACTATGGTAACATCGTGGCCGGCTTTTACCAAATAATAAGCCGAGCATAAACCAGTAATTCCTCCACCAATAATTGCAACTCTCTTCATAATCTAAATTTTAAAGTACCTGAAATCCGTGAGCATAAGGATCGTCATCATCGATAACGATATTATTATAACCGGTAACCATTGCCCAACCTTCTATACTTGGCACAATAGCTTTTTTACCGCCTAATTCTGTCTCTTCTTCTATTCTTCCAATAAACTTACTACCAATAATACTTTCATGTACAAAAAGATCGCCTTTTTTCAACTTACCTTTTGCATACCAATGCGCCATTCTTGCTGAAGTTCCTGTACCGCATGGTGAACGATCTATAGCTTTATCGCCATAAAAAACAGCATTACGCGCTGTAGAAGTTTCATCTATCACTGCACCTGTCCATTGCATATGACTTAAACCATGTATCGTAGGATCTTCTGGATGAATAAATTCGTGAGCTTGGTTTAATTTACTTCTTAATTCCCTGCTCCACGTAATTAATTCACTAGCCTGATAATGCTCTAAACCTTTAAAGTTTTCCTGAACTTCTACAATAGCATAAAAATTACCACCGTACGCAACATCAACTTTTAAATCACCAAGAACATCGCTATCTACAATGATATCTTCTTTCGCTAAATACGATTTGATATTAACGATCTTAACCGACTTTACTTTTTTTCCTTCCTGAACATAACTCACTTTTACGAGTCCCGCCGGAGTTTCTAGCCTTAGCGTTCCTGGATTTTTAGGAGAAACCAAACCTTCTTCGATAGCAACCGTTACGGTACCAATCGTACCGTGCCCGCACATTGGCAGGCATCCACTGGTTTCTATAAAAAGAATTCCGCAGTCATTTTGGGGATCTGAAGGCGGAAACAAAATGCTTCCGCTCATCATATCATGACCGCGTGGTTCGAACATCAAACCACGACGAATCCAATCGTATTCCCGCATAAAATTCTGACGCTTTTCACTCATGTTCTTTCCTTCGATAAATGGGCCGCCACCAGCAACCACTCTTACCGGATTCCCACAAGTATGGGCATCAACACAAAAAAAAGTTTTTCTTGCCATTAAAGTCTATAAGCTATCTGTTGTGTATTTATTATTGATATTACGCAAAATGCCTAAAGGATTTTCATCTTTTAACGCCTGCGGAAGCAATGTCTGTGGCCAGTCCTGGAAAGAAACCGGACGCACCCATCGTTGTACCGCTGTTAATCCTACTGAAGTAAATTTAGCATTAGAAGTTGCCGGGAATGGCCCACCATGCGTCATTGCCGCACAAACTTCTACCCCTGTTGGTACACTGTTATAGATAATTCTACCTACAGTATCGGTTAAAGTGTCGATAATCGTTGCAAATTCACTTAATTCTTTTTCTTCGGAATTTAATACCGTACCGGTTAGCTGTCCTTCTAATTGCTGAAGCACTTCGGCCAATTCGGTTTTATCTTTACATTTTACAACTACTGAAAAAGGCCCAAATACTTCTTTATGAAAGTTTTTATTCTGAAGGAAATTAGCACCAGAAACGGTGATTACCTGCTGTCTACCAAAGTTTGGCGCAACTTCACCATCGTATTTGCTTACTTCATTATAGCCTTCCTGTTCTAAAACTTCAGATTTTGAAGCTTCGTATTGATTTTGAATCCCAGGACTCAACATTACTGAAGGGGCAAGATTCGATAAATTCTCACCTAATTTTTCAACAAAACTATCTAAAGCAGCGCTCTCTATTCCTAAAATTAGTCCGGGATTTGTACAAAATTGTCCACATCCAGCAGTGATCGAACCTGCATATTGCTCGGCCCAAAAATCTCCTTTAGCTTTTAAAGCAGATGGTAAAGCCAAAACAGGATTAATACTTCCCATTTCTGCGTAAACCGGGATAGGCTCTGGGCGATCTGCAGCTAATTTAGTAAGCGCAGTTCCTGCTTTATAACTTCCGGTAAATCCAACCGCTTTTATTTTTGGATGTTTTACCAGCCACTCACCTACTTCAATTCCTTTAGAGTTTAAGTTAGAGAAAACGCCATCTGGCATTCCGGTTTTCTTAGCGGCTTTAATAATCGCTTCAGCAACCAATTCTCCTGTACCAGCATGTAATGGATGAGATTTTACGATAACCGGAGAACCCGATGCCAATGCACTGGCAGTATCCCCACCAGCAGTAGAAAATGCAAATGGGAAATTACTTGCTCCAAAAACAGCTACCGGCCCAAAAGGCACCTGCATTCTTCGAATATCAGGTTTTCCTTCAGGATTGCTAATAATGGCTTCTACCCAACTCCCTTCTTTCAGCATTTCGGCAAAAGCTCGTAACTGGTTACAAGTTCTAGCAAATTCTCCATTAGAACGTCCTTCTGGCAAGCCGGATTCTGCTCTGTAAATTTCTTTTAAAGCTTCAGCATTTGCCTCTAATTCCTCAGCAATTGCTTCTAAAAATCTAGCTTTTTCAGCATCAGATTTTTGTTTGTACACTTTAAAAGCGGCGGCGGCTTTTTCTACTGCCGCATCAACCTCTTGTGTTGTTGCCTCGGTAAAAATAGCAGCAGTTTCTTTATTTTCTTTTGGATCAAAAGTTTTAAAGGTAACATCACCTTTACTGGAAAGCTCCTCACCAATATAATTTTTTCCTGTAATCATGCTTTCTGTTTTCTTGATTTATAAAGATTTGTATTCTACTAATTCTGGCCTTACCGCCATTGCGGCATCAATAATTCCCTGAACTCGTTCTCTTTCTGCTCCCTGTAATACTAATCTTGGTGCTCTTACATACTCGGTTCCTAAACCAGTTGCAACTTCAGCCAATTTGATATTTTGTACTAATTGCGGAGAGATGTCCAATTCTAATAATGGCATAAACCATCTGTAGATTCTTAAAGCTTCTTCAATATTACCAGCTTTTACTAATTTATAGATTGCCACAGTTTCTGCCGGATAAGCGGCTACCAATCCAGCAACCCAACCATCTGCACCAGCAACCATACTTTCTAATGCTAATGTATCTACACCACATAAGATCTTGATACGATCACCAAACTTATTTTTTAAACGTGTAACATTACTAATATCACGAGTAGATTCTTTTACTGCTTCGATCGTAGGACAATCTGCTAAAAGTTCTTCGAACATCTCGATAGTTACTTCAATCTTGTAATCTACAGGGTTGTTATAAATCATAATTGGCAGTGAAGTGCTTTTTGCGATCTCTTTAAAATATACTACGGTCTCGTGATCTGTAGCTTTATAACGCATTGGTGGTAACAACATTAATCCTTGTGCTCCCCATGCTTCTGCATTTTTTGCAACTTCGATCGCTTCCTTTGTAGATTGCTCGGCAATGTTAATGATTACCGGCACCTGTCCTGCTGTAATTTCTAAAGTCTTTTTTACAAGTGTTTCCTTTTCTGCCGGTGTCAGAGTACTAGCTTCACCCAAAGTTCCTCCTAAGATGATTCCGTTTACACCTGCTTCCAGTTGTGCGTTAATGTTCTTTTCAAAGGTTACTAAATCCAGTTCATCATCTTTTGTGAATTTAGTGGTTACTGCGGGCATTACCCCTTCCCATTTAATTGCCATGTGTCTATTTTTTTAACAAAAATATGGGCATTAAATCGCTTTCAATTTGTATTGATTATCTAAACATGATACGATATTATCATATAAATTGACTAATTCGGTTTTTTTTAATAATATTTACAAAAACTCACACTAATGAAAGTCCTTCCGTTTAAAATCCCAAAACCCGAAAAAGAAGCCCTTGTATATCAGGAAGATCATGAAATTATATTTTATGATAAACTTCACCAGCACGAGGAGATACAAATTAGCTATATTATGGAAGGTAGCGGCTCTTTAATTGTTGGTGATAGTATTAACGAATATCAGCCACATGACATCCTTATTATAGGAGAAAATATTCCGCATGTTTTTAGAAGTGATGCAGAGGCTCATCCAAATTCGATAATGTACACGCTGTTTTTTACCAAAAAGTCCTTCGGAAAAGAATTCTTCAACCTTACTGATCTTAGCGGAATCCAGAAGTTTTTTGATGAATCTGAATACGGAATGAAAATTAAGGCTGATGAAAAAAAGTTTCATCTTTTTAATAATCTGAAGCGGCAAAGTAAAATTGAAAGAGTAGCTACTTTACTATTATTACTGAATGAACTTACGCATGCCGAGCGGCAACCATTGTCTTCTTTCGTTTACCAGAAAAAATATACAGAGGATGAAGGAAAACGAATGAATGATGTTTTTCAATATGCTATGGATAACTTTCAGGATAATATTTCTTTAGATGATATTGCAGATATTGCTTTTATGAGTAAAAATGCTTTTTGCCGATATTTTAAGAAAAGAACCAATAAAACGTTTTTTCAGTTTTTAATTGAAATAAGGATAGAACATGCCTGCAAGTTATTGTATAAAGATCAGGACTTATCGGTATCGGCGATCTCTGAACTTTGTGGATTTCAGAACATCGCCAATTTTAACCGAAAGTTTAAGGAATTAAAAGGAATTACGCCTACACAATACAGGCAGCAAAACGATTAATTCTCATCTTCTATATTATTTCAATCCGTTATGCTCCAAGAAATAATTAGTAATCAAAGTATACAAGTGGATCGAAGTGTTTTTTCCTTCGTAAATATGATGCGCCCTGTTAGGATAAGCCATCATGTCGAATTGCTTGTTATTTCGAATTAGCTCATTCACCAAATATTCCATATTTTGATAATGCACATTATCATCTCCGGTTCCGTGAATTAGTAATAAATTTCCTTCCAGATTTTTAGCATAGGTTACCGGCGAACCTTCAATAAACTTTTTTTTATCTTCACTAGGCAATCCCATATAACGCTCCTGGTAAATATTATCGTAGAATAACTGATTGGTAACTCCGGCTACAGCCACTCCTGTTTGATAAACTTCAGGATATCTGAATAACAAATTCTGAGTCATCGAGCCTCCACCACTCCAGCCCCAAACATTCACGAATTTTTCATCCAGAAAATCGTAATTTGCAAGCACTTTTTTAGCTGCCGCCGCCTGATCGTTGGTATTAAGTACGCCCATATTTTGGTAAATACTTTTTCGCCAATCACTGCCTTTTAAAGTTGGCGTTCCGCGATTATCAATACTTATCACTACAAATCCTTGTTGTGCCATAAAAAGCTCGTACAACCCAACCCATTGATCGGTCGCCACAACTCCCCAAGGCTCGCCATACACATGAAAAAGGACCGGATATTTTTTAGCCGAATCAAAATTTAATGGCTTGGTCATTCTAGCATCCATTTCGATTCCGTTCTCAGTCATGACTTTAAAAAATGACGTTTCTGGTAAGGCTAATGAACTTAATTTGTTTTTCAACCGTTCATTATCAACTAAAGTTTTAACCGATTTATGTTTGGGCAAATTCACTAAATTCACCGTATTTGGTGTGCTAACATTCGTAAATTTATGGATAGCATATTTTCCATTAGGCGAAACATCATACGTATTTACGCCTTCAAATTGTTGCGGAGTAACTTTGGTTAGTTTTCCATTTCCATTTAATGGTACCTTGTATAAATAGCGTTGCGTAGCATTATCTGGTGAAGCTACAATATATAAATTTTTATCATCAGTTTGGTAATACGTGGCTACATCATAATCGCCGGGCGTAAGCAATGTCTTTTTACCCGATTCCAAATCAATTTTATAGATATGGCGCCAACCATCAGTTTCCGTCATTCGTAAAAACGACGTTCCATCATCCACGATTAGCTGATCGTTATTGCCCCATTGGTTCGAAGAAATATCCGGATAGCGCAAATCTACCCAGGTTTCTTCAGTTTCGGTATACATTTTTTTTAATGCGGAAGTTGAAAGTTTATACGTAAAAATATTGAGCTCGTTTTGCTTTCTATTCATTTGCTGAATAAGCACCAAATCTTCATTAAGCCATTGCATCGCCGGTAAATAATGCTGAACAGGATCGCCCGGCATCGGTATCCACGTTACTTCGGAAGTTTTTGTATCTATAATTCCAACTTTTGCTGAAGAAGGATTGAATCCTGCTTTTGGATATTGCAGCGCAATCGGTTCAGAATATACCGAATCGGTATTATTGATCATGTAGAAGGTGCCAATTTCTGAAGCATCTAATTGCCAAAACGCAATTTTTGAAGCATCCGGACTCCAAATAAAACCATCGCGCATTCCAAATTCTTCTTCATACACCCAATCGAACGTTCCGTTAATGATATCGCCTGTTCCATCTTCGGTTAGCTGAGTAAGCTCTCCGGTTTTAAAATTCTCTTTATAAATATTGAAATTATGCACATAAGCTACAAATTGATTATCTTCAGAAAACTTAGCGAACATCAATGAGGAAGATGGAAAATCTTTTCCTAATTGTTTTAATTCTTTGGTATCAAAATCGTACACCCAAAAATCACCTTTGGTATTCGAACGCCAAACTCGGCTGGAGTTTGTAAAAATTAAAACCTTGCTTCCATCTGGAGATAACGAAAAATCTTCTATTGCCAGGTTTTTACCATTTATATTAAGATTATTGGCTGCTAAATAAGTGCTTGATTTGTAGTTTTTACTCTCGTAACGAATAAGTTCATCATTGCCTGCTTTATCTTTTTCGATACTGACAAAAGCATCGCCCTCTTCTATCCAGAAAATAGGACGCTGGTAATCACTACTAAATTCCGAAGAAGAATAAATACGTCCTAAGGTTAATAAAGAATCATTTTCTTGTGCACTACTAGAAAATGGAAAAAATAATAATAAAATTATTCCAACTAAGTTTAATTTGGTCATTTTGTTATAATTGGTTTACGGTTTTTTGCTATTAGCTATCAATATTTAATACTATATTGATTGCATTTTCTTACCAACGTCATCCAGAACGTAATAAAGGTATCTATATGCAATACATTTTCTCGAACTCGTTACGTCATTCCGTGCTTGACACGGAATCTCATCCTGCTATTCAGAATCTGCGAAGCATGATGGGATGCTGAATCAAGTTCAGCATGACGATCAAAGAAGCGTTCTGACTGCCAATTATTCACGATTCAGCATTCAAAATTTAAAATTGATCCTCTCTCAATAGCTCAAAATTCATTTTCAAATCAGCACAGTATCAAATCAAATCTATTTTCTATACTCTAACAGCAAAGCGATCTAAAATCTAACTTCTCAATACTTACTTTCAACACAAATAGAGATTTCTCCATTCCGCTATGCTCCTGTGGAAATGACAAAAGAACATTCAACATTCAAAATTCATTTTCAAATCATCACATTTTCAAATTAAATCAAGTTTATTTTCTATACTCTAACAGCAAAGCAATCTAACTTCTCAATACTCAATACTCAATTCTAACTACTAACTTACTCACTTACTCACTTCTAAAGATCGGTTCTATAAAATAAGTATAGCTGTAATTCTTAGGTTTTAGCTGATATTTTTCCCAGGTTTTGGCACCCCAACTATTATCGCCACCAACTCCCATTTGTTTGTAATCAATATTCAGAAAAATCTCATCTTTTGGCTTAATATCATTAGTATGTCGTTGTGCTTTTTCCATACCCGGGTCAAAATCTGAAGTAGGATTTCTAAGCGCGCTAAACGAAACTAGTGGCATACCGCTGAATTTGATTCCGTTTCCTTTATTATCAGTCAATTTAATCCAACGATTATCGGTTCGATAACCATTTTCTTGCGGACGTATATAGGGTACATACAAATCTTCTACGGTCGATTGATATATACCAACAAAAGCAGATGTTTTACGATCCCAATAATTTTCGAAAGGCCCACGACCGTACCATTCTACTTTGTCATAATCTAACGGAATAACCATCGCATTTCCAAATCTTGGCAGTGACGTTATTTTTTCTGGATCACCATTAAATTCAAAATTATTGCCAATTTCAATAACGCCATTTTCGTAAATTTTGTAAGTAATTTTTAAAATCGAAGAAACCGAATCTAATTCAAAATTGGTATTCACTTCAACATAGCGGTCTTGTTTTTCCGAAGAAAAATTAACGAATTTTGGATTATTTGTAGCTTCTTTCCATGCTTTTGCTCGCTTCTGAAAACTATTTCCAAAGTCATTATCGGTAGGTGCTCTCCAAAAATCGGGTTTTGGCCCTTTTTTGATCAGTTTTTTCCCTTTAAAAGTATATGTTGAAAGTTGACCGCTCTCTTTGTTGAAAATAATTTCAAAATCTTTATTCGAAATTGTAAGATTTTCACCCTTATTTTTTGTCTTTAATTTACCTGAAGCTTTAATTGGTAATTGAACCTCATCACCTTCCTGAAGCTGAATTTGCTTTTTGGCAATAATATGCCCTTTACGAAGCATTTTACCAATTTTGGTGTTTCTTACATAAAAATTTATAAAATACTCGGCATTTTCATCAAATTCAAAATCCGAATGCCAAGTTGTTACTTTTTGCGGTTCTAGTTCAATTTCATCAAGCGTTTCCTTCTTGATAACTTTACCCTCTTTTAGCAGCTCATAAGAAATTTCGTATTCATTTAAATCGGTAAAAAAGAAGCGATTTTCAATTTCAAAACTATAATTTTGGTTCTCTTCATTTTTTAATCGAAAATCTACATTCTGATATACATCTTTTACTTCGTAAAGTGCAGGATGTGGTGTACGATCTGGATTTACTAATCCGTTAATCACAAAATTAGCATCATGCCGATATCGATCGGGTCCAAAATCACCACCATAAGCCCAATATTCTTCACCATTTTCATCGGTTTTCACAAACCCCTGATCTACCCAATCCCAAATAAATCCGCCTTGAATTTGTGGATTTTCGTAAACAAAATTCCAAAGATCTACCAAATCCCCCGTACTGTTTCCCATGGCATGTGCATATTCACACCAAATAAATGGACGCTCCGGATACTTGCCTAAATAATTATCTTTTATATAATCTACGCTGGCATACATCCACGGAATAATATCGGTGTGTGGTTCCTGAAAACTATCTCCACGTTCTGCTCTTTCGTATTGCACCGGGCGACTTGGATCGTTTTTCTTTAACCAGTGATAGTTTTTTATAAATGCCGGACCGTCACCAGCCTCGTTCCCCATCGACCAGATAATAATCGAAGGATGATTTTTATTGGTTTGCATCATTCTGACAATACGGTCGTGATGCATTTTCTCAAATACAGGTTTATTGGCAGGCGTTTTATCTTCGTCGTAGCCAAAACCATGACTTTCAAGATTGGCCTCGTCGATCATATAAATTCCGTATTTATCACACAACTCATACCAGTAAGGATCTACCGGATAATGTGAATTTCGAACCGCATTTATATTGTATTCTTTAAAAAGTTTGATATCCCGCAGCATCGATTCGCGCGAAATCACATGTCCAGAATTTTGGTCGTGCTCATGGCGATTCACTCCTTTAAGGAGGATTGGTTTTCCGTTGACCAAAAGTTGACCACCTTTAATTTCTGAAGTTCTAAAACCAATTTTTGCTGAAGTAGCCATCAGTGTATTCTCTCCATCCTTCAAACTTAAACTTAAAGAATAGAGATTTGGTGTCTCGGCCGACCAGTATTTAATATCTAGATCTGAAATTTGAAAGTTTAGCGTATCATTTTTAGCTTCAGCAATTGGTTTTGTTATTTCTGAAATGATTTTCTCTCCATCCCAAATTTTAAGATCTAACTGAAGCTTTTTCTTTTCCGAAGTAATTACAGCATATCCATCAAGAATTCCTTTATCGTAATTTTTATCCAATCCCGGAGTCACAAAAAAGTCTTTGATTCTGGATTTAGGCGTTTTATAGATATACACATCACGCTCGATTCCGCTTAATCGCCAAAAATCCTGATCTTCTAAATAACTTGTAGAAGACCAACGATAAACCTCTACCGCAATACTATTTTCTCCCGCTTTTAAATATTTAGTGATCTTAAATTCTGATGGTGTTTTGGTTCCTTCTTTGTAACCAACCTTCTCGCCATTTATCCAAACGTAAAAAGCACTGTTTACGGCTCCTAAATGTAAAAAATAGTCTTCATTTTTATCGAATTTCGACTTAGGTAAATCGAAAGTTCGTTTATACGATCCTACCGGATTGTAAGTAGTATCTACAAAAGGCGGATTAATTTCAAAAGTAAAACCAGCTGAAACATACAGCGGAAAATCATAGCCCTGCATTTGCCAATCGCCGGGAACTTGAATATCGTCCCAGTCTTTTACATCAAAATTGGTTTTATAAAAATCTACCGGTCTTTCTTCAGGAACTTCAGCAAAATGGAATTTCCAGCTTCCGTTTAAACTTTTATAGTTTCCAGATTTTTTATAGTCCCCGGTTAGAGCGTCAGCTTCAGAATCGTAAATATGAAAAGTAGCACGAGGATCTTCCGTATTTACAGATAGCACATCTAAGCACTGCCATTCGGGATTTTCCTGAGCATGTAATGAGAAAGAAGAAGCTATGAGCAACACATGAATAGAAAAAAATAATTTGATTAATTTGAATGTGCTCATAGCTTTTTGGATTTTATTAATTATGAATTTTTAAGTTCTTCTATTTCTTCTATGGTTTTTGCTAAAGGATCGCCTAGAAGTTCCTTGCCGTTTGCGGTGATCAAAAAGTCTTCTTCTACTCGCATGCCACCAAAAGTTTTAAATTTTTCGACTTCGTCGTAATTCACAAAATCGGTATAATTACCCTGCGCTTTCCACGAATCGATTAAAAACGGATTAAAATAAATTCCGGGTTCAACCGTAAGTACATTTCCTTCTTCCAGTTCTTTTCCTAATCGAAGCGATTTTAAACCAAATTCGGTGCTCTTTTTAAGATCATCGTTATAACCAACTAATTGCTCGCCAAAGTTTTCCATATCGTGCACATCCATTCCCATAAAGTGACCTAAACCACATTGAAAAAACAAGGTGTGTGCACCTGCATTTACCGCTTCCTGCGTATCACCTTTCATCAAGCCTAGACCTTTTAGGCCTTCTACAATTCGGCTACAAGCCAATAAATGGGCTTCTTTAAAGCGATAACCCGGTTTTAGTGCCGCAGAAGAGGATTCGTGCGCATCTAGAACAATCGAATAGATTTCTCGCTGAATATCTGTAAAACGCTCGGCTACCGGAAACGTACGTGTCATATCCCCAGCATAATTCATAGCGGTTTCTGCACCACAATCGCATAAAACAATATCTCCGTTCTCAACTACAGCTTCTGTAGCATGATTATGCAGATATTGGCCATTTTTGGTTAGAATTATCGGGAAAGAAATATTTCCACCACCGGCAATGGCGATCGCCTGTAATTCTCCTGCGATTTGTTTTTCGGTAACACCGTGCTTTGTCCATTTTATAGCATGGCGATGCATAGCAGCCGTGATATTCACTGCTTTATTGATTTCTGCAATTTCTTCAGCAGATTTTACAGCACGCTGCGCGATCACGGCTTTGGTGAATGCTTCCGATTTATTCGCATCAATTTCGTTAACGGGAATGCCGGTAAGATTGCTAATTTCAATCGTTACTTTATTTCTGTACGGTGGCAAATAATGCAGATTTTGGCCTTTTTGCTGCGCGTTTTTAATATAAGCCTCCAGCTTTGCCATTGGCTGCACTTCAGCAAGTCCGCATTTTTCTGCATACGTTGATAGTGGTTCTACCGCACCAACCCAAACAAAATCTTCAGGAGTTAGATCGTCTCCAAAAAGGATCTCTTTATCGTTATCTAAATCGATAAGTACATAAAGATCTGGAAGATTAATTCCGAAGTAATATAAAAAACTACTATCCTGTCTAAACGGATACCAGTTGTCCTTGTAATTCATTCCGGTTTCCTTATTTCCTGGGAAAATAAGGATTCCCGATTTCATTTTTTTCTTTAATCGCTCTCTTCGCGCTACATAAGTTTCTTTTGAAAACATCTATTCTTTCATTTTTTAGTGAACAACCGTTAGGTATTTTGGAAATTATTTTTTGAGGCAAACCTCTAAATATTTAATCTCGATTATCGAGTAATTCTACATCTACATAATACATATGCTCTATCCTCCAGGGTGTAAATAAATACTGATTTTCATGTTGAAAATCGACACTTTGCCATTCTGCTGAAGGGATAATCTTTATTTTTTCTTCGTTACCTTTTAAAACCAATGGTAAATTGAAACCATCAACAACATTGCTATATTTATAAAACATCTTGCTGTTTGGCGCATCGATATATAATTGAAGTTTCGGAATTTTAGTGGTGGTTAAATATTGCTCAAAAACATTCGAATAGTCGTATCCAGCTTTATCTGAAATATATTCCTGAATCTCTGAACCGTCTACTGTTTTATTATGAAAAGTCATATTTAAACCGGTTAGAATATTCTTGAATAATTTATCATCGTCCATACTGTGACGAATGCTATGCAGCATATTTCCACCTTTTGGATACATATCGCCACTACCCTGTGCGTTTACGGCGTAGGCTGGAATAACTGGTTTATCATTTTGAATTCCACTTCTGGTACCATAATTATAATCGTTTGCAGCTTCTTCACCGTAAACATAATCCAGGAATAAAGTTTCGCTGTAATTGGTAAAACTTTCGTGCACGTACATATCGGCCAGATCGTTTGTGGTGATGTTATTTCCAAACCATTCGTGACCACTCTCGTGAATAATGATGAAATCCCAGGTTAAACCTAAACCAGTTCCAGATCCATCTCTACCTCGATATCCACCGGCATAATAATTTCCGTAGGAAACATTCGACTGATGTTCCATTCCAGTATGCTCGGTTTCCACCAATTTATAGCCATCTTCATAAAAAGGATAAGGGCCAAACCAATATTCAAACGCATCCAAAAGGTTATGAACTTCTGGCGGCATGTAATCTTTAGCTTTTTCCAAATTATAATCCATTACCCAGTAATTAAGATCTAAATCGCCTTTTATGCCGGTATAAACTTCAGAAAAGTTTTTGTAGTGCCCGATATAAGGAATGATAGTATAGTTACTAATCGGATTTTCTACGCCCCATTTGTAAGAAATCGTTCCGTCATTATGTTCGGTCTTATCTAACATTCGGCCGTTTGCCACCGCCATTAATTCTTTTGGAACTCGCATCGTTAAAGAAGCTCCACGATCTGGCTCGTCACTTTGGTGATCTTTGTTAGGATACCAGATTGAAGCACCAAGTCCCTGGCAGGTCACCGTCATCCACGGTCTTCCTTTTTCGTCTTTAGTAAATGTCCAACCGCCATCCCATGGGGCACGAATCGCTTCGTGAGGTTTTCCGCTAAAATATATTTTTATTTCGTGCTCAGATTCGATATTTTGAGGCTGAGTTTTTACAAAGTACACATCGCCTTCTCTACTGAAACTTAAAGATTGTCTTTTGTCGTAAATAATACTATCGATCACCAATGGTTTCTGAAGATCGATTTGCATTAAATTTGGATGTTCTTTTTGAATTACTTTATAAGTGATATTGTTGAATCCTGATGTATATTTTTTATCGAAATTTGGTGTTACTGAAATATCGTAACGCATCACATCCCACCAGGCTCTTTCTGGTGTAATACTTCCTCTAAGCGTATCGGAGTGGGTAAATTGAGTTTCTTGAGCCTGAAGCGAAAATAATGGCAGTAACAATAAAATTAGTAGGGAATTATATTTAAGCATAAATTTAGAAGATAGTTTCCCGTAAAGTTGTAAAATATTTGTGCAATAAGCAACGAATATCACTTTTATAGGTAATATAATATCAGATACAGTTAAAATATTAGTAAGTAATAGTGATCACAATGTTGAAAATTCAAAAGTTTTTTAATAAAACTGAAAAGTAATTTGCAATCGTTAAGCTATGGCGAATAGGATCTTTTTACATTTCAGTTACAAACATTTAAAATTCGTGAATTAAAAATATCAAAAACTCTTTTCAATTTTGAGTTTTCACGATCTTGCTATCAGAGAATTTTGGACATATAATTTATAAGATTTAAGAAATTAATATTCTTAATATTTTCACTCACTTAATAAATAAGTAAATAAACTTTGAAACTGCAGGAAAATCAAAGTATTTCCAGAAAACTGCAATTTAGTAAGTTGCAACGGTTGTATTTTTTACTTCTGAAACCTTTTGGCTATAAATCTAAATATTCAATCTCGAAGTTCAATATAGATTTAAACAGCAATAATGTATTAATAAGAAGCATTAAAAAGTCTTAACATTAGTCTTTATAACCATTCTAAACAACAGCTTTTAATTAACTTTTTTAAACTTAAGTTAAAGTTTTTATGATATAAGCTAGAAGTCTAATTAACTTATATAAGGTTATTTATAGGTAGTTTTACTCCAATCTATAAACTAAACCTATTCGAAAAAATGATTACTTTTAAACGACTAATTTTAAATTTTTTGTTGCTAAGTGCAACAGTAACATTCGTCATCTCATGTGATGTAGAAGATGGAATCGACGGAATCGATGGCGCTGATGGAGTTAACGGTCAAGATGGAGTTGATGGTGAAGATGGCGAAGACTTCACACCCGAGCCCGGGATGTTTTCAGACAAATCTAACCTAAAGGCACTTGTGGCCATGAAACCACAATTTAATTATGTAAATGCTTATTCTATACTTAGTTCATCAGATACATTAAGCAACGATTTTAAGTTGGTTGGAGCGCAAGATGGTGCGGGATTTTTAAAGGATCCTAATAGCGACGGTTATATCTATGTAGTAAACGCAGAGGACACCTATGCGGTTTCAAGAATTATGTTAGATAAAAACTTAAAGCCTCTTACTGGTGAATGGTTATTAAACTCTAGCGTTGCAGATTACGCGAGACAATGTAGTGGTACGATGTGGGAAGCAGACATACACGGTGGTTCTCAAGATTTATTTTTATCTGCTTCAGAAAGTATTCATTACGATGTAAAAGGAATTGATCCTTATATGACACCAGATCCAGATGCCGATTTTGGATTAGATGCTTTAGGTGAATTTTCTTGGGAAAATGCAGTACCACTTCCTCAAGTGGCATATCCCGGTAAAACTGTAATTATCGGTGGCGATGATGACTCTAGCGGTTCAGAAGGACAAGTTTCTTTATACTTATCTGAAAATGGAGATGCAGATCTAGAGAATGGTAAAGTTTATGTACTTCGGTTCAAGGAGATTTCTGATGGGAACGGCGGAAAAACTGCTGTAACACCTGGAGAAATATATAATGAGAGTAATCTTGACCTCAAACAAACTTATGATGTGGAGTTTGTGGAAGTTCCAAATGGAAAAGATTTAACTAAAGACGAAATGGAAGACGCTTGTGTAGCAGTACAAGCTTCAGCTTTTATGCGTGTTGAAGATGTAGATTACCAAAAAGGTTCTGCTGCAAACAACCGTAATCTTTACTTCGCTGTAACGGGTCGTGGCCCGGGTAGAGGAACTTACAATGACTGGGGTACAGTTTATAAATTAGAATTGGATGAAAACAATCCCCGTGAAGGAAAATTAACACAAATAATAAGTGGTAACACAAATACCAATAATGCGGATGGTAATCTTTCTGAATTACAGAGTCCAGATAATGTTTGTGTAACCGAAAATTTTGTATACTTTCAAGAAGATCCAAATTCTTTTGATAGAGGACATTCAGCATACATCTACCAATCAGATTTAAATGGTAACAATATTCAGCAAGTACTTGAATTTGTGGTAAGACAAGATCTTGCACCAGATGGAAGTACAGGGTTTAGTGGAGAGTATGGGGCTTTAATCGACATCTCAGATAAAGTAGGTAAGCCAGGTACATTTATGCTGAACCTTCAACCACATTACTGGCAAGATGATAGTTTTAAAGGAAGAGATGGTCATACTTTTACAGATGGTACTTTTGAAGATAACCAGGGAGGACAAATAGTTTTATTACAAGGTTTACCAAGATAAGTTTCTTTATCAAGTTTCGAAAAAACCTCCGTTTTTAACGGGGGTTTTTCTATCATTATAAATTGAATACAATGAAAATATCCTCAAAATTTTTGTGGGCCTCAGCACTGATTATGTTACTTCTGCTATACGCTTGTAAAAAGGAATATCAAGACACACATACCTCTACCTTGAAAGCTCGTGTAGATTGGACAGCAGCACAAGATTATTATTTAAAAAATATCAAAAATACGTTAGCGTATTTAGACAGTTTAAATAAAACCTCGGTAAAATCTCCCAAAGCTAAAAACTATTTCATTCAAGCCCGCCAAGCTTTTAAAGAAGCAGAGCCTTATGCATCTTACCTTAATCCTGAAGTTGGTCATCAAGCCAATGGCCCCGCACTACCCAGATTAACCGATGATACTCAACGTGTTTTATTACCAATTGGATTTCAGAAAATTGAAGAATCAATTTATGAAGGAGATGTTTCTGAAAATGATTTTAAACGAGAAGTTGAATTAACACGTGGTTTAATTCATGTACTTCAAGATGCTATTGAAAAAAGAGAACTCAATGCTCAACGCTTTTTTATAGCTACACACCAACAATTAATGCGTATAGTAAGTTTTGGAATAACCGGTTTCGATACACCCGTAAGTGGTTTAGGACTTGAAGAAACAAAAGCTTCATTAAAAAATCTATTAACACTATATAAATTAAGCATTCAAAAAATTATTCTTCCAAAAAATAAGGAGCTCGATAAAAGATTTCAACAACAGATTGATAAAGCAATAAATTTTATAGGAAAAAAACCTGATTTTGAAACCTTTGATCGTTATACTTTTTTGAGAAATTATTTTAACCCTATGATGCGCAGTTGGGTTGAAATCAGAAAAACTTCTGATCTTTGGGAACCGGTTCAAAACAAGCCTTTTAATTTCGATGCGCCTACTTTTTTTGAGGACGACTCTTTTAACGTTGATTATTTTCGTCAAACAGTAAACAGTAATCCTTCTAAAGATCAGATTAAATTGGGAAAACGATTGTTTTTTGACAAGAATTTATCAAATTCAGCCAGTATGTCTTGTGCTACCTGCCACAGTCCCGATAAAGCTTATGCCGATGGGATTGTTGCAAACTTCAATAATACCGGTAACATATTACAACGCAATTCTCCAACACTAATTAATTCAATTTTCCAAAAAGGTTTTTTCTGGGATGGAAGAGCAGGCAGTTTATTAGCGCAAATATCTGGAGTTTTTACCAACAAAGAAGAGTTTAATAGTTCGGTACATGAGTTTTCAGGTGAAATTTCTAAAGACTCCAGCTATGTTGAAGCATTTGAAAAAGCTTTCGGTCATAAAGTAAAGTGGACAAACGCACATACTATTAAAGCATTATCGGCCTATATTTCTACTTTAAATGGTTTTAGTTCTAAGTTTGATAAAAATGTTAGAGGAGAATTAAATAACTTCACCCAAGAAGAGCAATTAGGTATGAATTTGTTTATGGGCAAAGCCCTTTGTGCAACTTGTCATTTTATGCCATTAACCAACGGAACCGTTCCCCCATTTTTTTCTGAAACAGAAAAAGAAGTTATAGGTGTTCCGGAAACTGCAGAAAATAAAAAATTAGATGATGATAACGGTTTTTATTTTATGTATAAAGAACCTATACAAAAAGGAGTGTTTAAAACACCTACAGTACGAAATATAGCCCTCACTTCACCTTACATGCATAATGGGGTTTACAATAGTCTAGAAGAAGTAGTTGATTTCTACAACAAAGGTGGTGGAGCCGGCCTCGGTTTCGACCTCCCACACCAAACCTTACCTTTTGATAATTTAAATCTTACAGTAGAAGAGCAACAAGCATTAGTCGCTTTTATGAAAACGCTTAGCGATATACCTGAAGAAAAATATTGAAAATCCCTCGATGAAATCATACAAGATTTCTGAAATCCGAAGATATAATATTCTTTTCATAAGTATAAGCACAGAGTTTCTTGTAAAATATTTGGTCAATAAGAAGCGAATATCACTTTTTAAATGATATACCATTTACTACAGTTTAAATTAATTTATTAACGATGCGTTATTAAATAGCATAATCAGAAAGTAAACAATCATCATTTTCCAAATTAAAGATTGAAAATAAATATCCGTACCTATTACAAAAAAACTAGCTTTATCTTTTTTTAACGATTAAATCAATGTCTAAAAATAAATTAGAAAAAGCCAAAGATTCCACTAGCAATAAAAAAGCATCGAATTCAAAAACAATCAACGCCGTGCTTATTGGTGTTTGTATCGGTATTATCGTCTATAGTATTTTCAATTATACGATGGGGTTTGCAACGCTTATCCCGTTGTTTCTAATTTAGAAATTAGTAAATACCTCAAAATAAAGACATAGTTTATTTAAAATATATACATTATACAAGTAGTTCTTAGTAGATCTTTTTGATATAATCGATCAATGAATTATGGAATATAACACTAAAAAATGCCCGTATTGTACCGAGACTATTAAACTAGAAGCTATTTAATGCTGGTATTGTGGAGAGCGTTTAGATAAAGGAAGCCAGCAGCATTATTCACATAACCAAGCACCTGTAACCGTTATCAATAAGTACCCAAAATGGAATTCGGGATTAGCAATTTTACTAAGTATCTTTTTTCCCGGAATTGGCCATATTTACAAAGGCCAGGTTGCCGCCGGTATATTATGGCTTATATTTGTAACTATTGGTTATATCCTATTTATCTTTCCAGGAATTATATTACATCTAATTTGCATCATTACTGCAGCTAGTGGAGACCCATATAAATAACCAATATTGCACAATTGTATTGATTAATTTTGCATAATCTGCTTAGAGAATAAAAAAAATCTTAGTAAATAATAAACTAAAAAGCGCCCTGAAAATTTTCAGGGCGCTTTTGTTTTCTAAGATATTTTGGGATAGCTTAAATTACTCTTATTAATTAAAGATCAAGGATTCGGGTTCTTAATGCTTAATTATGAAGCAATTTAAAATATATAATTCGATCCCACAAATAATTCATTATAAATATTTAAAATAGAGGTTATTAGACTCGTGCTTTGCAAACTGAATTGTGAGTGTTAGTCGGCCGTCAGCACTAAAAATTAAAAAACAAATTGAATCTTGATCTTTTTATTTCTTGTTACCACTTCTAGGTCAGTTTTAATTTTATATCTTGAATTACTTATTTTTCTTCCGATTATAATTTCTATTTTTCAATAGCGTAGCACGCCTTTCACTACATGCAGCTGTCCTTCGATAATGCATTCTCAAATTCAAAATCATTTAAATTCGATCTAATTTCAGAAGATAAAATTTTTTATTCTCATCCTCGGCAATTTGATCACAATGCGCGACGCATGTTTAAATAAGAGATTTCCCCGTATAGGATATCGTAATGCAATGTGGAAGATTCCATCACAGCAATTTCTCTCTTACTTCCAATAAAACCATTCAATATTTCTGGAGTAAAATCAGTTTTTTAGTCTTGGTCATCCACTACATCCGAGGAAGGCAAATATTAAATTACACAAAGAAATATTTTTATAAGAATTTGTTTCTGTAAAGATGAAATTCACTCAAAACAGTTGCTTAGATGAAATTAAAATGATGATTTTTAGAAAAGATCTATGTTATACTCAAGGAAATGAATTATTTTTCAAATAAAACAATTGGAACGTTTCAATTTTTAAAGATTAAATGAATAGAAAGAACTTTATAAAAAATATAGCCATCATTTCTGCCGTAGCTGGTATTCCTGGGTTTTATGCCTGGAAGGTAGAGCCTTTTTGGTTAGAATTTGTCTATCAAAAAATGCCAATAAAAAATCTTCCTTCAACATTAGAAGGGAAAATGCTAATGCAAATTAGCGATATTCATATTGGTGATTTTTTCGATTATCAATATATAATTGATTCTTTTAAAAAGGCACAACAGCTACATCCAGATTTTGTGGTTTACACGGGTGATTTTGTGACTTACGATGAGCCTAGAAATCTAGATCAGCTTGCTGAAGTTATTCCGTTCTTCCCCACCGGAAGTCTGGGAAGTATAGGTATTTTGGGTAATCATGATTATGGAGTTGATTACAAGGAAGAACATGTTGCTAAAAATATAGTAGATCAATTGGCTTCGAGAAATATTCAGATTTTAAGAAATGAAGCTGTGATTACCAATGGAATAAACTTTATTGGGATAGATGACTTTTGGGGAACTAATTTTCATCCTGAAAAAGCTACTGGAAATTATGATTCTCAGATGGCCAATATTGCCTTATGTCATAATCCCGATGTTTGTGATCTAGACGTTTGGAATAATTATAAAGGTTGGATTTTAAGCGGACATACACACGGTGGGCAATGCAAACCTCCTTTTTTAAGAGCACCAATTTTACCAGTAGAAAACAAGCGTTACGATGCGGGGATAATCGACCTTTACGACGGGAGAACTTTGTATATAAATCGTGCACTAGGCTGCTTACGTCAAGTTCGTTTTAACGTACGACCAGAAATTACTTTATTTACATTAGAGTCGGCTTGAAAAAATCGTAGAAATGAAAATTGCCTTAGCACAAATAAGCTCAATCCCCGGAAATATTAATGCAAATCTCAAAAAACATCTTGATTTTATCACAAAAGCTAAAGATGCAAAAACCGACTTAATTGTTTTTCCTGAATTATCATTAACCGGTTACGAACCTACTTTAGCAAAATCTTTAGCTTTTTCTAAAAGTGACGATAGATTGAATTTGTTTAAGGACTATAGCTCTAAAAACAATATTTCGATCGCTTTGGGCTTGCCTCTAGCACTAGGTTCTAATCTTCATATTGCAATGGCCATTTTTGAACCTAATAAAGAGATTCGCTTTTATTTCAAACAATTTTTGCATCCAGATGAACTTCATTTTTTTCAACCTAAATCAAATTCTTCTATAATTGAAATCCAACAGAAAAAAATAAAAATCGCCATTTGTTATGAGGTTTTGGTTGCTGCACATCTCAACAATATTAATTCAGAAAAAATTGATTTCTTTTTAGCAAGTGTAGCAAAACATCAAATAGGAATGAAAAAAGCTGAAAATGCATTGAAAATGATTTCAGAAAAATATAAAATCCCGGCGCTATTAGTGAATACTATCGGAAAAGCAGATGGAATGACCTGCTACGGAAAAAGTTTGGCTTTAAATAAACATGCCGAAAAAATAAGTTGCCTGAATCAAGAAGAATCCTTGCTAATAATTAACCTCGAATAATGACAAGTTAAGCTTAAATTTAGCTACATTGCTTTTAATTTTTCAGAAATATGGAAGTAACAATTAGGCAAGAAAAACAAGAAGATTATAATGAGGTCTTTAAGGTAATTAAAGCATCATTTTTGAACGAATCTAATAGCGATCACCAAGAACAATTTCTTGTAAATCGCATACGTAATTCTTATGCCTTTGTTCCTGAACTTTCTATGGTAGCCGAAGTGGATAAAAAAATTGTTGGCTACATTATGCTTAGTGAAATTACCATCCAAAACGACAAAAATAAATTTCCTGCGCTTGCACTGGCACCGGTCGCAGTGCTTCCAGAATTTCAGCACAACGGTATTGGATCCAGCTTATTACAAACTGCGCATGATAAGGCTAAAGAACTTAAATATGAAGTTGTATTAGTTTTAGGTCACGAAGAGTATTATCCAAGATTTGATTATGAGCCAGCTATTAATTTTGATATACAGGCTCCTTTTGAAGTTCCAAAAAAGAATTTTATGTTGAAGGAATTAGTCCCGAATGCAGCCAAACACATTTTTGGTATTGTTGTTTATCCTGAAGAATTTCACATTTAATAAATCAAAATATAGTCATTGATTGCAATTAATAATACTTTTTCAAACTTTTAGTAATTTGTCGGTTCTCTTTTTGTAGTGTGGTATTTTAATTATCCAATATCACCTGTCTATCACGTAAGTGGTCATTTTAGCAATCTTATCTCCTGCCTGGCAAAATTCGTAAACATCACAAAAAGAAAAACTTAATGATTCACCGTTTGGAGTCTTAATTTTCATATTGCCATTTACACATCCCTTGTTACCATGGCTAATAACATCTACAAGTTCAAGATCATCGGTTACATGGCTCTCCATTTCAAGTAATTCTTCAGCAAAGCTTTCCTTACCTTTAACTTCTTTTTTACCAATCATAATCCAATGAAAATCCTTAGTAATATGATCTAGCATAAACTGATTATTTCCGCTAGCAAACGCCTTATTAAAATCTATTAAGAGTTTTTCTTTTTTATTTTCCATTTTCTAATGGTTTCTGTGAAAGATGTTTCAAAATACTATAAATTTTTAAAATACCTAAACCGAAATTAGTATTCAGTCATTTTAATAGTTTAAATTGCTATAAAACACAACAAGACCTATAAATGGAAGCTTTGCAGACAAATCCCGGAAGAAATCTAGAAACCTATAGAATTCTTTTTATCATAAAAGCTGTCTTAAATTTAGCTTTTACGTTATTTGGGCTTATCTACATTATTATTGGCTTTGTGATACCTTCACAAGCAATGCCAGATCATTTTTTTAACTTATTTAATGTAGTGTTTTTTATAGCTGGTGGTGTGTTCATCCTTTTATCTATAATACTAGCCGTTATCACCTTTTTGGCTGCAAAATATTTGAAAGAACGCAAAAATTGGAGTTTTATAGTTGCTGTTTCCGTAGTGAATTGTTTAACTGGTGTTTTAGGAATTGTACTTGGAATTTTGACCATTATTGAATTACAAAAGCCTGAAGTAAGAGCGATTTTTGATACCAGTAAATTTAAAGAATAAATTATGAAAAAATGGCTTATAGTAAGTTCTAGCCTTGTTATAATATTGCTAATCCTAGCCTTTACGACCACAAATTTAGGGACACATATTTATAATTTTGCTGAAGTTTATGCCGATGAAGCGCTTCATGAAAATGCCATACATTTAGCCAACCAAAATGAAGAAGTGAAAAACAAATTCGGAAAAATAGACATTAAAGATAACCTGTCACTTTTGAATGGCGATGTTCAATATTCAGAAAATCATGAGAAGGTTAGTCTCACATTTAAAGTCACAGGAACTAAAGCTAATGGCGTAATGGCTATTGAGGCACATCGACAAAATGAAGCATGGCAATACGATCGTATTCAGATAAGAACTAAAAATTCTGTAAAGGTTACCATTGAATAAAATTGCGGTTGGATTTAAAATAATCTAATCTAATCTATCATTGAGATTTAAATAAACCCAGACTTGTCTCGTACAAAAAATTATTGTTCAAATTAATGATTATCGGCATTCCCTCTAAATAGTCTATTTTGCTTGGAGATTAAATAAAAAAGCCATTCCTAAGAATGACTTTTTTACTTGTTTTAAATGCGATGATTATCTATTAACAGACACTTCTAGCAATTCGCAATCATCAGAGCTTATTTCAACTTCATTATTTTCTGCAGGAATTAATAATGTTTGCCCCTGCTCTATTACTTCAGTATTTCCGGCAACACTAATAGTCGCTTTACCACTTACCGCCATATAAATTACAAAGCTATCGACATCAGAATAATCTTTGGTAATACTGCCTTTTACCGGTAAATAGTTTGTGGTAAAATATTCACAATCGGCAATATTAGAGGATTCATTAGGAGTTTTATCATACTCCATTTTAAAATCGTCTTTCTTCTCAAAGTCAATTGCATCTATAGCCAAAGCGGTATGTAATTCTCTTGAATTCCCTTCATCATCAACTCGGTCCCAATCATATATTCTATACGTAATATCTGAAGTTTGCTGAATTTCAGCTAAAAGAACGCCTGCGCCTATGGCATGAACTTTCCCTGTATTTATAAAGAAGCTATCTCCTTTTTCAACTTTTTCAAAATTCAATACCTCAGTAATCTTACCTTCTTCAAGATGTTTTATATAATCTTCTTTGCTGATTGTTTCTTTAAAACCTACATTAATATCGGCATTGTTATCGGCTTGCATAATAAACCACATCTCTGTTTTTCCAAAACTATTATGGCGCGTTTTAGCAAGGTCATCATGAGGATGAAGCTGAACTGACAGCGCAGTTTTAGCGTCGATATATTTTATAAGTAAAGGAAATTCTGCACCAAAATCGGCATAAACTTTGGCTCCTAAAAATTTATCTTTGTACTCTTCTAGCAGCTCATTTAATGTTTTTCCTTTAAGTGCTCCATTTTCTACGACAGAGATATCCCCTTTAACTCCTGAAATTTCCCAGCTCTCACCAAGATTTTTAGCATCTGAATTTTTATTAAGAATGGTGGCTAATTTTTCACCTCCCCAGATTTTCTCTTTGAGAATAGGTGTAAATTTTATCGGGTAATTAAGCATTTTGATATTTGTTAGAATTTAATTCAGGCTAAAAATAAGGAAAAACTTTAAGAATGCATTGTAATATGATATTTTCAAATTTTAGCATAAAAAAAATAAAACCACTAACTATTTGTATTTCAGCATTAAAACGATCCGATTAAATAAAAAGCTAATTTTTCTTAAAAAAAGGCTTGTTTTAAAATAAAAAGAGATTATATTTGCAACCGCAAAAATGGTCTCGTAGCTCAGCTGGATAGAGCATCTGCCTTCTAAGCAGACGGTCACAGGTTCGAATCCTGTCGAGATCACTTTTTAAACTATAATTAAGCCGAAATATTGCTAATCTTACGATTTGTAATGTTTTGGCTTTTTTTTTGATGCAATTTTATTCTACACAAATTACCCTGATTCGGTTAAATTCCCTCAACTATTTTTTTAAAGCCATGACCGCTAAAAATCCTATATAAAAGAATTCTACTAAAACAGAAAAGCTACAAAATCAATTTCCTAACTCCTATGTTTCCGCGATATCGGTAGATTTTACGAATAAAGCAGAAGTAAACAAACTTTTAGAAGAACTTACCGACATTGATATTTTGATTAATAATGTCGGAATTTTTGACATATCTAACTTTGAAAATATTTTAGATGATGACTGGTATAAATATTTTGAAATTAATGTAATGAGTAGTGTTCGCTTATCAAGGCATTTATTCCCACAAATGCTTACCAAGAAATGGGGCCGAATCATTTTTATAAGTAGTGAATCAGGTGTTAATGTACCACCAAATATGATTCATTATGGAATGACAAAAGCTGCCCTCTCGGCCGTTGCGAATGGGCTATCAAAATTGACTAAAGGCACAAAGGTTACAGTTAACACAGTTTTAGGAGGGCCAACGTATTCTGATGGTGTCGCAGAGGTGATTGAAAAAATTGCTGGCGCCCAAAACATCGAAATAGACGACATGAAAAGTTCAATCATTCAACAATCAAATCCACACATCTTGTTACAGCGATTTATAGACCCTAAAGAAATCGCAAATTTAGTATCTTATTTATCCAGTCCTTTGTCTATCGCCACAAATGGAGCATCTTTAAGAGCAGATTCAGGAGTGCTAAAACCATATAGGTACTATCGAAGAGCAAATTTTAAAATTACGGTTTGAGCGTAAATTCCAACCGGAATTTCTAATTGAGCACTTGCAAATTTGGAAGAAAGTTTAGTATATCCAGAACTGCGTTTATAAAAAAATTGACGGCAATGCTGCTCTATCTAGAAATTTGGCAATAAATTTTAATTATTATAACAAAAAAAATCAGAACTGAAAATTGATAAACTGAATTTTCAATCTCAACATATTATATCAAATATTTCAAACAGTCATTAGCCTACCTAAAACTTTAATCCAATTATGAAACATTCCTATAACCCATTTCTTCTAGCTCTAAAAGCCCGAAACCTGACCGTAGAAATTCATCATCATTCAGCGTATCAGATTGTACTGTCTGACGACCTGCCCAAGTTTTGCGTCTCAATCAAAAAAGACTATTTCGATTTGAACCGGGCGATGTCCTGCTACCCTACTCACTTTTCTAAGTCCTTATTAATCTTAAATTGAATAGCGTAATTATCAATAAAAAATAACAGCAATATGGCTCTAAAGAAAGTAATTTAAAAACAGAATAATATGAGGCCATTAAAATTGATACGAATTGATTATTATATGGTATTGATTGCTTACGTTTCAACCTTAATTGTGCAAAATGCAATTCAAAAGGTCGACAAATTATAGTTTATTGAGAAATGCTATTTGAATAATATGATTCTATATTAGTTCAAATTCTCCTTAAATATCTGTATCAAATTACGCTAATTTGCTGGAGTTAGTTTTTGGCCTTAAGCTTAAATATCAGTTTACTTTTTCTATTCTATAATTTTAACACTTAATCGTCTTCCATAGAAACGACTAATTAATTATTTTTATAATCTATAAATCAACATTTTATGACGTAAGATTATGAACAAATCGATAACACTTATTCCACTTATCCATCGTGGAACAAAGCAAATTGCTATAAAATTTGGAAATGACAGCAAGACTCGATCTTTTATCAAGTCTTATAAAGCTATAAAATGGTCCCAATCTAAGACTACATATTACGTTCGTTATTCTCCTTTACAATTTATCGATTTAAAGCTTTATTGTCTAAATGCGGGATTCGTGCTAAATAGAGAGGCTTTTAAGAATGAAGAAATTCCTGAATATCTTTATGATGCAATAAAGAAGAATCCTGACGAAAAACCAACAATGAAGAAATTATATAAATCCTTACCAAAAGAACATCGTGCTTTACTTAAAGACTATATTGGCTACTTACGTGGCAAAAGATTAAGCGAAAGCACTTTAAAAAGTTATGGCTTTTTTGTATTAAGGTTTATAGATTTATTAAAAAATAAAGCCATTGATGACTTCGCTAATGTTGATTTGGATTATTTTATGACCAACGTATTGGCAAAAGAAAACTATAGCATTAGTAGCCATCGGCAATGCGTTAGTGCTTTAAAATATTTAACTGAATTTTGTAATGTTGAAAAATTTGATGCCAGTGAATTTAACCGCCCCAAGAAAAGTAAATATTTACCCATTGTGCTCTCTGATCATGAAGTATTAAAACTGATACAAGTTACACGTAATTTGAAACATCGAGCAATTATTGCCTTATTGTATTCTGCCGGTCTTAGAATTGGAGAGTTAATTAATTTAAAGGTAAGCGATATTGATTTCTCTAGAAATGTAATTCATATTAAACAGGGAAAAAATAGGAAAGATCGTGTGGTTAATTTGAGTGAAACTGTAAAACCACTTTTGAATAATTATTTGATGACTTATGAGCCTAGAAATTTCTTAATTGAAGGAAGGGATAATAGTGCTTACACCCCTAGCTCTGTTAGAAATTTTCTTAAAATAAGTTGTAAACAGGCGGGTATTTTAAAACGAGTAACTCCACATACTTTAAGACATAGTTACGCGACACATATGTTAGAAAACGGAGTTGACATTCGATATATTCAAGAATTATTAGGTCATTCTAAACCAGAGACAACAATGATTTATACCCATGTAGCCCAAAAAGATTTGAATAAGATCAAGAATCCTTTAGATTTGGCTATAGAGCGTATAACAAATATCACAAATAGAGACGAAAAAGTGTTGATATCCGGAAACTGAATCGGATAAAAGCGTATTTTTATGATGATATAACGAGTTGTGAGCAATAAGCGCGGCTTTTACACCGATAAAGGAGTATTTTCTAGAATCAAAAAAGGACGTAGCCTTTCGGAAGTGTGAGAGTTGGGGAATGCAATTCCTCAACCCAGGCTTTTCGATGAGATCGTATGAAAGTGCACTTTCAAATACGAGCGAACTCGTATAAAAGCCTGAGTTAAGGTAGTGGATTTTTTTGACAAAATCAAGTACCTTAATCACAGTGGAGAAAGGCTACGGACTCCCCTATTTCCCTTTGATCCTAGAATTTTGACAATAACAGCACATATCAGTCCCGACCTTGATAATGTGCAATTATTGTCAAAAACATTCCCTTTAATGATTGCGCCGCCCTTACTCCGTAATTTTTTGAATAGTTGAAATAGAAGAACTTTAAAATATTTAAAAAGGCTACTGCTAAGGTCGGTTCAAAAAATTACTGCACACAACAGCGGATCATCGAAAATAGCCAAGTAGAGGCCTATTCGAAAAGTTTTACTATTTTTACTCAAAACGGTGATAACAAACTAGCCAGTAATGTAATGGCTACTTTCGATATCCGCAGACGTTGTGTGCAATAACCTATAAAAGATGGAACAATTAATTGAAATTTTAATCCTATCTATTCTTCCAACAATATTTGCGTCCTTAATCACACTATATATTACAGAAAGAGTAAAAGGAAGTATAAGAAATAAATTTGATAAAAAGATTGAATCAGTCAAGAACGGTTACAACACAGAATTGGCCAGATTAAATGCGGAATTAGATTTAATAAACAATCAGAATAATTTTAAATTCTCGAAGCTTCACGATAAAAGATTTGAAATATTAGAATTGCTTTATAAAGCATTAAATAGAAAATTAAAAAATCTACAAAAGTATATTTCGCCCGTAAAATATAAACCTGAACATCAAACATTTGAAGAGTACGAAGATGAACTTTATAAAAATTATTATGATAAACATAATGAATTTGTGACGCTCTTCACAGACAATAAAATCTTTTTAAATGAAAAGATAATTGAATTGATTGACTCTTATTTAAAAGAAGAGTTAGAAATTTTCCACTCATATTACGAAAATCAATTTCTGACTAGAGCTGGTGATCGTCCAAATGCAGAAACAAGAATGAAAGCTTTTACAGCTTATAAAAAAGTACCGGAAATAATATCACCTATTCTTAAAGAAATAGAAAACGAATTCAAAGAAATATTGGAACGATAGGTTACAGCACACAACAGCGGTTCATCTCAAATTCCGGGTTTTACAAAAAAGAACTAAATTAGATTCCTAACAAAGTAAAGCGTTAGCCGACAAGTCCGCGTCCCAACGCCCGCAACTTGCGATAACCGCAAACCGTTGGCAAACATATCGGAAAACCTGAAAATTTAGCAAGCACAAATTAATTCAAAAAGTAAAATATAAAAAAGACTGACCTGACATACTTACTGACCGATTTATGATTTTATTCGAGCATTTATTTATTGTTATTAGTAGGTTTTACATTAAAACCTGGAGTAAGTATAAAAATTGGTGGGTAAATGTTAGATATGGAATTTCAGTTCTCTTTTTGTTTAATTTATTGACAATACTAGCTATTACGGATAACAGCCTGAATAAAATAACATTTATGGCGATTTTTATAATTTATTACCTAATAGTTTCTTTGATAAAACCAAAATTAAATGACAAAGAATTTGTGGAAAATTATAAAATGATTGAGGTTTGGAGAAAACTGTCACTTATATACATATTTGGTTCAATAACGGTTTGTGTTTTGGCTTTTTGGATTTTTGTTGTCGGAATTTAATAAATACGTTTGCCAACATAGTATATAAAAAATTGCTAGTTTTAGCTAAACCAATGTCAGTTGCTCGTTTGCTAGCTTCTGATTTTCCTTCGGAAAATCCTTGCACACAAACACGCAACTTTCCATATACATAAACGTTGTGAGCAATAAGCGCGGCTTTTACACCGAAAAAGGAGTATTTTCTAGAATCAAAAAGGACGTAGCCTTGCGTAAGTGTGAGAGTTGGGGAATGCAATTCCTCAACCCAGGCTTTTCGATGAGATCGTATGAAAGTGCACTTTCAAATACGAGCGAACTCGTATAAAAGCCTGAGTTAAGGTAGTGGATTTTTTTGACAAAATCAAGTATCTTAATCACAATGGAGCAAGGCTACGGACTCCCCTATTTCCCTTTGATCCTAGAATTTTGACAATAACAGCACATATCAGTCCCGACCTTGATAATGAGCAATTATTGTCAAAAACATACTACGGTTAGGATTGCGCCGCGCTTACTCCGTAATTTTTCGAATAGTTGAAATAGAACAACACTAAAATAATTAAAAAGGCTACAGCTAAGGCCGGTTCAAAAAATTACTGCACACAACAGCGGATCATCGAAAATAGCCAAGTAGACGCCTATTGGAAAAGTTTTACTATTTTTACGCTAAACAGTGATAGCAAACTAGCCAGAAATGTAATGGCTACTTTCGATATCCGCAGACGTTGGCAAACATTTGAGAAAACCTATGATAAGACAATTTACACTTCTGATTTTATTCACTTTAATCCTAACAGGATGTTCGAGTACGAAGAATCTGAATTTATGGACAAAACAATCGAAAATCGGAGAAGTAAAGAAATTTGAATCTGAATTAAATCCCGATTTAGAGTTTTTAGAAATGAACGTTAGTCTGTCGGAAAGCATATTTCCGAGAGTAAAGGAATTTGATATGTCAAAACCGCTAATTGTCCGTAGAGAAAAAACAAGTTTACTTCCAATTTACGCGGAATATTTTTACTCAAAACCTGACTCAATTTTAAGATATATTAGTTATGATTGGGAAAATAATCGTTACGGAAATTACAACGACAAGAAAAAAGATTGGGAAAAACAAAGCACCAAACTGACTGAATATAATGCGGAATATGAACGAATTAAAAAGCAACTAATTAAGGAATTTAATCAACCCATTAAACAAGACGATGGAACACAAGAAACGAAATCTGATTACGGTGGACCAGATTATTTGTCTCGGAACACAATATGGGAATCGGACAAAAGGTTTATGAAATTAAATATGATTTTCGGAGCATCAACATATCGAATCCGACTATATTATTATTGGAAATAAAAACGATTTGCCAATAACTAAGTATTCGGCCCGCCGATAGGCCAGGGCTGAATATCTTGTTGACGGATCCGTTTCCTCCTTTATGGGGAATACCTTTTTACCCTGTATTATTCTGGAATTTTATTGGGGCAGATGAGCCACAATTTTTGTTGAGTTTTTTAGGCTCCAACATTTTTCTAGTTACTTAAATCTAGTTACGTATCGATTAGCCTCCTTTTCCGGTCCCTTTTTGAATAAATCCTTGGCTTTAGGACATAACTCTCCCGCCCCGCATGGTGCAGGCCAGTTTTTAAAAGCTATTAATGGATAAAAGTAGTTTTCTCCATTTATCTGGCGGTCCACGCTTATCGAAAGTTAGAGCGGTGACTAGTTTTCCCTTTTTGCAACTTGGACATTTGCCCAAGAGCAATGGAGGCTTTTTTTCGACAGGTTTTACTGGCACCCCTGCAAGGATATTTTGTAGGGCCGGTAGTTTATGCTTTTTCCAACTGCTGCTTAGGATGCCGTAATGCCTTATCCTTGTAAAACCTTTGGGCAGTACGTGCAGTGCAAATCGGCGCACGAACTCACGGGTATCCAGTATTAGTTGTCCTTTTTGGCCCGCTTTCCTGTAGTCCTTAATCTGGAAGGTTACCCTCCTTTGGGAGTTGTTTATTTGTTTTATCCGGTGATTGCTTATTGCGATCTTATGGGTGTAACGGCCCAGATATTCTACTACATATTTTGGGGTGTGGAATTGCTGCTTTGCATAGACTACCCAGTTTTTAGCAAAGAGCTTATCATAGATTTCCTGTGGTATGGCTATCTTTTGCTCTCGAAGCAGTGCACTATATTTTGCGCGGAATACCTTCCCCATGGATTTCACGTTGAACAGGTATTTTCCCTTGTTCCTTGCAGGTTTCCATTTGCCTGACCTCTTTACCGCACCTCCAGGAACAATACAATGCAAGTGCGGGTGCAGGCTCAGGTTTTGGCCCCAGGTGTGCAGTATGGCTATCATGCCCATTTGCCCGCCCAGGTGCTTGGGGTTCTCCCCGAACTGTCTAAGGGTGGACCAGGCCGCTTTGAACAAGCTCCCATAAATTATTTTGGGATGGGATAAAGCAAACGCATTCAGTTCCGAAGGGAGTGTGAAGACTACATGAAAATAAGGAACATTGAGCAGTTCACTTTCCCGTGCCTGTATCCAATGTTCGCGTTTATGGCCTTGACAGGTAGGGCAATGCCGGTTCCTGCAACTGTTGTAACTGATGTGGAGTTTATCACAGCAATCGCACTTATCGATATGTCCGCCCATAGCAGGGGTGCGGCATTTACGGATGGCATGAAGGGTACGCCTGTGCCAGCTCGTAAATGCCCGTGAGGAGATATAATCCTGCTCCATCTCCAGCACATCGGCCACCTTAAGGTGACTGCGCATTATTGAAAAAGGGTATCCAGGGGGCTAAACTTGCGTGAACTCCCAGTGTTGGCAACGTGTAAATATACCAGCGTTGTCTCGATAAAGGCATGTCCTAAAAGTTCTTTCAGGCTCATAATATTGAGTCCTGCCTCCAGCAAGTGCGTGGCGTAAGTGTGACGCAGGCAATGGGCGGTAATAGTCTTGTGGGTATTTACTTTACTTCGGTTCTCTTTGATGACCCATTGTATTGCGGTGGGGGTTATGGGCCGGGGGGCGCCATCATCGGTTACCTGGCTGTTGAAGAGGAAGGTTTTTGGAGATTCCGTTGCAATGTATTTTTTAAGTCCACGTGCCAAGTGCTTGCTAAGTGGCACATAACGGTCTACTTTGCCCTTCTGCTTTTTTACAAAAACAGTCTGTCGGTCAAAGTCTACATCGCAGAGCCGTAGGGCACAGAGTTCATAGCTCCTTAGTCCACACCCATACAGCATCCCCAGGATCAATCGGTGTTTGAGATATTTGGGTGCTTTGAGCAAGGTACGTACTTCAGCTTTGCTAAGCACTACAGGGAGTTGGTTCTGTCGCTTTATTTGGGGAAGCTTGACCTGCTTATCATTCAAGCCCAGGATCTTGTAGATGGCCCGCAGGCCGAAAATAGTGTGCTTGAAAAAACTTTCGGATGGGGTTTTGTGCAGGTTTTGGCAATGAAAAAGATAATCATTGATCATTTCAGTAGAGAGGGTCTCCGGGCTTTGCTTGTAGTGCAGGCCCAGGTGAGCCAGGCATCGCTTGTAGTTGTTCAGGGTACTTGCGGCTTTCCCATTGATCGAAAAGCTCTTACCAAGTTGTAAGCATAGGTTTTCAAAGCCAGGAACTTCTGCGATAGCGGTCTCTACTATCGTTTTACTTTTTTTTATACATAACGGTAAATTTTAGTTTATCTTAAATATAAGAATTGTTGTATTTTGGCTTAGTAAGCTTCCGACCGGTAGGGAGGATTCGTTCAACACCGTATAAAATTAATTGCTTGTGCAAGCCTACTTACGAAAATCCTCTCGGATTTTCTATTCGGTTTGTATTTGCTAAATTAGGTGCTTAAACCACGCAACTAATCTTATACAAACACGTTACACACAATATTAAATGACAGCTGAAATAGGAATATTAAATAAAACTAGTGTTGTAATTGCAGCCGATAGTGCAGTTTCAATAGGAAACAATAGAGTTTATCAAAACGCAAATAAACTTTTTAAAATAGGGCAAAATATTCCAGTTGGTATTATGATATATAACAACTCAACTTGGATGGGAATTCCTCTTGAGATTATTATTAAAAGTTATTCTAAGCAATTAAATGATAAAGAATTTTCAGAACTAAATGATTACACAACTGACTTTCTTACCTATTTAAAATCAGAATACTCGGCATATCTCAATGAAGATGATTCAAAACAAATTATAAAAGACAGATTATATCAATTACTAGATGAATTTTCCACACACTGTATTGGAGAATTAGAAAAATCGGATAAAAAAAATAAAACAGAAGAACTTGAAAAAATCTTTTATGAATCATTAGAAAGTACTACTAGTGAACCTGATTCATCAAAAAAAATGGCTGATTTTAAAGATTATGAATTACAAACTTTTAAATCAGAATTTAAAAAAATTATCAACGAAATACTGCCAGGATTCTATGCAAGTATAAAGCTTCCAAGAAAAGCTAAATATACCAATCGTATTTACAAAGCCTTATTTTATGAATTAATTTATGAAATTGATATTGAAGAAGATTTTACAGGAATTGTATTTGCCGGATATGGAGAAAGTGAAATTTATCCAAATATAATTGATTTAAAAATTGGTGAAATAATATCAGGTAGATTAAGATATAATAAACCTATTCTTAGTTCCATCTCTAATAAAACAAGTGCTATAGTTTCGCCATTTGCCCAAAGAGATATGGTTGACACTTTCTTTAGGGGATTAGATCCTATGCTTTCAAATGAATATAAAAAAATAATATCTCAAGAACTTAAACTGTTGCAAAATAAAATAGTAGATAAATTCAAACTAAATAATTCCGATATTCATTCATTCTTCAATACAGCTTACAATCATATAAATAGGAAGTTTTTTCAAAAGGCTATCGAAAACTATACTAAGCCAATAATTGAGACTATCCGCTATTTAAGAAAAGAAGACTTAATAGAAATAGCTGAATCATTAATTAATATAACTAGTTTAAAAGAAAAGCAACAAATAAAGTTCAATCTGTCGGCGGACCAACTGATATTGCAATTATTACAAAATCAGAAGGTTTTATATGGATAAAAAGAAAAGATACTATAAATAAAAAACTCAATACATAAAATACTGTGTGTAACACCGTATAACAACAATTGCGGCTTTGTGTCCTGCGGACACAACCGCGCAAGCATAAAAGTCGGTAATTTTAGCTATCTTAGTTTTTAATCAATCCGCAACTGATTGTTATACAAGACCGTTATGTACAAGTCAAGCAAAATATCATAGAAATATTAAATAATGAACAAACCTTATTACCTTAGTCTTATTACCTCAATTTTATTTGTTTCAATTTTCACTTTTCCAATTTCAGCTCAAAATAATAATGAAAAAGAACTTATTGCTGGAGAAAAAATTGACAAGATTATTTCTGCATTAGACAAACATACTTATACTGTTGAATTAGAAAATGGAATGGCGATAGTTGGAGAAGTTCTTCAAAAAGAAATAGACCTCGTGATTGATGTCTATAAACCAAATGGTGAACTTCTAGAACAAATTGATAGTCCAAACGGAACAAGTGGAGTTGAACCTATTGACATCACTTCAGTTGAATCGGGAGAATATAAATTGATAGTTCATACTCTAGATAAAAGCGTAAAAAAAGGAGCATACACTTTGACTACTAAAAAAATCTTAAGTTTATCAGACAATACAAAGCGTATTACAAAAAAAGAGCTTCCTACAAACACATTGTACAACTTATGGGAATCTTCGCTAACTGATAAAAATGCCATAGATACCTTCATCGCCAAGCAAACAGACCAACATATTATAGAACCAATTGAAGGGAATGATAGGGATATGTTGGTTACATACTTTTGCATACCTAATGATAATACTGAGTATGTAATGTTAAGTGGCGGTCCTGATTTTTTGGGATTAAGATTTCAGCGATTGCCAAACTCAAAACTTCATTTTGTAACGCAAAAAGTTCCTAAAGACGCTCGATTCAATTACGGTTTCAATTATTTCAATCTAGATAAAGCTGGCCCTAATAACGAAATTGAATCAAGGAATATAGAGCACACTTATGATGGGACAGTCGAGATGCCAAATGCACCCAAGCAAATTTACATTAGTGAAAGAGAAAATGTAGCTAAAGGAGAAGTAGTACTAAATTCAATTAAAAGTAAAATTTTAAATGAAGAAAGAAAAATCACAATACATACACCAGCCAATTATGATCAAAAACAGGCACATAATTTATTAATAATATTTGATGGAGAATCCTATGGTGCAAGATTAAATCGAAGGTCAAGAATACCAACACCTACAATTATGGATAATCTTATGGCAGACAATAAAATAGAACCTACTGTAACGGTTTTAGTTTGGAATCTTGGAAAGCGAGGTAGGGATTTAATTAGTGAAAATTTTGGAGATTTTATTGCAAACGAACTTATTCCTTGGATTCGTTCAGAATATAATATCGGCTCTAAAAGAAACAATATTGTTCTAGCAGGTTCTAGCCGAGGAGGTTTTGCTGCTAGTTTTATTGCATTATATCACTCAGATGTCATAGGAAATGTTCTTTCGCAATCTGGTTCCTATTGGATAAAAGGGACTGATAATGAAAATCATTGGATATATCCTGAAGATAATGGTAAACTCATAAATGCATATATGAACAGTGAACGACTGCCCATAAAATTCTATATGGACGTAGGACTATATGATGCAGGAGCTTCTATGCTAGGAATGAATAGACAATTTCGCGATATTCTTAAAGTAAAAGGATATAATGTGGATTATCAAGAATTTAAAGGAGGACACAATTATTTAAATTGGCGTGGAACTCTTTCTAACGGATTAATATCTTTGATTGGAATAAAAGAAGAATAAAAACGGATAAAGACCTGTACATAACAACGATTAATCGCAAATAGCGGCTTTTAGATAAAAAAGTGTAATTTTAGAATCAAAGCAAGAAAAGATTAAGCCGACAAATCCGTGTCCCTTACTCCGCTACTTGCGATAATCGAAACCGTTGGCAGCAATCTATTAATCTTACATTAGGCTACAAACTTGTGTTATTCAGCTACTTTTAACTATTCAAACCTTGATAAATTTGCAATAAATAATCATTTATAAAATTTATAAAGATGAAAACAGTACTGATAACGGGAGGTAACAAAGGAATAGGATTTGAAACGGCTAAACAGTTAAGTAAGCTAGGGTATAAAGTTTACCTAGGCTGCAGAAGTAAAAATAATGCTTTAAAAGCTGTGAAAAGTCTTAAAGACCAAGGATTAAATAGTGTTGATTGGATTCAGCTCGATGTAGCAGATAGCACTTCAATCGAGCAAGGCAAAATTGAGCTGGCGTCAAAAATCGATTCTTTAGATATTTTAATCAATAATGCTGGTATTAGTGGTATTCAACCACAAAAATTTTCTCATAATAATATCAAAACGTTACGTAATATATTTAATACCAATTTCTTTGGTACAGTTGAAGTTACGCAACAATTCTTACCTTTATTAGAGAAAGCAGAACAGCCAATTATCATTAATATTTCCAGCGAAGTTGCATCCTTAGAAATCCATTCTTCAACAGGCAAAGATCCTAATTTAGAAATTTGGAGTGCCTATGGAGCATCAAAAACTTCTGTAAATGCATTTACAGTGATGCTTGCCAATGAATTAGAAGATAGCTCCTTCAAGATATTTAGCGTAACACCAGGCTATACATCAACCGATCTCAATGATCATCAAGGAACAAAAACCGTGGAAGAAGGCGCCACTCCTATTGTTAAAATAGCTACTGAACCAACTCGTTTTACTTCTGGAAAGTTTTATGGTGATCAGGGAGAAGTTTCTTGGTAAGTTACCTAATAGATTTAATTTTTGGTTCGCTAATAAAATAAATTAGATACTTAAGTTTGTATTTATATTTTGTAAAGGAAAGTATCTAAATGCAGAACATTTGTAAAGTAAAAACCATAGAAGAGTTTCATTCGTTATCGGGTTTAGAAGCTCCAAAGCATTCTTTAGTTAGTATTATTAATTATGCTGGGTTGAATATTTCTCAAAAAGAACGGGATTCGAGCTGGATGCTTGATTTTTATCTTATTGCTATAAAACGTGGTCTGCAAGGGAAAATGTATTATGGCCAGCAGCGGTATGACTGCGATAATGGCATTATGTTTTTTGTAGCACCTAAACAAGTATTTAGCATTAAGCCTGACCCAAGTAGTAATGAACAAAGATCAGGATGGATGTTATTGATTCATCCTGATTTTATCTGGAATACTTCTTTAGCCAAAACAATATCGAAATATGATTTCTTTGACTATGCAATAAATGAAGCTTTGTTCCTTTCAGAAGAAGAGGAAGTAACACTGGAACCTATTCTAGATGGAATAAAGAAAGAATATCAAACGGATATTGACCAATACAGTCAAAACATTATTATTGCTCATATAGAGACTTTACTTCAATATGCTGAGCGTTTTTATAACCGTCAATTTAATACCAGAAAAATAACTAATTATGATATCGTTGAGCGGTTTGAAAATTCATTGTTAAACTATTTTAAATCAGACATCGCCTTGCAAAAGGGTCTACCTAGTGTAGAACTTTTAGCAGAAAAACTCCATATTTCATCTAAATATTTGAGCAGACTCTTAAAAGAAATAACAGGACAAACCCCGCAGCAACATATTCAAGAAAAGATAATTGAAATTGCAAAATTAAAATTATCCACCACAGAAGACTCGGTAAACGAAATAGCCTACAATTTAGGATTTACACATCCTCAATCATTCCATAAACTATTTAAAAGGAAGACGGAACAATCTCCTCTTCAATTCAGAAAAACTTTCTTTAAATAATTATATTTCTGTTCCTTCTACAAAAAAGACAGCTGCCAACAACGTATAACCGCAATTACGGCGGATTCGACTGCGTCCGAATCCACGCGTAATTGCTACCGTCGGTGCTTATCCGAAAAACATTAAATTTAATCCCGTAACTGCGGTTATACGAACCGTTGTGAGCAATAAGCGCGGCTTTTACACCGATAAAGGAGTATTTTCTAGAATCAAAAAAGGACGTAGCCTTTCGGAAGTGTGAGAGTTGGGGAATGCAATTCCTCAACCCAGGCTTTTCGATGAGATCGTATGAAAGTGCACTTTCAAATACGAGCGAACTCGTATAAAAGCCTGAGTTAAGGTAGTGGATTTTTTTGACAAAATCAAGTACCTTAATCACAGTGGAGAAAGGCTACGGACTCCCCTATTTCCCTTTGATCCTAGAATTTTGACAATAACAGCACATATCAGTCCAGACCTTGATAATGTGCAATTATTGTCAAAAACATTCCCTTTAATGATTGCGCCGCCCTTACTCCGTAATTTTTTGAATAGTTGAAATAGAAGAACTTTAAAATATTTAAAAAGGCTACTGCTAAGGTCGGTTCAAAAAATTACTGCACACAACAGCGGATCATCGAAAATAGCCAAGTAGAGGCCTATTCGAAAAGTTTTACTATTTTTACTCAAAACGGTGATAACAAACTAGCCAGTAATGTAATGGCTACTTTCGATATCCGCAGACGTTACCTGCCATTAAAAAAATGAAAACAATAATTAAAATATTCACAGTTCTAGCAATCTTGATTTGTTGTATTTCAGCGGCTAACAAAATAGACTATTCAACTGAGAAAGTTGATTACGGTAAGATGATTGAAGTATATTTGCAGACAAAGAAAATCGAACCAACTATAGTTTTCGATAACGATAAAAGAAATAAAATTAACTTACTAGAACATAAATTTAGCTGGAGAAATTTAGAGAAAGGAATTGAAATTATTGTTGACGGACACGCATTCACAACTTCGAACAAGATGACTTCCAATATAGTTTGGGATTCTGGAGTTGAGAATGTGAATTTTGCTAATTTCTTACAGCAAATAAAAATATATAAAGATGAATCTATTATTGGATTTGTTCTTATAAATAAACCCTGTACTGGACTTGGTTGCAGTATTAATTATCAAATCATTTACAATCTTAAAACAAAAAAGCAGACCTATTTTGGTAGATTTCGATCAGGATTTGAATTTGAACTTTATAACTTCAATTCAGACAATCAAACAGATTTTTTAAGCAAAACATTTTATGGAAGAAATGCTCAAGGAATTGATACAACTGAATTTGTTTTATATAGTCAGACTCAAAAAGGTGACTTTAAAAAATTTGAAACTGAAGAGCAAAAGAAATTTTGGTTTAAACATACATATACAGAATTTCAACTGAATCTTGACAACGATAAATTTGAAGAAAATTGGATAGAGAAAATAAATAAAAACGGCAGGTAACAACGTATATCTTCAATTGCGGTTCTGTGTCCTACGGACACAAACGCTCACGCGTCAAAGTCAGTTCTTTTTACTATCTTTAGTTCTCAAATTCCCACAACTGAAAGATATACAAGACCGTTAGCTTGCATAAAAATTGTTAGCAGTAAAGAATATAAAATTGTATCTTTCGGATTATAAATAATTGAGCCATGTTGACAAAAGCAGTTTTAAAAAAACAGATTGATAGTTTTCCTGAACAATTCTCAATTGATCAACTTGTTGAGAGATTGATCCTAATTGAAAAAATTGAAACTGGAAATTTACAATCAGAAAACGGAGAAATAATTTCGGAATCTGACCTAAACAGAGAAATTGATCAATGGTTCAAATAAATTGGACGCTGCAAGCCAAAAATGATCTACAAGATATTGCCGAATATATCTCAAAGGATTCTAAAAAGTACGCTAAACTTCAAATTTTAAGAATCACAACTCGGACTAAAATATTAAAGTCTCAAATTTATTCAGGAAAAATTACAGAAGAAATAAATCAACAAAATATCCGAGAATTAATCGAAGGAAATTATCGAATAATTTATAAAATAATTAATCCAGATAGAATTGATATTTTAACTGTACATCATTCTGCTCGTGATTTATATAGAAGAAAGATTTGATACCTTACGCAAGCTAACAACGATTAATCGCAAATAGCGGTTTCAGAATAAAAAAGTGTAATTTTAGAAACCAAGCAAGAAAAGGTTAAGCCGACAAATCCGTGTCACTTACTCCACTACTTGCGATAATCGAAACCGTTGTGAGCAATAAGCGCGGCTTTTACACCGATAAAGGAGTATTTTCTAGAATCAAAAAAGGACGTAGCCTTTCGGAAGTGTGAGAGTTGGGGAATGCAATTCCTCAACCCAGGCTTTTCGATGAGATCGTATGAAAGTGCACTTTCAAATACGAGCGAACTCGTATAAAAGCCTGAGTTAAGGTAGTGGATTTTTTTGACAAAATCAAGTACCTTAATCACAGTGGAGAAAGGCTACGGACTCCCCTATTTCCCTTTGATCCTAGAATTTTGACAATAACAGCACATATCAGTCCCGACCTTGATAATGTGCAATTATTGTCAAAAACATTCCCTTTAATGATTGCGCCGCCCTTACTCCGTAATTTTTTGAATAGTTGAAATAGAAGAACTTTAAAATATTTAAAAAGGCTACTGCTAAGGTCGGTTCAAAAAATTACTGCACACAACAGCGGATCATCGAAAATAGCCAAGTAGAGGCCTATTCGAAAAGTTTTACTATTTTTACTCAAAACGGTGATAACAAACTAGCCAGTAATGTAATGGCTACTTTCGATATCCGCAGACGTTGGCAATAATACCAAAACAATCCTAAATAATATAATTCAATTCAATTCTTATTTGTATATTTGCAAAATAAAAGCAAATTTTAAAATAAGATGAAAATTCAAGAATTTAGTTTTGGAAATTTTAAATCATTCAAAGACATCCAAACTTTGAATCTTTCAGCAGCTAAGATAAAATCTAAAAAAGAGGAAATTGATAAAAAAAATGTGATTGAGGGAAAGAATAATGAAAACATCTCTTTCCTCAAGTCGAAAGCAATTTATGGAGCTAATGCAAGTGGGAAAAGCAATGTTATTAAAGCTTTTGTTTCATTCATCCGAATTGTCAGAACCTCTGTAAAAGATGAACAAGTATTAAACTATACTGAACCATTTAGATTATCTACAGAAACCGAAAATGAACCTACCTTTTATCAAATTATTTTTTGGCATAAAAAAATTAAGTATAGATACGGTTTTGAAGCTAATGATGAAAATATTACAGCAGAATGGCTGTTTGGAAAACCTAATGATAGAGAACTTCCGTTTTTCATAAGAGATAATCAAGAAGTTATCGAATTAGATAAAACAAATTTTAGCGAAGGAAACAAATTAATGAGTTTATTAGATGATGACTCAGATGAAAATGAAATTTTCAGAAATAACTCACTATTTTTATCAACCCTTGCTTCATTTGGATTTGGAAAATTATCAAAACAATTAATTGATAGTTTTGCTTCAATTTTTGTGATTAGTGGATTGGGTAATCAAGGTATGTACAGTTACGCTGGTGATTCCTTAAATGATAATAAAAAGAAGAAATATATCCTTGATTTTCTTAAATACGGAGACATTGGAATTGAAGATGTAAATGCTGTTGAAATTTCATCTGACGATTTACCCGAAGATATTGACGAAGATATTCGCAAAGACTTTGATAAGAAAAAACGAAAACTACTTATTTCAACCAGAAAGAAATTTGATAAAAATCTAAATTCTAACGAAACCGAATCATTTCCTTTTGGAGACCACGAATCAGAAGGTACTCAAAAATTATTTGAATTAAGTCCATTTATTTATGAGGCTCTAAAACATAAAAAACCAATAATTATTGATGAGTTTGATGCTCGTTTTCATCCTTTATTGACAAAAAGAATTTTAGAATTATTTAATTCAAATGAAAATACTGGTTCTCAACTTATTTTCACAACTCACGATACGAATCTTCTCTCATCCTACTTGTTAAGAAGAGACCAAATTGAGTTTGTAGAAAAAGATAAGTATGGAGCAAGTCATTTATATTCTTTGGTTAAATTTAAAGGAATTAGAAATACCGCTTCATTTGAAAAAGATTATATTCAAGGAAAGTATGGTGCAATTCCATTTTTAGGAGATTTCAGTAAACTAATTAATTCTGAAGAAGATGCCTAAAAAAACAAAAGCAATAAAGAAAACAGATGTAAAAGCTCAAAAACCTTGGCTTAAAAAAGTTGATGCTTCTTTATATAAAATTGAAGTAGAAGAAACCAAAAAAACAATTTTAATTGTAGGAGAAGGACAAACTGAAAAATTATATTTTGAATCTTTTCCTGTACTAACACTTACTGTTGAAGCAGTAGACTTGAAAGGACAAAGCAAATTAAAATTAATTGAATCAACTACTTCAATAATTGAAAATAGTGAAACTAAATATGATGAAGTTTGGTGTGTTTTTGATATGGACTTTAAACAAGGTGAAAAAGAATTTTCTGATTTTGATAACGCTATTACTAAAGGTAAAGCATTAGGTTATAATATAGCATACTCAAATGACTCTTTTGAACTGTGGTTTTATCTGCATTTCAATTATACAGAGCAGAAACATCACAGAACGTTTTATTATAAGTTTCTTAGTGAAAGCTGGAATTTAAACTATGAGAAAGATGGTAAGGCTTACAAATTTTGTCAAACAATTTATTCTAAATTAGAAAATGACAAAAATGCCTCTCAAGAAGACGCTATTGAACGTGCTGAAAAACTTTATAATAAACAATCTCATTTACCATATCACAAACAAAATCCAGTTTCATTAGTTTATGAATTAGTGAATTATCTGAATGAAAACAAAAGAAAATAAGTACTATTGCCAACAATGGCTATAAGTAATTGCTGGTTCTCGACTACTTCTGAAAATCCTCGCGGATTTTCAGTTTGGTGTGTATTTGCAAAGTTAAGTGCTAAACCACGCAACTACTCATAGCCTAACCGTTAGCCACAATTTGAATGAAAGCAATCCAAACAATATATAAAGGAAGGAGATTTAGAAGCAGATTAGAAGCTAGATGGGCAATCTTTTTCGATGCTATTGATATTGGTTGGGAATATGAAACAGAAGGCTTTCAATTGGGGAAAACTAAATACTTAACTGATTTTAGAATTCAGTCATTTGGTGCTAATAAAGTTGATTTATATATTGAAATAAAACCCAATAAACCTTCTATTGAGGAAATACATAAATGTTTTGAAGTTGCTAATGGAACAAATACTTGTGTTGCCCTGATTTGTGGAACACCTGGTTTACCTGAGTTTTCCAATTTAGGTTCTGATTGGAATTTAAAAAATGGATATGTAACTCTATATTTCCCTTCTGATGTTACTTTAAAAGGTGAAGAAAATAAAATGCCATTTGAATTATGGGCTGAGTCTAATAGATTCTCATTATTTCAAACTGGAGAAGATGGAAAAAACTTAGACATTTGGCCAATATATTGGGATATAGAAGAAAGAGAAGAAAATTTACTTTCATACTCAATGTTGGGAACTGTCAAAAGTGGAGCTGAAAACATTTTTGGACTAAATACTTTTGGCTCGATTATTCCATCAATGTATTTTTCTGGAAGTTCTGACGGACGAACTTGTGACCACGAGAGATTAATATATGGATATCAACTATCTACTTGTGCTAGATTCGAATTTGACGAATTTAACCTCGAAATAATAGATGGTTTTTATCGTGAATTAGAATTGATACCATTCAAGCGTGTTTATTCCAATCCAGAAAATGAATATGCTTTGTATTATAATAAAAAAGATAAAAAGTTTATTGCGAAAGAGAGTAAAGAACCAAAACCTGAAAACAGCATAACTCTAACCAAAAAAGCACCTAAGCTCATAATAAAACAGTTTGTGAAAACTTTTCCTAAAAAGCTAAGAACTGAAAATAATGATATAGTATTTGAATTTTGGAAAGGTTTTTTATTCAGGTACAGAATTAGATTAAAGGATTTGAAATTAAAAAGAGTAATATAAAAACAGTGGCTAATAACTAAGTATTCGGCCCGCCGATAGGCCAGGGCTGAATATCTTGTTGACGGATCCGTTTCCTCCTTTATGGGGAATACCTTTTTACCCTGTATTATTCTGGAATTTTATTGGGGCAGATGAGCCACAATTTTTGTTGAGTTTTTTAGGCTCCAACATTTTTCTAGTTACTTAAATCTAGTTACGTATCGATTAGCCTCCTTTTCCGGTCCCTTTTTGAATAAATCCTTGGCTTTAGGACATAACTCTCCCGCCCCGCATGGTGCAGGCCAGTTTTTAAAAGCTATTAATGGATAAAAGTAGTTTTCTCCATTTATCTGGCGGTCCACGCTTATCGAAAGTTAGAGCGGTGACTAGTTTTCCCTTTTTGCAACTTGGACATTTGCCCAAGAGCAATGGAGGCTTTTTTTCGACAGGTTTTACTGGCACCCCTGCAAGGATATTTTGTAGGGCCGGTAGTTTATGCTTTTTCCAACTGCTGCTTAGGATGCCGTAATGCCTTATCCTTGTAAAACCTTTGGGCAGTACGTGCAGTGCAAATCGGCGCACGAACTCACGGGTATCCAGTATTAGTTGTCCTTTTTGGCCCGCTTTCCTGTAGTCCTTAATCTGGAAGGTTACCCTCCTTTGGGAGTTGTTTATTTGTTTTATCCGGTGATTGCTTATTGCGATCTTATGGGTGTAACGGCCCAGATATTCTACTACATATTTTGGGGTGTGGAATTGCTGCTTTGCATAGACTACCCAGTTTTTAGCAAAGAGCTTATCATAGATTTCCTGTGGTATGGCTATCTTTTGCTCTCGAAGCAGTGCACTATATTTTGCGCGGAATACCTTCCCCATGGATTTCACGTTGAACAGGTATTTTCCCTTGTTCCTTGCAGGTTTCCATTTGCCTGACCTCTTTACCGCACCTCCAGGAACAATACAATGCAAGTGCGGGTGCAGGCTCAGGTTTTGGCCCCAGGTGTGCAGTATGGCTATCATGCCCATTTGCCCGCCCAGGTGCTTGGGGTTCTCCCCGAACTGTCTAAGGGTGGACCAGGCCGCTTTGAACAAGCTCCCATAAATTATTTTGGGATGGGATAAAGCAAACGCATTCAGTTCCGAAGGGAGTGTGAAGACTACATGAAAATAAGGAACATTGAGCAGTTCACTTTCCCGTGCCTGTATCCACTGTTCGCGTTTATGGCCTTGACAGGTAGGGCAATGCCGGTTCCTGCAACTGTTGTAACTGATGTGGAGTTTATCACAGCAATCGCACTTATCGATATGTCCGCCCATAGCAGGGGTGCGGCATTTACGGATGGCATGAAGGGTACGCCTGTGCCAGCTCGTAAATGCCCGTGAGGAGATATAATCCTGCTCCATCTCCAGCACATCGGCCACCTTAAGGTGACTGCGCATTATTGAAAAAGGGTATCCAGGGGGCTAAACTTGCGTGAACTCCCAGTGTTGGCAACGTGTAAATATACCAGCGTTGTCTCGATAAAGGCATGTCCTAAAAGTTCTTTCAGGCTCATAATATTGAGTCCTGCCTCCAGCAAGTGCGTGGCGTAAGTGTGACGCAGGCAATGGGCGGTAATAGTCTTGTGGGTATTTACTTTACTTCGGTTCTCTTTGATGACCCATTGTATTGCGGTGGGGGTTATGGGCCGGGGGGCGCCATCATCGGTTACCTGGCTGTTGAAGAGGAAGGTTTTTGGAGATTCCGTTGCAATGTATTTTTTAAGTCCACGTGCCAAGTGCTCGCTAAGTGGCACATAACGGTCTACTTTGCCCTTCTGCTTTTTTACAAAAACAGTCTGTCGGTCAAAGTCTACATCGCAGAGCCGTAGGGCACAGAGTTCATAGCTCCTTAGTCCACACCCATACAGCATCCCCAGGATCAATCGGTGTTTGAGATATTTGGGTGCTTTGAGCAAGGTACGTACTTCAGCTTTGCTAAGCACTACAGGGAGTTGGTTCTGTCGCTTTATTTGGGGAAGCTTGACCTGCTTATCATTCAAGCCCAGGATCTTGTAGATGGCCCGCAGGCCGAAAATAGTGTGCTTGAAAAAACTTTCGGATGGGGTTTTGTGCAGGTTTTGGCAATGAAAAAGATAATCATTGATCATTTCAGTAGAGAGGGTCTCCGGGCTTTGCTTGTAGTGCAGGCCCAGGTGAGCCAGGCATCGCTTGTAGTTGTTCAGGGTACTTGCGGCTTTCCCATTGATCGAAAAGCTCTTACCAAGTTGTAAGCATAGGTTTTCAAAGCCAGGAACTTCTGCGATAGCGGTCTCTACTATCATTTTACTTTTTTTTATACATAACGGTAAATTTTAGTTTATCTTAAATATAAGAATTGTTGTATTTTGGCTTAGTAAGCTTCCGACCGGTAGGGAGGATTCGTTCAACAATGGCTATAAGTAATTGCTTGTTCTCGCCTACTTCTGAAAATCCTCGCGGATTTTCAGCTTGGTGTGTACTTGCATAGTTAAGTGCTAACCCACGCAACTACTCATAGCCGAGACCGTCAGACTGTCTCAAAACCTAAGAATTTTGTATTTTTAGGATATGGAATACCAACAAGGACAAGACCGCGAACAGCTCAGCCTTTATTCGACCTGTTTGGATGATATGATCCCAGAGGATAACAGCGTACGGCTTATTGATCAATTCGTCAACTTGATCGATTTATCACAGATGGGCTTTCAAACTATAGGAACTCAAGGGAGGCCGCCTTATGACCCCGCAGATCTGCTCAAACTCTTTATCTATGGCTATATGAACCAGATGCGATCGTCCCGAAGATTGGAGAAAGAGGCTTATCGTAACATTGAAGTGATCTGGCTGATTAAAAACTTAAAACCCGATCACAATACCATTGCCCGGTTTAGAAAAGAAAACCCAAAAGCCATCCGAAAGGTGTTCCGGCAAAGCGTGGCTATCGCCCGTAACTTCAACCTGATCGGGGGAACACTTATTGCCGGGGATTCTACCAAGCTAAGGGCGCAAAACAGCAAAAAAAATAACTACAACAAAAAGAAAATACAGCGGCACTTAGAGTACATCGATAGAAAGCTCGAAGAGCATAACCAAGAACTGGCCAAGGCTGATGGCGATCAGAAAAAAACCGAAGAAATTAAAGAGCAAATTAAAGGGCGCAAACAGCAACAGACCAAATACCGGGCTATACAAAAACAATTAGACAAGGATGCTTCTTCTGAAAACCCACAACGATCGACCTCTGATCCTGATAGCAGACATCAAATTGTAAGGGGAACCGTTACCGAGGTCTGCTACACCGCGCAAACGACCGTAGATGCCAAACATAAGTTACTGATCGATTATAAACTCACCAATCAGAATGATAAAAAAGCAATGGGCTTCATGCTCAGAAGGGCCAAGTCCATTTTACGATCAAATTCCTTTACTGCACTCTATGATAAAGGCTATCATACCGGGAGCGAGTTCCATATTGCCGATAGTCTGGGTATCGATACCCTGGTGGCCATTCCGGCCATTGGACGTAAAAGTCAGGCGCCAGATCCTAAATACAATGCTGAAAACTTCATTTATAATACTGATGATGACGCCTATACTTGCCCCCAGGGAAATACTTTATACAGCAATGGCTCCTGGTACAAAGCCCGAAACTATACGTTTAAACAATACAAGACCAAGGCCTGTAAGGAATGCCCGGTACGCAGCAAGTGTACCACGGCCAAAGCTAACGGTAAGATTATACAGCGCACTCAATTTACCCAGAACATCCAAGGCAACGCCAAGCGGGTCGAACAAAGCGGAGAGCTTTATAAAGAGAGGCAGGCGCTGGTCGAGCATCCCTATGGCACTATGAAGCGCCAATGGGGTTTTGATCATATCATGACCAAAAGGGGCATCAAAGCAGCTTCGGCCGATTTTGGACTCATCGCACTGGCCTATAATTTAAGGAGATTGTTCAACAATAAAATCGACCTTAACGAACTAATATTCAACCTCTTTTTAAGCTTAAAGAAGCATATAGAAGACTATATAGGACTGAATAAAGCTTTTAACCAATACAAAACAAAAAATACTGATCATAGTATAAATTTTGTTTTCAATCCTAATTTCAACTATTTTTAAAATCAAATATGGTAGTTTTGAGACAGACTGCCGTTGTAAACAAGAACAACTTGGAAATTCAACTATAACGTTTAATAATAAGGAGGAATTATGTCCAGAAAAAATCTGAATTAGATAAAACCATTTTAACTTTCTTGAACTTTTTTAACATCACAATAAATTTTATATAAACCATGTAAAGTATATATAAAACCTATTACAGTTAAGGTATATTTTAAGTATAGTTTCGAATCAAATCTATCAGATATTGCTAATATTAAAATAACAATTCCCAATAGCGTAACAAATACAGGCGTTTTCTTTAATTTCATAATAGTATAGTTATGTTCACTAAATAAGTATCGATTTTCCGGTTTTTGTTACATCTCTAAAATTTCAATATAATAAACTGGAATTACTACATTAGACTGGACATAGAGTTGAATGAATATTATTGCAAGTTGTTAACTTAGCAATTATGAGACGTAAAGCCAAACATTACACCTTAGAGTTTAAGCAGAAAGCAGTAGAATTAAGTTACGCCAAAGGCAGTGTAGTACAGGTTTGTGAGGATCTGGATATCCTACCTGCTGTTCTTTACCGCTGGCGTAAAGAGCAAAAGAGTTATGGTAAGAATAGTTTTCCCGGCCGAGGTAATCCTAAAATGACCGATGAACAAAAAGAGATAGCTCGTTTAAAGAAACAGCTTAAAGAAGCTGAATTAGAACGTGATATCCTAAAAAAGGCAATTGGCATCTTCTCCGCGAGCGACAAGAAAAATATAGGTTCATAAAACAGCATCGTATGAAATTTCCTGCCCGTAAGATGTGCGCTATGTTAGCTGTGAGTAAAAGCGGTTATTACCACTGGTTGAAATCTGGCCCCAGCACCCTCTGGAAAGAAAATCAGAAGCTCTCTTCACTAATCAAAGATATATTTGAGGATAGTTACCAGAGCTATGGAGCTCCTAGAATAAAGGCTGAATTGAAAGCCCTAGGTTTTAAGGTATCAAAGCCACGGGTAGCCCGTATAATGAAGGCAAACTATTTATACGCTAAGAGAAAACGTAAATTTAGAACCACCACCGATAGTAACCATAAATATCCCATAGCACCAAACCTTTTGAACCAATGCTTTAATGTAGCTAGGGCTAATCAAGTATGGGTAAGCGATATTACTTATGTTCAGACTAAGCAAGGCTGGAGTTACCTAACAGTGATTATTGATTTATTTAATAGGAAAGTTATAGGATGGGCTTTAACTGATACCTTAAATACCGAGGATACTGTTATAAAAGCTTGGCAGATGGCTATTAAAAATACCACACTCACCTAACCTTTGATATTCCATTCAGACCAAGGTATCCAGTATGCCAGCCAAAGATTTACTAATCTACTTAAAAGCTATAAGGGCTTGGTAAAACAATCGATGAGTCGGAAAGGGAACTGCTGGGACAATGCAGTAGCGGAATCCTTTTTTAAATCCCTGAAAGTAGAATGGGTATATTGGTATAAATACAAGCTTATATCACAGGCAGAGTTATCTATCTTTCAGTGGATAGAAACCTGGTACAATACCAGAAGAAGACATTCTTATTTAGGAAACAGAACCATTAAAGAATTTGAAATAGATATGTATAATCAAAAACTAGCAGCATAGTCACTCAACTTAAAGTCCAGTTTTTTATTGCAAGTCCATGCATAACAGAATCGTTAAAATACATAGAAAGTAAAAAAATATACCATTCTTCTTCATCATGCTATAATTGATATGTAAAATATATTATATTTAGTTTTCAATTAACGACGCCATCAATCAAACTCATTTGCTATGTTTCAAAAATTAACTATTAAAATTTTTGCTTACAGCATCATCGTTTCCTTAGCTTTTTCTTGTAAGAATGACGTGAAAATTTCAGAAGATGAATATCAAATAGCTTCAGACACTATAAATTTTCAATGGCTTAAACTGAAACAAGATGGTTTCACAATTAATCATGGGGCTATACTGTTACCAGTTAAATTTGAAGGTATCGACAAAACTTTCAAGATGCAGTTGGATCTTGGAATTAATCACAACGTAATTTATGGTGATTCGTTAGAGGTAATTACATCAGCCTATCCTAATTTGAGTGAGAATATTCAGCATCGAGATAGTTATAATGTATTTTACAATAAATTAGCTTTCAGAAATGATCAAGAATTAAAATCTGATAATCTACTTATTCAGCAGAATTTTGGAGATAATGGAGATCTTAATGATTTAGATCTAATTGGAACAATTGGGGCCAACGAAATTAAAGGAAAGATTCTTATAATCGACTTTAAATCTCAAAATCTAGTTCTTACCGATAAACTTGAAACCTGGGAAGAACAGAAATTTAGTTTTACGCCATTAAAGTTCAAAAATAATCAGCTGTATTTAGATCTAATCGCAGGTGGCAATCGCCATCGTTTTATGTATAGTACTCAGGCTAGTCTGTTTCCACTAACCACTGTAGATAAAAGTTTATTCGATAAATTAACCAATAAGAGCATCAAAGAAAATAAGCAACTCAAATCCTTCGGAGAAAAAATTAGTTTTACAGGAAGCGATATAACAACAGCAGTTCGAATTGCCGATTTAAATCTACCGATAAACAACAAAAAAGCCTTTTTTACTGAAGCAAAAACAGCAGTAAAAACTTTAGAATCTGAAAATATAAAAGGTGTTATAGGGAATGATCTTTTTATGAATAATACGATAGTAATTGATTTGGTGAATAATAGATTTGGAATTCAATAATTCAAGACAAGATTAGTCAGCAGCAATTTTACTCTTCAAAAAGGATTGAAACCAACCCCAAAAACTTCAACTACAATTATCTAAAATCACTTGAAATCTTGTAGTTTTTTATCTGTAATTTCACCTTACCTGCATTGGTATCTGAGTTTCGCATGGTTTTACGGTCGATTTTGGTATCACTTCCCATAAAATTAAGCGGAATCTTAAGATTCTCGATAGCAAAAGAAACTTCAACATAATTGGGCAATATTTCTTCGGAAGTGTAATTCATAACCAGACGGTAACTTCCCTGTTTTTTTGTTGTAATTTCTGAAGTAATTATATGCTTATTTTCAGTATCCAGATAAAGTGTTGCCATGGCCATATCTGCTTTATCATCTTTCGGAATAATGCTTAAAACTTTCAATTCTCTACTGTCGAACGTTTGTAAGCCTCGATCTACGCTTATAAATGGATGATCAAAAATTTCTGAAAACGTAAAATCCAATCCGCGTTTGGGAAAAATAAGAAAGTCAGTACTAGAAAACTTTATTTTCTCACCCCGATTGTAATTTATAGTAGCCGTCTTTGTTGGCATGTTTATAAAAGGGGCTTCCACATCAATTATAATATCAGCAGTAAAATGGGAAATCTGATCCATTTGTTTTTTAATCGCAAATAGATCCTTGTCTATTTCCTGGTCTTCTAAAGCTGAAGTAACACTAAGTAAAATGTAAAAAAATATGTTCAATTTCATCCAATGTCGCTTTTACTAAATTTATAAATCCCAAAACGAACAAACAACAACGTATAGATAAAAAGGAATAAATTATTAAAGACGATTTTCTTTACATCTAAGTTGTAATTGAAAAACTGCTGCCAGGAATTAGTTAATTTCGGAAATAAAAGATCATTCATCATTCCAAAATCTGCTTTTAAAATAATGGAACACAGAATTAGGAAAAGCGCAGATGCTATCCAGGTCTTAGTTGGCTCCTTCAAGAAAATTCCTAAAGTTATGCTTACAGTAGTGAAGAAAATCATACTTAATGTTCCTGAAGCAAAAGCACAGGTTATTCGAAAAATGGCTTCTTCCGAAGAGAAAAAATTTAAAGTTCCCAGATAAACTACTAAATCTCCATCACCAAAAATGCTGTAAGCCAGTAAAAAACTTGTGAGCATTAAAATTCCCAACATCAAAATAGTAAATATAAGAGAGGTTATATACTTGGCTATAATTAGCTTTTTTTTGCTCACTGCCTGTAGCATTAGCGTCTTCAGCGTTCCCGTTTTATATTCCTCAGTTATTAATGCTGAACTCACGATCATCAAAATTAAAGGAAGATTAAACCAAAGTGAATTCAATACGATATAAAGTAAAAGGTTACCGTTAAGCAAATTTCCTTCAAAATAAAAAGATTGCCTTAAATTATCTAATAAGAGTTCTAAGACAGTTTTTCCCTGATAATAAGCTGCAAAAAAGATTATGAATTCTATGATTAGTATCGCAGCAATGGCATACCAGGTTTTTGCTTCTTTTAAGAGCTTAAATAATTCGATCTTTAACATCCTATATAACATTTTGGATAGGATTTAAAAGTTCATCTAAAGTTACTTGAGGGGTGCAGCTTGAAATTAAAAACTCTTTTTCAAGTAGCATTCGCAAAACCTCTGAGATTTCAGAAGTTGTGCACTTAATAGCTATTCTATTTACTTCTGCAGAAATTAGATTTGGTAACAAATTTTCCGCTTTTTCTATTCCATCTCCCTTAATTATATATGTTGAAACACAATTTTCAAATAATACATTGGTCTCTCCTTGAATAACGATTTTCCCGCTATCGATTACGTATAAATAATTACAGCAATTCTGTAATTCATTCATTAAATGCGAAGAGATAAGCACTGCTTTATTATTTGCAGCAAGTGATTTTATAAGCTGAATTAATGCTGAAACACCCGTTGGATCTAATCCTGAAAATGGCTCGTCTAAAATAATAATTTCAGGATCGTTTAAAAGTGCAATAGCAATTGCCAACCGTTGTTTAATTCCCATAGAAAAATTACGTACTGCATCTTTTCTATCTATTGGAAGTCCGACATTTTTTAAATATTCCTGAAGACTTACTTCGTTTCTTGGGGCATTTTGAATTTCAGCAAAGATCTTTAGATTCTCGTAAGCATTTAAATAACTATACAAGCCGGGATTTTCGATGATTGCACCAATAGGCTTCAATTTAGCCGAGTTGATTTTCAGAAAGCCTTCGTCTGGTGTAATTAGGTTTGTTAATAGTTTGAACAATGTGGTTTTACCAGCACCATTTTTACCTAGCAAGCCATAAATTCCCCCTGACTTTAGCTGAATAGAAATGTTATCTACTGCATTACCAGATTTGTATCTTTTAGTTAAATTGGTTGCCTTTAAAATCAATAAAGTAGATTTTGCTGATTTCTAAAATCAAATTTAGGAGTATAATAACGTTCCAAAAATGTACGCGACCAAAAATATCTTCGGAAAAGAAATAAAGGATCTTTAAGCATAAATAGAGGAATAAAATGGTACCAGGCTACGCCACATTTTTGATAAAACCGTTTAACATCATTATCCAAACCAAGCTCTTTCGCAGCTGCAAAAAATGCCATTCGTTGGCACTTACTTCCAATATAATTTTTGGCAATTTTTGAACTAAATCCATGTCTAAATAATTGATCTTTTACCCTTTTATAGTTTTGAAATCTGGACCAAACATCTGCCAATACCAAAAACATATGGATAAAAGAAAACATTAAACACCACAACCAAAAGCTAATAATTAGTAGATCTTCAGAATCTAATGATTTATATAATTCAGAATAATAGAAAAGAGTTTCTATAATAAATAATAGAAGTGCACCGTATAAGAGTTTCCCTACATTCCAATAAGATTCTAAAATTGTAGGCTGTTTTGGTAAATCATGGAAGTTCATACGGGAAATGCAATAACAATCCTTGCAAATATAAAATCATTGATTCATACGAGTACATTCATTGATTCGCTTTAATTAAATTTATAATCGGTGAAGTAGGTCTCTTTTTCATAACGTTGTCAAACTTCTAAAGTTTATTTAAGAGCCATTAAATTCGCTTTTTTGGTTCTTCATTGACGTGCAGCAGATGAATCTCGTTCGTTTAATGTCGTAGAAAGAACTTTTTGACTGCTTATGGGTTTACCGCTAGGATCCTTCAACATTTTGAGCATGATATTCATCACTTCCTGCCCTATTTTCTCCATAGGTTGAGATACGGCGGTAATGGACGGCGAATAAATTTCAAAGAAGTCATTATCATCAAAAGTGCTTATACCTATTTTATTTATCAAATCAGGAAAAGATTCTGTAATAAGCTCTAAGCCAATCTGAGTTAAATAATTGGTTGCAAAAAATAGCGCGTCTACATCCTCTTTGTTTAGAAAATTTTGAATGAGTTCTTTAATTTTCGATTTGTTATTTTCATAAAAAGGAACTTCTAAAATGAATTCTTTAAGATTGTTATCTTCTAAAGCCAATTTATATCCGTTTTTTCTATCTTGCATTTGCGTTTGCTCTGATGCGATAGTCACAAATGCTATTTTTCGAAACGAATTTTCAATTAGACGATTGGTTGCATTCTTAACTGCTTCAGCATTATTTACAATTACATAGTTCGTCTCTAAATCAGGAAAGTACCGATCAAATAAAACTACAGGAATATCATCTTCTACTAAATCCTGAATTTCACCTTGTATACCGGGTGAAGGTACTACTATATAACCATCTACTTGACGCTCCCTAAATAAATTGATGAGTTCCCTTGATCTTTCATCATCATTTTCATTACTACAAAACAATACTTTGTAACCTTTTTCGTAAGCGATATCTTCAATTATCCGAGCAACTTTAGAAAAAAAATAGTTCGAAATATCTTCGACCATCACAACTATAATTTTACTACGCCCCGTACGTAAACTTTGTGCAAGTAAATTAGGTTTGTAATTAATAGATTTGGCATATTCGATAATTTTATCGGCAACTTGATCTGAAATGCGTTTTTCTTTAGCCTTTCCATTTAAAACGAATGAAACCGTAGTTACAGATACATTAAGAGCTGCGGCGATATCTTTTATGGAGTATCGTTTATTTTTCATTTTAGGGTAGTGTTAGAATATATCGAATTATAGTTTATATAGTTAATATTAGTTTTTTTAAAATTATTATACATCCCAATACAATTTTAAATGCGGACTATGAATATACTTTTAATTAAATGACATTTATAATAGCTATAAATAAGGTTATTTATTTATAGCATAAATTCTCTTAAAAGAAACGAAATTTATTCCATATTTCGCCAAACTATCTAGGTAAATACAGCTAATTTAGAATTATGACAGCCATTTAACTATAGTAGTATCATTTAAAAAGTTGGACTTAAAGATTACTGAAGTTGTCTTTTGAATATACAGTCATATATTTCAAAAAAAAAGGGAGAGAGACACTACCCTCTCTCCCATCCATGTAAAATTCACACTTAAGAAACTCAAGCGTAATACTAAAAAATTATGCTTCTAATATACGTAAATCCTTTTAGCAAAAAATACTTATTGCGATATAAAAAATTAGAATGAAAAAACCCGATAATTTAGAATTATCGGGTTCTTTATATTTAAGGTTGTTTTACCAAAAATACCAGTAAAATGCTCCTGTTAAACCAAGTATAATTACCGAATGTATTACATCCCAATGATTCCAACTTTTTCGGTCTTCATCATCATCTTCTTTAGTAGTAGTTCCGAAAACTAAACCTTTAATTTTTGCAGCTTCCGGCGCTTCAGTTAATAAACTAACGATTACCACTACCAGTATACAAAATAAGAACATCCAACCGCAAAAGTAAAGCCAATTTAGATCATAAAACACGTATTGGAACAGTGAGTCTCCAGATACTTCTAAATTGCTATAATAAACTTTTGCACCTAAACGAGTCAATCCAATAATTAGTCCTGTAATCAATCCCCACATACCACCTTTTGCACTGGTACGTTTCCAGGTGATTCCCAACAAGAAAGCCGCAGCAATACCCGGGGCTAATACCGATTGTACATCTTGTAAGTATGTATATAATACATCACCAACGCTTCGCATAATAGGAATCCAAAGAATACCCAGTACTACAATTACCAAAGTAGCAATTTGTCCTATTCTTACTAATTTATTTTCAGGCGTTTCCGGTTTTAATTTCTTATAAAAATCTATTGTAAACAGCATTGCAGAAGAATTAAACAAAGAAGCCAAAGAACTCATCAAAGCTGCTAGAATTCCGCAAACTACCAGTCCCTTTACCCCTGCTGGTAATAATTTAGCTACCAAGGTTGGAAATGCTGCATCGGCATTGGCTACACCATTATCTAAAAATGGTAAGAAGCCTTCTCCTCCTGCGGATACGTTTTGATAATGAAGTGAAAATGCAATCATACCCGGAATTAAAAATAAGAACACCGGTAATAATTTCAAGTATGCTCCAAATATAGTTCCGCGTCGAGATTCTTTAAGATTTTTTCCTGAAAGAACTCTTTGAACAATATATTGATCTGTACACCAGTACCAAAATCCAATTATTGAAGATCCGATTAATGCACCCAACCAAGGAAAATCCTGGTCTTTATTACTTCTTATTAGATTTACCATAGAATCTCCATAATCATTAACTTCTACAGCACTGGTTATGGCCATCATTTCATCCCAGCCTCCTAATTCTTTAAGTCCTAATACTACAATAATCGCTGAACCTAAAAGTAAAATTGGTGTTTGCAAAATTGAAGTATATAAAACCGATTTCATTCCGCCGAAAATAGTATACAAAGCAGTAATTAAAACTAATCCAATCGCTGCAATCCAGAAGAAATCAATTCCCCATAAGGTCTCAATTCCAAAAACTTCCTGAAAAACTAATCCACCAGCATAAACGGTTACGGCAACTTTGGTAAGCACATAACTAATTAATGAAATCACAGAAAGAATCGTACGGGATTCTTTATTGTACCTTCTTTCTAAAAATTCTGGCATAGTGTACACCATACTACGACTATAAAAAGGAACAAACACCCATCCCAAAATAAGTATCATCCACCCCTGAATTTCCCAATGTGCCATTGCCATACCGCTTGAGGCTCCGGCTCCAGCGAGACCTATTAAATGTTCAGAACCGATATTGGAAGCAAATATGGATGTACCGATTGCAATCCAACCAGCATCTTTTCCTCCTAAAAAATAATCGGCTGAATTATTCGATTTTTGACTCACAACATATAGAATCACACCTATAAGTAAAAGACAAAAAACACCAATAACAACCCAGTCTAATAATTCGAATGTTTGCATAGTATTATTTTACAGAGAATTTAAATGTAGTTTTCGAATTGTACTTCTCTCCAGGATTTAGCACTACTGAAGGAAATTTTTCCTGATTTGGTGAATCTGGATAATGTTGTGTTTCTAAACAGAAACCTGAACGTTGTGCATATGTTCCTTCTCCACCTTGGCGCGGTAAAGTTCCATCTAGAAAATTACCTGTATAAAACTGGATTCCTGGTTCGGTAGTAGAAACTTCTAAGAAACGACCACTTTCAGGATCATAAGCTGAAGCTGCAAAATGCATATTCTCAGACTGGTCATTTAAAACCCAACAATGATCGTAGCCTTTACCTAATTGAAGTTGTTCATTTTCAGTTTCAATTTCTTTTCCTACTTTTTTTGCTTCCGTAAAATCAAAGGGTGTACCTTCAACTTTTCTTAATTCTCCGGTTGGAATCAACGTCTCATCTACCGGCAAAAATTCGTCGGCATTTATAACCACTTCGTGATCTAAGATAGTTTCTTCAAAATTACCGGTTAAATTAAAATAAGAATGTTGGGTAAGATTAACAATCGTTTTCTTATCGCTTTCAGCTTCATAAGCTACATCAAGAGAATTATCTTCATTCAAAGTGTAAGTCACAGTAACATCCAGATTTCCCGGATACCCCATTTCTCCATCTTTACTAGTGTATTTCAATATTAAAGAAGTACTATCAGAAGGAACTTCTGCAGTCCAAATAACTTTATCAAACCCCTGATCACCACCGTGAAGAGAGTTTTTTCCATCGTTTTGCGGAAGTTGATATTGCTCACCGTCTAAGCTGAATTTTCCTTCGGAAATTCTATTCCCATATCGACCAATTAAAGCACCAAAATAAGGATGTTCTGAAGTGTATTGACTCAATGAATCGAATCCTAAAATTACATCTTCAAATTCGTCATTTTTATCTGGAACTTTTAATGATGTTATACGACCACCATAAGTAATAATTTTTACTTCCATCCCTGCTTCGTTAGTTAAGGTATACTGTTCTACCTTTTCGCCGTTAGCAGTTGTACCGTAATTCTCTTTAGACAAGAAATCGATTTCGGATTTGGTTGTGGATATTTCTTCCTCTGTTTTTTCAGACTTTCCGTCTCCCTTACAATTAGTAAGGGAAAACAGAAAACTGAATAAACATAGGAAATAAACCGTATGTTTTATTTTTTTCATAATTAAGTACAATTACATTTTGTTTTGAAAGAGATGGTAGTACGCTTCATTTGAATTTAAGGTATCTTTAAACTCTCTTATTCTGGTATTTTCATCGATTACCAGAAGTTCTACTCCTGCAATATCTGCAAAATCTTCCATATATTCTGTAGTTAAAGCCTGAGAATAAACTGTATGATGCGCGCCACCCGCCAAAATCCATGCGGTAGCAGCTACCTCTAGATCTGGTTTACAATCCCAAAGAACTCTAGCTACTGGTAATTTTGGCAATTCTTGCTCGGGAGCAACTGCTTCAACTTCATTAACTATAAGTCTAAAGCGATTTCCCATATCAATCCAAGTAGCGTTTATCGCATCTCCAACTGGAGAATTAAAAACTAAACGTACAGGATCTTCTTTTCCTCCGATCCCTAAAGGATGAACTTCACATGAAGGTTTCGCATCTGCAATACTTGGACAAATCTCTAGCATATGCGATCCCATTACTAATGATTTTTCTGGAGTAAAATGATAAGTATAATCTTCCATAAAAGAAGTTCCACCTTCCAGGCCATGAGCCATAACTTTCATTACTCGTGTTAAGGCAGCTGTCTTCCAGTCACCTTCGCCTCCAAAACCATATCCATCAGCCATAAGACGTTGTACGGCAAGACCCGGTAATTGTTTTAATTCGCCAAGATTTTCGAAAGTATCAGTAAATGCTTTAAAACCGCCTTCATCTAAAAATTTACGTAAACCTAATTCGATTTTCGCAGCGTCGATTAAAGATTGTCTTTGATCGCCGCCTTCTTTAAGGCTTTCGGTAAGATTATAGTCTTTAGCGTAAGTTTCTAAAAGTTGATTTAGTTCCTCATTGGTAATTTCATTAATCTTAGCTACAACATCAGAAGAATCGTATGCATTTACAGCAACTCCAAACTTCAATTGTGCTTCAACTTTATCACCTTCAGTAACGGCAACATTACGCATGTTATCACCAATACGAGCAACTTTTAAATTTTGCATTTCGTCCCATCCTAAAGCTACACGAGACCAAATACCAAGTTTCTTTTGTACCCTTTCAGATTTCCAATGTCCAACTACAACTTTGCGTTTTTTACGCATTCTGGACATCATAAAACCAAATTCGCGATCACCATGAGCCGATTGATTAAGATTCATAAAATCCATATCGATATCACTCCACGGCACCTCTGCATTAAATTGTGTATGTAAATGGCAAATTGGCTTACTTAATAAAGTTAAACCTTTAATCCACATTTTTGCTGGAGAAAAAGTATGCATCCAAGCAATTAAACCGATACATCCTTCTGAATTGTTTGCGTCGCGCATCACTGCTGCGATTTCATCCTCAGTTTTTACTGTATCTTTATAAACAATTTTAACCGGAATTTCTGAAGATGCATCTAATCCTTCTACAATTTCTTTTGAATTTTTTGCTACCTGCTCTAAAGTTTCAGGTCCGTATAAATGCTGGCTTCCTGTTATAAACCAGATTTCTTTACTTTCTATAGCAACCATTGATTATTTTGTTAGGGTTATTAGTTTTGACCGTAATAGGCATTTTTACCATGCTTACGCTCGTAATGTTTTTTAATTAAAGAATCTTTTAATCTTGGGGCATTAGGATTAATTTGTAAAGTTAGATAAGCCATTTTACCAACTTCTTCTAAAACCTTACTGTTGTAAACTGCCTTTGCCGCAGTTGGCCCCCAGGTAAAAGGACCATGGTTTCCTAATAGAACCATTTGAACCTCCTCGTAAGACAAGCCTTTATCCTTGAAGCAATCCAGAATTTGAATACCGGTATTATATTCGTAATTACCAGCAATCAACTCATCCTTCATTGGTGGGGCACATGGAATATCGGCTGTTAAATGATCTGCATGGGTCGTTCCAAAAATTGGAATATCTAGCTGTGATTGCGCCCAAGCTACAGAGTATGTTGCATGGGTGTGCGCAATTCCTCCAATATTTTCCCAGTTTTTATATAAATAAGCATGAGTTTTTGTATCTGAAGAGGGACGCATCTCGCCTTCGATTACATTATTATCGAAATCAAGAATTACAATATCTTCAGGCTTAAGCTCTGCATACGGTACACCGCTAGGTTTAATAGCAAAAACCTTCTCTTTGCGATCTACTGCACTCACGTTACCAAAAGTATAAATCACTAGATCTAATGCATCCAATTGCATGTTTGCCTCGTAACATTCCTGTTTCAGTGCTTGATATTTAGAACTCATTATTTATGTTTTTTTGTGATACTTTCTTCAACAAAATGACTTAATTCTTTATAAGCTGCCATTTGTTTTTCGTATGCTACCAGCATTTCTGGCTGTGGATAATATTCCGCTTCAAAATCGCTTCCTAAAGTTTTGCTGGCTGTAATAACGTCATCGTATAAACCAGCAGCGACTGCAGCATAAACAGCAGATCCTAAAGCTGGTGCTTCGTCTGAAGCCGCAACTTTTATAGGCATATTTAAAGTATTCGCAAGAGTCTGCATGATATAAGCAGATTTTCTAGCAACTCCTCCAATACCAATAACTGTTTTTATTTCTACCCCTTCTTCTTTAAAACGATCTACGATTTCTTTTGCTCCAAAGCAAATAGAGTTAACTAATGCCTTAAAGATATGTGGCGCTTTACTTCCTAATGAAAGATTGCTAATTGCGCTTTTTAATTCCTGATTTGCATCTGGAGTACGGCGACCATTAATCCAATCTAACGCTACCGGAATACTATCGCTAATATCTATAGCCTCTGCTTCAGCAGATAATTCAGCAATAAATTTTTTATCAACTTCAGCTTTTAATGCTGCAATTTGTTCTTCAGAAAGAATCTCAGAATTGTATACAAGATGGTTTAATGGCCATGATAATACATTTTTGAACCAGGCCAGCACATCACCAAAAGCAGATTGTCCAGCTTCTAAACCAACCATCCCCGGTATTACAGATCCATCTACCTGTCCGCATATGCCTTTAACCGTGTTATCACCTACTACATTATAAGGTGAAACAATAATATCACAAGTTGAAGTCCCCATAACACGTACCAAAGCATGCTCTTCTACTTTTGCACCTACGGCACCAGAATGTGCATCAAATGTACCAACAGCGATAACAGTATCTTCAGAAAGGCCTAATTTAGAAGCCCATTCTTTACTGATTTTACCAGCAACTTCATCTGAGGTATAAGTTTCGTCGTATAATTTTGATCTTAAATCTGCACAATATGGATGTAATTTTCCTAAAAATTCTTCTGATGGTAAACCTCCCCAGCTCTCGTGCCACATTGCTTTATGTCCTGCACCACATCTACTTCTTTTAAAAGAAGCTAGATCGGTATCTTCAATAAGAAGATAGGTCATAATATCACAATGTTCCATCCAAGAATATGCAGCGTTTTTAACCGCTTCATCTTCTCTAACGATGTGTGTTATTTTTGCCCAAAACCACTCTGAAGAATAGATACCTCCTTCGTATTTTGTATAGTTCTCGCCACCCCAGTTTTCTGCTAACTCATTAATCTCATTAGCCTCTTTAATGGCTGTATGATCTTTCCATAAGATCATCATGGCATTGGGGTTATCTTTAAAACCATCGGTTAAAGCTAGAGGTGTACCGTCTTTAGTTACCGGTACAGGTGAAGAACCTGTGGTATCTATACAGATACCTTTTACTGCTTCGCCATTTACACCACTTTTTTCAATGACTCCCTTTATTGTTTTTTCCAGACCTTCAATATGATCCAGAGGATGTTGCCGAAATCGATTGAGACTTGCATCGCAGAAAAGTTGTTTTTTCCAGCGTGGATACCAAAACGTGTCTGAAGCAAGCTCCTTTCCACTTTTACTATCTACTAAAACAGCTCTTACAGAATCTGTCCCGTAATCAAGTCCTATTACATAACTTTCCATGTATTCTAACTTTTTGTCTGAAACAAATATATAATTTTTGTTTTATTAAGTGTAATAGAAACACTTATAATTTTAAGATTTCTTTAATTTTTATTCTTAAAATGAATAAGGTTTCAATTTTATGATTTATCGATACTTAAAATTTATCTGATTCTCAATAAAAATGAACAAAAGAGGATTTACATAAGGCCTTCATTTCCTTAATTCTAAATCCCCATTTATTCATTTATGTTAGTATAATTTAAAAACTGGTCTGCCGTTTTCATCAAATTTTACTTCCATTAACCTTGCATGTCGATTAGGATCATATAATGGATCTGCTTTAATTTCTTCTAAAGATCTTTTATCTGATTCTGGAACCATTTTAGGATCACCAACTGCCTTTTCATAATCCCTGGCGTGATAGATCATTAAAGGATTACCATTTTCATCTACGGTAAAAGAATTATGACCTGGGCCATAAATGCTTTTTTCTTCATTCGTTTTTAAAACTGAATATCTTGATTTTGTCCAGGAATTTCTGTCCAATAGATCTGCATCAGCATCAGCCTCCATTATTCCCATGCTGTAAGAAGCTCCTGTGGCACTTGCAGAAAAAGTAATAAAAATCTTACCATCATTTTTGATTACTGCAGGACCTTCATTTACCCAAAAATCTACTCGCTCCCAGTCGTAATCTGGTGTTGTTAGCATAAATTGAACCGTTTTTAATTTGATTGGTGATTCCATTTCAGCTAAATATAAATTAGAAGCCGCAAATTGTCCGCCGGTTTTTTCGGCCCAGCAGAAATAACGTTTCCCATTATTTTCGAAAACAGTTCCGTCTAAAGAAAAATCAGTAAAACTCATCGGGTCATTGTCTGCCGCTTGCATCATTCCAAGTTCTTTCCAGTCATCTTCTAAGGGATTCTGGCCGGTACATTCTAAAACGTAAGGTCTTAATTTCCAAATATCACTTTCTTCGCTTCCTGCAAAATACACGTACCATTTTCCATCTAAAAAATGGATTTCTGGTGCCCAAATATGCCGACTCATGGGTCCACTTTCATGTTTTTCCCAAACCCGAACCGGTTTAGCATCCTGCAAACCTTTAATAGTTTTTGCTCTTCTTATTTCGATAGCATCGTAAGTAGGAACAGATCCTGTAAAGTAATAATATCCATCTGTATGTTTATATACAAATGGATCTGCTCGTTGCAACACAATAGGATCATTAGATTTTACAAAATTTTTATCTTTTGATGGATCACCCTGTGCATTAATCTGAGAATAGTTAGCCATCCCAAGAACAGAAATAGCTACCAAAACCATATTTAAAAATGATTTAATTTTCATATTATTAATTTTTCGTGAGAATTTTAATTCAATTTTAGTTGTTCTGGCCAATCATTTTCCCAGCTTAATTCTTTGATCCTTAATTTTGGCTTGGCTCCGTCTTGAGCATCGTAGGCATGGAAAAACATATAATCTTTACCATCAAAAGTATATACGCTATTATGCCCTGCTCCATACCAGTTTTCATTCCCTTCTACTACCAACGTACCTCCGCCATTGGCCAGAGATTTACCCGATTGATCTAAATAAGGCCCTTTAACCGATTTTGATCTTCCTACTACCACTTTATAAGTACTGTCTTCCCCGCGACAACACAGATCCCAGGAGATAAACAGATAATACCAGCCATCTTTCTTAAAAATAAAAGGAGCTTCTAATGCCGCATCACCAGGATTTTTATCTGGAATATCAAAAGAGCGCTCTCTTCTGGCAATGGTATACCATTCTTCCGGTTGCGCTACAGATTTTAAATCTTTACTTAATTTCACCAATTTGAGTCCGTCCCAAAAAGAACCAAAGTTTAACCAGGCCGTACCTTCTTCATCAAAAACAATATTGGGATCTATGGCATTCCACATATCGCGATTAGGAACAGATTGCACAATGATCCCCTGGTCTTCCCATTTATAATTCGGGCTATTTGGATCTAAAGTTGAATTGATCGTTAAGCCGATTGCTGAAGTATTTTTAGCAAATGCTGAAACAGAATAATACAAATAGAATTTGCCTTCATGCTCAACAATATCGGGTGCCCAAATATGATTTCTAAATTCAGGAACTACCCCATCGGTCCATGAAGGTTTTTCTTCAAAAACCGGAGCTTCATGTTTCCATTCTTTTAAATCTTCCGAAGAAAACATTGAAATTCCTCTACCGGTACAAAACATATAATATTTTCCTTCAGCTTTTATAGCTACCGGATCATGTACCATGGTTTCGTTAGTTGGAGTTATCATTTGTGCTGAAGCTAGAAAACCATTCAGCAATAACCCTAATAAACAATATCTCAAATTTTTCATATTATTCTTGTATTCCTTCTGAAGTCATTATTATTCTTTTTAATGTATTATCGTCGTTATAGTATAAACGATCGATACAAACCGATCTTCTAAAACTTCCTCCATGGGTAGGAATGCTGCCATTGTGATAAATAAAATACCATTTATCCTTAAATTCTATAATCGCCTGATGGTTGGTATTGGAATTACCAGCAACTTCATTCAATATTCCTTTATATTCCCACGGTCCTTCGATAGATTTACTCATTGCGTAAGCTGTTTTCTCCGGAAATTTATAAGCATAAGAAAGATAATACCAATCATCTTTTTTATGGATCCAGGGAGCTTCGGTAAAATGTGGAAGGTCTACCGTCTGAATTTCACCTTCAAATTCGATCATATTATCCTTCAATTTCACCCAATAAAGTTGCGTATTTCCCCAATATAGATAAGCATCTCCATTATCTTCAATCCAAACGGTAGGGTCGATATCATCCCAGGAAATATCGGTATATTCGGTAGTCATATCGTTAGTGATAAGCGCACTACCCCGGGCATCTTCAAAAGGCCCAACCGGCGAATCTGATACGGCAACACCAATGGCTTTACCGGGATGTTCATCATTATGTTCTACAGTTAAATACCAGTAAAATTTACCGTCTCTTTCAATAACCTGAGCAGCCCACGCCGAACCTTTAGCCCATTCAAAATCTTTCGCTTTTAGAGGAACTTTATGTTCTTTCCAATTCACCATGTCTGCCGAGCTATATACCAACCATTCGTCCATTTTATAAAAGTTACGGTCTAATGGCGCTTCATCATGTCCTGCGTAAATATAAACTGAATCTTTATACACCAATGCAGCAGGATCTGCCGTGTATTTATTGGTAATAATCGGATTATTAAAATTTTCTTCCTGTGCTAGTCCTACAGCTGAAGTAGCCATAAATGCACCACATACTACTAGTTTTGCAATTTTTTTCATTGTTTTTTCATAAGTCTAACGCCATAAATTCCGGCAGTTCTAGAATCAGCTTCGGCTTCAAAGCGTATGGTTAGGGTATCATTTTTTTGTTCTACAATCTTCTTGGGCAATTCGTAATCTTTGGTGAAGAACTCGGCTCCATTTTCACCGTTTAGATCTTCATTGGCAACCAATTCTCCATTGACCAAAATTTTGAATTTTCGATCCTTATCTTGTCCAAAATAGGTTAATCTAATTCTTGCAGCTTCGTTAGCTGCATCCTGAAATTCGTAGCTAAACCATCCTGTGGCATCTCGCCAGTGGCGATCTTTATTTACACCAGCATTTGAATTTTTCGATTTTATAAAGTGATCTGATTCGGGTTGTTGTTCTCCCGGGCTTACATAATCGATCGTTTTTTCCTCTAGCTCACGTTCGGCAATTTCCTGCTCTTTTCTTTTTTGCTGAATAGCCTCAAGACTTTCTGGAGTTTGTACCGGCAGATAAACTATATACCTAGAGTCGTGTATTTTATAAAACGGCTCAAATTCCAGATCTTTAAATTCAGAAGGATATAAAACCGATTTTGCTGAAAACCGAAGTTCTTTTTTAGAATCCACCTTAACTTTAGAAGCGAGATTATCTAAATTATCTAAAAGAAATATTGGTGTTTCTGAAAGTGGGATCTTTTTACCTTCAGCAATATGCCCTCCTCTACTGGCATCAGCAAAAAGACCTTTTAAATCATCCTTTCCGGTTTTTGCAGCTAGTACTAATGGCCCATATTTCAAAGATTCGTAATTAGAATTGTCTGGTAATCTTTCCGAAGAAATTTTCATAGGTAAATTCATCGAAATATGCTCTCCGTCTTTCCACTTTCTATTAATCGAAATATAAGAGCCCGGTTTTTTATCGAATTTTACTTTTTTTCCATTTACCTCAACATTAAATCCTTTGCCAGCCCAAGAGGGATAACGAAGATTTATAGTTACTTTTTGCGATTTTCGGGTTTCAATTTTAAACGAAGTCTCTTCTGAATTTGGGAAATCGGTTTCCTGTATCAGTTTGAAATTCTTGGCTGACCAATTAACTTCTGAAGCTATAAAAAGATTAACATACAGCTCATTTTCGCTATGAGCGTAGATCATCTGATTGTATTTACCATGATTTTCTAAACCAGAACCTACGCAACACCACATACTAGTTTCAGGCTGAGAATACACCCGATAATGGCCAGCACGCATTGGCGTAAAATACACAAAACCGCCTTCTGGATGCTGGGACGATAGAATATGGTTGTACAATCCCTGCTCATAAAAATCCATATATTTTTCTTCAGCATCAGCTAAGAACAGCTTTTCACTTAACTTCAGCATATTATAAGTATTACAGGTTTCTGGCCCCTGTACGCTACTCATCATACTTGAAAAGTCATTTGCGGGATGAAAATGTTCCCGAACGCTATTTCCTCCTATTGAAACGGTTCTATTATTTACAACATTTTCCCAAAAATAAGTAGCCGCATTGTGATATTCTTTATTGTGATCTAAAGCGGCAATGGTTTCAAAACCAATAACTTTTGGAATCTGCGTATTCGCATGCATTCCATTTAAAATATCTTCCTCGTTTTCTAAAGGATTCAGTATTTGTTTTTGGGTAAACGCATAGGCTAAATCTAAATATTTTTTATTTCCAGTAATTTTATAGACATCTGCGAAGGTTTCGTTCAAACCGCCATGCTCTGAAATAAGCATTTCCTGGATTTGTTCTTCGGAAAGATTTTCAGTAATATCAAGCATCCAATCGGTAAGATCGATAAGCATCTGCTTTGCCTGTTTGTTACCGGCGATAAGATAGGCATCTCGTAAACCTGCATAAGTTTTATGAATATTATAAAGTGGCACCCAACCACCGTTAAGACTAAAACCACCTTCATTTATTTTTCCTTCTGAAATTTCTTTCCAGATCCGGTCGCTTTTCGGAATACCACCTATGTAACCATTTCCATTAGCATCCTGAGCTTTTTTTAATTCAGCAATCATATAATTTAATCGCTTTAAAGCTTCCTCGCTACCGGCTGAAGCATACATTTGGGCAAGCGCGGTTAAATAATGGCCGCCAATATGACCATCGAGACCTGTATTTTCCCAGTTTGGATAACTTTCTGCTTTCGGCTCTAAACCGGCTTCGCGTAAAAAAGGAGCTAAAAGCCTATCTGGATCTAATTGCATGATATAATCCAAATCGGTATACATCGCTTTTTCAAAAATACTTTGATGAAGTTTTACATCATTAAGCTTAAAAACTGATAGTTTGTTTTGCTGTGCGAGTAAATTTGTGGATAAAAATATAATTCCAACAATTAAAGCCTTTCTCAAACCTGGGAGTTTAATTTTCATTGATATTTTTATTATCTGGATTTTTTACCCCAAACAGAATAGCCGTTATTTGCTATGCCTGCGTAGGTAATTGTTGTTTTTCTAGGAGATGCTTCCCAATCCCAAGCATTATCTAATATAAAACTATTCCCGTTAATTTCGAGCATCTGTGCGTTTTCATTAAAGGACCAAGATCCACTGATAGCTCCTCCAAGCGTATTATCTTCGTTAAGAATTACATCAACAGATGTTTGCATGGTTCTATATTGATATTGCAATGTGATCTGTTCCCAAGTTCCAATTAAATCTTCTTTAACTATGGTTTCGTCTGGTACTGCGGCATATCTCTCCGGTGCTACTAACGGCCAACCATCTTCTGTCCAGTAAATTTCACGAACATGCCCCATCATAACAGCATTAGAGGCATTAATTCCTTCAACCCCTTCTGGCAACCTTCCCTGAGAGGAATAAAACCATTTTCCGGTTTCTTCATCTTTAAATACTGTACAGTGCGCAATACCAACCCATCCCGGATGGTTGTCAAATTGATAAGGATGTGTCAAAACAGGGAAAGCTTCTGCTCCATTAGTCACATTACCTCCATCAATCCCATAATAAGGACCTTCAATATTTTCTGAACGGGCAACACGTGTGTTATACGCTACAGATAGTTCATCATAAGCCAAGAATAAATAATAATAGCCAGTTTCTTCATTATAAATAATCTCTGGACCTTCTAAAGCCTGCCAACGATTTTGGTTTACATTCCCTCTACCGGCGATACGTGTACCATAGTCTTCTAGAGCGTTTAATTGAAATGGTTTCCCAGTAGATGCATCAAGTTTAACGGCAGCAATCCCAGAATGCCAAGAACCGTATATTAACCAATGCTCACCATTAGCTGACTTAATATAAGTGGGATCGATGGCATTATATTTAAAATAACCACTCCAATCTCCACTACCAGTTCTTGTATATGTTTCTAGACCGTCAGGAATCGAGTTTACAACCATACCCTTATCCTCCCAGTTATTGGAAGCAAGATCGTCGGTTTCAGCTAAACCAATAAACGCACGCTCTGTCCAGGAAGTATTGTTATCGTTTCCTATAATAGGATTAGTAACAACTACGCTATAATAAAATCTATATTTACCATCAACCTCGGCTATTTCTGGCGCCCAAAATCCATATTCCGGATTTTCAATTGCAGGCAATGGCGGATCCATTTTAGATCGCATACTATTTAATGAATCTTTGATCCAGGAAGGCACTTCAGAAAATACCATTCCCTGGAAATCCCAATCTACCAAATTTGATGATCTTCTGTAAGGAAAATGACCATTTCCCTCATGTGCATTCCCATAGGATGCATCGGTTTGATACATATAGAAATATTCGCCGTCTTTAGTTATACTTGGATCGTGAACATTTGCTAAGTTCCAGGAAGATCGATTATCCCATGATGCAATTGATGTATAATCATCATTATAAGTAGGTCCATCGAAATCTGATTCCTCGTCTATGTTTTCTTCTTCCTCTTCTTCAACTTCGTCTACAAAACCTCCAGAATCATCATCGGAGCAACTATATGCTCCGATGATGATTAATATTGCTATCAATCCTTTTAAATATGATTTTTCATTAATTATTCTCATAATTTTTATTTACTCTCCAAAACAACCACAGAAAAAGGAGGTAATGTAATCTTCAAGTTCCCTCTTTTGAATTTAAAATCTTTGAATTGTTTCGGAATTATTTTTTCTGGGCTATCAAAAGTATTGTGATCCTGAAGATTTTCAGAAACCAATATTTCTGCATTAAAATCATCGATATCAAAGCCTGAGAGCTCAAATTCAACTTCGTTCTCTTTTTCAGAATCTATATTCACCGCGGAAATATGAATAACATTCTTATCGTCTTTAGACGCAGATACTGATACTGCAGGTAAAGATTCTCCTTCATAAGAATATTGAGGGGAATCAAATGAAACCGGAAGTAATTTAGCATCTTGATGAACTTTATACATTTCCATTACATGGTACGTAGGTGTGAGTAACATCTTGGCTCCATCGGTTAAGGCTACGGCTTGTAGCACATTAACAGTTTGCGCCAGATTTGCCATTTTTACACGTTTACTGTGATTGTTGAAAATGTTTAAAGAAACACCCGCAATCATGGCATCACGCATGGTATTTTGCTGATATAAGAATCCAGGATTTGTACCTTCCTGAACATCATACCATCCACCCCACTCATCGACGATAAGTTCAATATTTCCTTTTGGATCGTATTTATCCATTATTTCGCTATGCTTAGTTACCAGCTCTTCCATTTTTAAAGCTGTTTGCATAGTAGAAAAATATTGTGCTTCGTTAAAATCTACGGCATCACCTTTATCTCCCCATTCTACAAAAGAATAAGAATGTAAAGCCACACCCTCAATTAGATGATGCGGAACATCACGCATCAAAACCTCTGTCCAGTGATAATCGTCTACATTGGCACCAGACGCAATACGGTATAGACCGGTCTCATTATCCCAGCTGGTCATAAAGGTTGCATATTGGCGATAAAGATTAGCGTAATATTCTGGTGTCATGTTTCCACCACAACCCCACATTTCATTGCCTACACCCCAATATTTTACTCCCCAAGGTTTTTCTCTTCCGTTTTCTTTACGAAGACTAGCCATAGGACTAGTACCATCATGATTTACATACTGGATCCAGTCAGCAAATTCTTTAACTGTTCCACTACCAATATTCGCCGCTAAATATGGCTCGGCTCCTAGCTCCTCACAAAGGTTAAGAAAGTTATGTGTACCAAAGCTATTATCTTCTGTAACTCCACCCCACCATTGATTTACAATTGTTGGACGATCCTCTTTAGGACCGATCCCATCCATCCAATGGTACGTATCAGCAAAACATCCACCTGGCCATCTTAACACCGGAATTTGTAGATTTTTAAGTGCTTCAATTAAATCATTACGCACTCCATCCGTATTAGGAATTTCACTATCCTCACCTACATATAGACCATCATAAATACTACGTCCTAAATGTTCTGCAAAGTGTCCATAGATATTACGGTTAATTCTCAAAGAATCTTGATCCTCAATTTTAACTTCAGTTTGAGCACTAAGTCCTGTATATCCAATTAAAAATAAAATTAGCGATAATATTGTTAAGCTGTTTTTCTTCATAGTCAATTAAAAATGGTTTATTAATTAGCTGAATTTGGTTCAGCATTTGGATTAACATCAAGTTCAGATTGCGGGATAGGTAAATATTCTTTACCCGGTCTCCAAGAATTGAATTCATTATCACGTTCTCTAAGTTCAGCTAATTTTTCAGCATCGTATAACCATCCCCATCTTCTAATGTCGTGCCATCTTATACTTTCAATTGCGAACTCTAGTGCTCTTTCTTCTGCCAATTGATCTCTCATACCTTCTTGAGAAAGACTTGGTGCAATATCCTCAAGATCTGCAAGATTTGCTCTATTTCTAACTTGATTTATATATTGATACGCATCTTGGGTCTGTCCCAATTCATTTAAAGCCTCTGCATACATTAGTAAAACATCAGCATATCTCATTAAACGATAGTTAATTTCAGAAAGTTCGTTACCACCCTGGCTTTCAGATTCAAAACCTAAACCATCATGTGTGTACTTTCTTGGATAAATAGCATCGGGAGCATGTGGCCACTCTACTCCACCGTAAACTGTGGTTGAATTCGCTTCTGGTTCATTAGAAGCAAGAGTTACTAACAATCTAGGATCTACATTATCATCGACAGTTTCCTCTTCTTTGTATTTATTATAAATCCATCTAGTAGGAAGAAAATCTGAATATCCGAATCCATCTTGAGCATACGTATGACCAATTGAAGAAACTTGCATCCAAGCATTCTGAGGCTCTCCACCGTAATTTTTCACAGAACCTCCTACTTGATCTGGTGTAGCAAATTGAACTTCGAATAATGATTCTGCATTATTTTCACTAAAAGGACTAAAATTATCCCTATAATCATCCATTAATGAATACACATTAACTTCTGGACCATCGATTAATTTTTTAAACTCAGCAGCAGCTTCGCTCCATTCCTCCTGATAAAGATGTGCTTTTCCTAAAAAACCTGTAGCTGCACCTTTTGTTGCTCTTCCTAACTGACCTCGATCTGGTCCATTTACATTCGCATAATCAACAGGTAGCATTTGCTGAGCCTGACTAAAATCAGATTTTATTCGTTCCCATAATTCCTCTTCAGTTCCTGTGGGTTGATAATAATCTGCTTCACTCTGTGCAGGAGTTAATGGAATAGGCACTTGTTGAAAATTTATAGCAAGATGAAAAAAGGCTAAACCTCTTAAAAAATAGGCCTGTCCCATAACTCTCTGTTTCAGATCCTCATCCATTTCAATATCTGGTGTGTTTTGTATTACCTGATTGGCTCTAAAAACCTGTTGATAATAAGCTTCCCACATCCATCTTATAGGATCTGAAGTAGGTAAAATGGTGAAATTTGAAATTTGTCCCAGATCCGGCCAAGGACTATCTGCACGAAAATCGTCTGCACGACCATCAGTCAATGCAGGTGTCATTCTCATATAATATCCATCGTTAATAAGAGGAGTATATGTGGCATTTATACCAGCTAAAGCTTGATCTTCATCTGCCCAATAAGCAGCAGAAGTCATGCTGTTAGGATTGTCTAAGTTTAGTTCATCCTCGCATCCAGTCATTGCTAGCATGCCAAAGGATAATGCTAATATATTTCTAACTTTCATAATATTCTTTTTTTAAAATGATAAATCAACACCTAGCATAAAGGTTCTAGGCCTTGGATATGTCCCGTTATCAAAACCAGGCTCCAATATTCCAGAATTGAAATCTGGATTATATCCTTTGTAATGCTGAAATGTGTATAAGTTTTGGACAGTTCCATATACTCTTAAAGAGTTTAAAGCTTTATCAAAGATATCGCTTGGTAAAGTATAGCCTAAAGATAAAGTATTAATTCGAAGGTAATCTCCTTTTTGCAACCAACCTGGCCTGTTGGAATCACGAGCATTATTATTAGGATCATCTGCAACCACGCGAGGTATATTTGTATTTGTATTATCTGGAGTCCATCTGTCTAAAATATCTTCATGCGCGTTGATGTAACCTGTAGAAAGCATTAAAGATCTATAAAGTCTACTATTTATGTAATACCCAGCGGCCCCAGAAGTAAATACTGTAAAATCAAAATTCTTATAATTTGCAGCGAAATTAAGTCCAAATGTTACACTTGGAAGGGCACTCCCTAAAAATGTTCGATCATCAGCATTTATCTCTCCATCACCATTTAAATCTCTAAACCTAACATCGCCTGGTGCAGCACCTGGCTGAAGAGCGTGTTCCTCTACCTCTGCCTGAGTTTGAAAAATTCCATCATAAACAAATCCAAAATGCTCACCAACTTCTCTACCAATTTGAGTTCTAGATCCAGCTCCCGTTATTGGCTCTTGATTACCTCCTAAGGCTAGCACTTCATTATTTATAGTACTTGCATTGGCTGATATATCAAAATTGAAATCTTCACCTGTATGATGGTAAGTTATTTCAGCCTCAATACCTGAATTTAGAATACTTCCAGCATTTACCAACGGATTTACATTAACAGAACCAGTAGACCAAGGAATAGGAACTCCTACTAAAATATCTTCTGTTTCTCTTCTATAATAATCTAAGGTAAGATCTATTTTTGAGTTGAATAAAGTTGATTCTAATCCAATATCTAAAGACTTTGTTGTTTCCCAAACAATATCATCATTTATAACACTAGTCTGTAAACCACCTAAAACCCTATTTAGATTAAAATTATAAGGAATAGTTCTATTAATTACAGCCTGATATAGATAATCGCCTATATTTTGATTACCCAGTTCCCCATAACTTACTCTTAATTTCAGATTGCTAACTAAATCATCTGAAACATTAAAAAATTCTTCATTATTTATTCGCCATCCCAAAGCTAATGAAGGAAAGGTTCCCCATCTATTTTCTTCTTTAAACCTGGAAGAACCATCTCTTCTTATAGTAGCGGTAAGTAAATATCTATCATCAAAATTATAGTTTAGTCTACCAAAATAAGAAGCTATCGAGCTTTCTACCAGTGAACCTCCTACTGTTTGATTAACACCATTGGAAAGAATAGGATAATAAGGCTTAGGTAGATCTTCAGAATGAGCTGTTCTAATTACAGTTTTATTTTCCTGATAGGTTTGCCCTAATATAAGGTCGAAAGTATTTTTTCCTAATGTCGTTTTATAATTTAAGGTATTTTCAATTAGTCCTACTGTATAGATTGTAGAATTATCATCTAATCTTGATATTCCAGATCCAAAGAAATATCCCATTTCAAATTCTGGTACAAATGAAAAACTTCTAACATGGGTTTTATCGTAACTTGTATTCAATTTATAAGTTAGTTCATGATTTTCACTGTCAAGAATCTTAAATTGAGGATTTACGATAGCGAAGATTCTGTCCACTTCGACATTGTTAGTAAAAAGACTATTTATTCCTGGTACGTTCAAAATTATTTCTTGATGGATTTCTGAAGAAGTACCTGCATAGCCTCCTTCATTATTTGGATCCAAAACTCCCAAAGTTGGAATTGCATTGATTAAATCATTAATTAAAGGAGGACGGCCACCAGTTAAAACATCATCTCTAAAGGTTAGAGAATTTTCGAAACTATGTGTGTAGTATAATGATGGAGATATCTTAAACCTTCCTTTTTCCATTACGGTATTAATTCTTCCAGAATATCTTTCGTAATCAGGCCCGTTACCTACAAAAATCCCCTCATTTTCAAAATAATCAATAGAGGCATTATAAGTTATATTTTCACCACCACCAGATAAGCCAATGTTATGATTTTGTCTGTGTCCATTCTTTAAACCAACTGATTGCCAGTCTGTATTAATATCATCGACAAATAAATCAGAATTAGGATCGTTTCCTGGTATTAGAGGCTGTCCAGCATTCAATCTCTTCTCATTAGAGATCATCTGGTAATCTTCTCTACCTAAAACAGGAATTCTTTGAGCCACTTCATCAATACCATAATATCCACTGTATTGAATTTTTAATGGCGAATTTTTTCTACCTTGTTTTGTAGTAATAATTACAACTCCATTGGCTGCTCTAGACCCGTAGATTGCACCTGCAGAAGCATCTTTAAGAACCTGAATACTTTCGATGTCGTTTGGATTAAAATCCCTGATCGATGTTCCAACTGGCACACCGTCTACAACATAAAGTGGCTGGCTATTACCAAAAGTAGCTACTCCACGAATTCTAACATTTGCTCCAGCTCCCGGCTGTCCATCAGCAGTAACCGTAACACCGGCTGTTCTACCTTGTAGCATTTGAGAAACATCACTGTTAGAAACTTTTTGCATTTCGTCGGTGTCTATTACACTAACCGACCCGGTAAGATCTTCCTTACGTTGCGTACCATATCCAACTACAACGACATCGTCTAAAGCATTCAAATCATCAGATAATGCAACATTAATTTCAGTTTGGGTACCAACTGAAACCTCCTGCTGCTTATATCCAATAAAGGAATAAACAATTACATCGTTTGCGTTAGCCTCAATAGCGTAATTACCATCGATATCGGTAACTGCTCCATTGTTTGTACCCTTAATAATAACGTTAACTCCGGGCAGTGGCAGACCATCGCTTTCAGAAGTTACAGTACCAGTAATCAACTGGCCATCTTGCGCATTAGCAGAAAAGCCTATAAATATGAAAAAGGCTAAACAACGAAAAGGTTTTCGTAATGTACTAATTGCTCTTAAAAGTAATTTTAAAATTAGCATAAGTTAAACTTTAGTTTATAAGTGTGAATTTTACATTTCCAAATATAATTAAAGTTTACTTAATTTAGCAAATGTTTTTTTACATATTTTTAACTTTACATCTTAAAATAAACGAATTTAATAATTATAAACCGCTTAAAGTGTAGTATCCTGTGGTATCATGCTTTAAATGTTAAAATTTATTATGTTTTAAAAAAGTTAAGGCTATTATGATTTATTTTTGAAAAAACCTAAATTGCCCAACTAATACCAACCAATGATTCATAGTTATAGTACCGAGGATAAAATTCTGCTTGCTGTAGACTGTATTATTTTTGGCTTCGATGACGAAGAGTTAAAAATATTACTGATTAAACGGGATTTTGAACCAGAAAAGGGAAAATGGTCACTAATGGGTGGCTTCTTAAAAAAGGATGAAAATTTAGACCACGCAGCAAATCGAATTCTACATCATTTAACAGGGCTAAATAATGTATACTTAGAACAGTTATATAACTTTAGTAAGGTAGACCGAGATCCTGTTGAAAGAACTCTATCCGTATCTTATTTTGCTCTTATAAATATTACTGAGCACGATACAGAGCTTACAGAAAATTATTCTGCCAAATGGTTTTCCTTATCTGAATCACCATCGTTAATTTTTGACCACGGTAAGATGGTAAAACATGCCATAAGTCGATTAAGGTATAGAGCTTCCAATGGTCCAATTGGATTTGAATTATTACCGGAAAAATTTACAATGCGTCAGTTACAAAAACTTTATGAGGCGATTTTAAACGAAGATCTGGATAAAAGAAATTTTATTAATAAGATAAATTCATTCGATATACTGGTAAAGCTAGAGGAAAAAGACATGAGTTCTTCCAGAAAAGGTTCTTTTTTATACAAATTCGATCAGGAAAAATATAAGAAAAAAACAGATGATGGCTTTTCTTTTAAACTTTAATTTTAAAATTAAGGCAATTTCTTATTGATTTTAATAAAAGTGTCCGTATTCAAATACGCCATTTAAATGTTGAGCAATTAAAAAGCCAGACGTTTCGGCCTGGCTTTTTTCAAAATATGTTTGGAGCTTTCTTATCCTAAAGTTATAGTTTTTGTAATAGTATGCCCTGCTACGTTAAGAGCAATCACATATTTTCCTGCAGGAACTTCAGAAAAATCGAATGTTTTCTTAACTACTAAATCGTTACTTGTAGAAGAGGTCATTAGATTACCTGCTTGATCGTAAACCTTAAAAGTTGCGTTATTATAGCTTGGGTTTGTAAAAGATACTAATACCTTGTCTTCTATTGTTTTGTAAAAAGGCTTAAAGAAAATTTTTGATGCGCTCTTATTTACTTTAACTCCTTCAGCATCTTTAGTTATAACAGTAGTAAGAATACTATCGTCTTTCTCAAAATTTAAAAAATATGTACCGGTAGGAATTGTATGAAGATCTAATGCTTTTTTATAAGAAGTCTCCATAAGTGCATCTTTAAAAAGAACTTCTCCGTTAGTATCTGTAAGAACCAAAGTAGATCCTTTTTGGCTATGATCTAATTCAACTACTAATTTATCATTGTTTATTTTAACTTCTATATCTTTAGCGCTCAAAGTATTAGTTAATACTAATGCTAAAACCAAAACTGCTATTCTAGATAGATTTTTCATAATTTTCGGGATTTTTGTTAATTCTCTAATTATTGTTCAGCAAATATAAAACGAAACTAAGCTGTAGCTAAGTAGAAAATATACTAAAACATGTTCTATATTAACCGAAAATATTATCGTAAATCTATTATATTGCAAATTGAACACATATGGGTTAATTTTGGACATAATTAATTATTCATAAAAGATACCCTGAATTCCACTAAAACGTTATCGATATGATAAAATCACAAAGAGCAGCTTTTCAAAAGATAGAACCTCAATTTGGTAGTTCTTTTAAATACGAAACTTTCGATTATCACCATCAAAATCAAAATAATAACTTTTGGCATTATCACCCTGAAATCGAACTTGTATATATAAGCAGTGGATCTGGAAAGCGACAAATAGGAAGTCATGTTTCTTATTACCGCCAGGGAGATCTTATATTAATAGGATCTAATTTGCCGCATTGTGGGTTTACTGAGAAATTAAATAAATATGAACGAGAAACTGTAATTCAAATTCATCCAGAGTTTTTAGGAGATACTTTTTTCAATATTCCTGAAACAAAAAATATAGTAACCCTTTTGGAAACTGCTAAAAAGGGTATTGTATTTCATGGGGAAGACAAAAGATATATAGGTGAAAAAATTGAAGAGCTTAAATATCGTACACCATTTAGTAGACTTATTGCACTCTTAGAAATTTTTAATCATCTGGAAGAAGCCAAAAATTACACCATTTTAAATGCTAAAGGCTTTGTTTTAGAAACAGAGCTTCAGGATAATAATCGTATTAATTTAATTTTCAATTTCGTAAAAGAAGAATTTAAGCGTTCTATAGCCTTAGAAGAAGTAGCAGAATTAACCAGTATGACGGTACCAGCATTTTGTAGGTTTTTCAAAAAAATTACCGGAAAAACCTTCACGCAATTTGTAAACGAATATCGACTTTCTCACGCTGCTAAACTTTTACACGAAGAACAAATGAGTATTACTGATATCTGTTTTGAATGTGGTTTTAATAATTTTAGCCACTTCAATAAACAGTTTAAAAAATTCACAGGAAAGTCTCCTTCTATCTATAGAAACGAATTACGCGTGCAGATTTCATAAAAAAAGTCCGCCAAATAGCGGACTTTATATTTTTCAGAATAAAATAATTCCTTAATCGTGCATAAACTTTTGCTTTTCTAGCAATACTTCTTCACTTTCTACGTGATCGTCATCTGGTACGCAACAATCTACAGGGCATACTGCTGCACATTGTGGCTCTTCATGAAAACCTTTACATTCTGTACATTTATCTGGTACAATATAATAGTATTCATCACTTACCGGTTCTTGTGCTTCTTCTGCATTTGCCTCGGTACCCGATGGTAAAACGATATCACCAGAAAGATCGGTACCATCTGCATACCGCCAATCATCTGCTCCTTCATAAATCGCAGTATTAGGACATTCTGGCTCACAAGCGCCGCAGTTTATACATTCATCTGTTATAATGATTGCCATAGCTGTTTTTTTAAGTTGTAAAAATAAAACGAATCTTATTTTCTGTCCCAGCTTTTAGGAAATTTTATAGTTTTTCCAGCTAGGAAGTTTTAATTTCGCTTTTACAAATTTAACGTGAAGCCTTTTCATAACCAAATCTAGGAATGACAATAAAAGAACGGATTTCATATTTTTCCAAATTAGGCGATTTTCTTAAGAATTTTAAAGCTGAAGACACTTCTGCTTTAAATCTTTCAGAAATGGATAGAAAATATTTTGATAAACTTCAAGAAAAAGTAAACTCAGCTGTACATTACAATGGCTGGTTTACTAAAGAAAATGTTTTATTCTCTTTAGATCAGTGGAGTAAAGCATTAACTTCAGAAAATCTTGAGATCTGGTTAGCTCCTTATAATTTTCAAGAAGAACAAAATCCAAAAACGATTGCCGTGATTATGGCGGGAAATATTCCTTTAGTTGGATTCCACGATTTTCTAAGTGTTCTAATTAGTGGGCACAATGTGCTTATTAAGCAGTCTGATAACGATAAGCAGCTTTTACCGATTCTATGTAATTATTTAGTTGAATTAAATTCAGAATTTAAATCCAAGATAAGAATTACCAAAGATCGCCTGGAAGATTTTGATGCAGTGATCGCCACTGGAAGCAACAATACCGCAAGATATTTTGAATATTACTTCAAAAATAAGCCGAATATTATTCGTAAGAATCGAAATTCAGTCGCTGTAATAACTGGTGAAGAATCCAAAGAAGAATTGAAATTGCTTTCTGAAGATATTTTTAGATATTTTGGTTTGGGATGTCGCAACGTCTCAAAATTATTTATACCTAAAAATTACGATTTTGATCATTTCTTTAAAGGAATTTATCATTGGAACGATATTATCAATCAAAACAAATACGCAAATAATTACGATTATAATAAAGCGGTTTATTTAATGAGTCAGTTTAATATTCTAGATAATGGATTTTTAATGCTGAAGGAAGATGAAAACTACGGCTCCCCTATCTCTGTGTTATTTTACGAATATTATGACGACCAAAACCAACTTCAGCAACGTTTAAATGATGAGGCTGAAAAATTGCAGTGTATCGTAAAAAAGGAAACTTCAGCAAAAAATGAAGTGAAATTTGGAAAAACACAGCATCCCAAATTATGGGATTATGCTGATGGTGTAGATACCATTCAGTTTTTAATTAATCTAAACTAACTAATTTTGGGCATATTATAAAATTTGAAATTGCGTTAAAAATCATCAAATTTTATAAGCCTTAAAAAAAATTCCTTCTAACAGGACAAACTTGAAGTTACTATGAAAAAACATAATTTTAGCGCCGGCCCATGTATTTTGCCACAAGAAGTTTTTGAAAAAGCATCTCAGGCAGTTTTAGATTTTAACAATAGCGGACTTTCAATCTTGGAAATTTCACATCGTAGTGATGCGTTTGTGTCGGTAATCGAAGAAGCGCGTTCTCTAGTTTTAGAACTTTTAGGACTTCAAAACAAAGGCTATCAAGCGCTATTTTTGCATGGTGGCGCAAGTATGCAGTTTTTGATGGTGGCGTACAATTTACTTCAGAAAAAAGCAGCGTACACCAATACCGGTACGTGGAGTTCTAAAGCTATAAAAGAAGCTAAAATGTTTGGCAAAGTTGCTGAGGTTGCATCTTCTAAAGATAAAAACTTTAATTACATTCCAAAAGATTACCAAATCCCTGAAGGTATAGACTACTTTCACTGTACCAGTAACAATACTATTTATGGTACCCAAATGAAATCTTTTCCCAAAACTACTGCTCCACTGGTTTGTGATATGAGTAGTGATATTTTATCTAGAACTTTAGATTTTTCACAATTTGATTTGATCTATGCCGGTGCGCAAAAAAATATGGGACCTGCGGGAGTAACTGTTGCAATCGTCAAAGAAGATATTCTAGGCAAAGTAGAGCGCCAAATCCCTTCGATGATGGATTATAAAGTACATATCGATAAGGATAGCATGTTTAATACGCCTTCTGTTTTCGCAATTTATACTTCTTTACTGAATTTAAGATGGTTAAAAAATAAAGGCGGAATTTCAGGAATTGAAGCTCAGAACGATGCAAAGGCAAAATTACTTTATACTGAAATAGATCGAAACCCGCTATTTAAAGGCTTTGCTGAAAAAGAAGATCGTTCTACTATGAATCCTACCTTTAATCTTACTGAAGGAGCAGATAAAGCAAGTTTTGATAAACTTTGGAAAGAAGCCAATATCAACGGTATAAACGGCCATAGAAGTGTGGGGGGATATCGTGCTTCTATGTATAACGCCCTACCTCTAGAAAGCGTACAAACACTTGTTGATGTAATGCAACATTTCGAAAAAACCTCTTAAAAATTAAAATTAAGCAACCCATGAATATTTTAGTTACCGATGGACTTTCACAAGCCGCAGTTTCACAATTAACCGAAGCTGGTTTTAATGTATTATCGGTTAAAGTAGCCCAACCTCAACTAAAAGAATATATCAATGCTAAAAAAATTGAAGGCATTATTTCACGATCTACTTTTATTGAAAATGAAATTTTAGATCAATGTCCACAACTTAAGTTTATTGCGGTAATTGGTGATCAAAAAATAGTTGATTCTGTAGAACGCACCGAAAAAAATGGAATACAAATCATCACATCGAATGTTGCAGCAACAAGATCTGTAGCCGAGCTTGTGTTTGCACATCTACTGGGTGGCAGTCGTTATCTGCATCATGCCAATAGAACCATGCCTTTAGAAGGTGATATGAGTTTTAAAGATTTGAGGAATTTCTATGCAGGCGGAATTGAACTGAAAGGTAAGACGCTAGGAATTATCGGTCTAGGAAAAGTAGGTCACGAAGTGGCTAAAATAGCTTTTGCTTTTGGAATGAAGGTTATCGCTACCGATCCTAATGTCGCGGAATCTAATATTCAGCTGCAAATTCAGGATCAAACTGTAAATATAAAGCTTGAAACTGTTTCTTTGGAAGAAGTTTTAAAAAGTTCAGATTTTATAAGTATAAGCGTTTCTACTCAACAAAAACCACTAATTGGCATCAAGGAGATTGCCATGATGAAACCTGAAGCAGGAATCATTAATATTTCTAACGGAAATGCAATAGATGAAGAAGCCTTAATCGCAGCCTTAGAAGATGCTAATCTGAAATTCGCAGGTTTGGACACTTTTGATAATGAACCGAAACCAGCCATAAAACTTTTAATGAACGAGAGAATTTCTTTAACGCCACATATAGGTAGCCTTACCAGTGCAGCCACCGAAAGTGCCGGAGATTTAATTGCGCAAAAAATTATCTCTAAATTCCACGGAAAATCGGGAATGGATTTTTTTAAATAGCTTTTTATCAGGATTATAATATTGCTTTAACAGCCCGGCTAGCATTTATTGATTACATTCAAACAAATGAAAAATTATGGCCTCAATCTTAGATATATTAAATACAAATCTTGGTAATGAGCTTATAAGTAAAGCTTCAAATGAAACCGGAGAATCTTCAGAAAAAGTTTCTTCGGTTTTAAGTATGGTACTGCCTATTATTCTTGGTAATTTTAAAAATAAAATACAGGAAGGTAGTATTGATAGCCTTTACGAATTATTAGAAGAAGCTCCAGATCCTTTTAAGTTTTTGAAAATATTTTCAGAAAAAGACAATAAAGAGCTTATTAAATGCGGAGAGGATTATAGTGAAATTATTTTAGGTGAAAATTTAGAGAATATCGCTAAAACCATTAGCGATTCTTTGAGTATACCACCAAATTTGGTGCAAAAAATCGCGAAACTTGCGATCCCTGTCACCATTGCTGTTTTAAGTATCCAAAAACAAAAAGAGAATTTAAAGAATGATGATATTGAGTTGTTAATAGATAGCGCGCTTGGATCTTCTTCAAAATATAATAACTCTTTTTTAGAGATTATTTTGGATCACCAGGAAGGTGCTAATATTATAAATGAAGCTTCTGGTATGGTATTAGGCAAGCATAATAAAAAAGAAAGTGTTTTAAAAGGATACACCGGTGGCAAATAAATATCTTTTTAACTAAATTGCCCTAATGAAAAATGTACTTTATTTAGTCTTAATGGTGCTGTTTGTATACAGCTGTGGTTTAACAAAGAATAATGGCAGAAGCGGCAGAAACGCCAATACTAAAAACGATACCGTTCGCATTGCAAATGATAGTTTGGAATATGAAATTATAATTATAGAGCCCGGTTTTAATCTTTTTATAAATAGTATTGCAAGGCCAGAAGGTTATTATTCGCAAAATTACTTAGAAAATAAAAACCGCATTTTAGTAACAGATTATAATAACCGTGTGCTCCAACCGATGCGTTATAATGATAATCTTTACGTGCAGCAAATTAATTACGATCCTCAGATCGATTATGGGTACGAAGTAAATTATCTTCTATACTATTATTTTGTTTATTTAAGCCGGCAATACAATCAAAGGTTTAGCGTCCCTACTCGCATTTAAGAGTTGAACTCTTTATAACTTCATTGGTTTTCATATCTTTGCACTATGGAGAAATTAAAAGAACGCTGGGGATTAACTTCTAACCGCCAGCTTATTGTAATCTTTATAGTTTTTGCAATTACCGGATCCACGGCCGCAAAATTAGCAACACCGGTTACAGCTTTTCTAGGCATTACTTCAGAGCATGGGTGGTATATCTACTGGCCCGCAAGAATCTTACTTATATTTCCTATTTATCAGGTTTTGCTAGTAGTAATTGGATGGATTTTTGGCCAATTTGACTTTTTCTGGGCTTTCGAAAAGAAAATGCTAAGCCGATTGGGATTGGGTAAATTTTTTAAGTAATAGATGATTAAAACCATTAAAAATATTCTCATAGTTTTTGCGGCGTTTATTATCGTATTCCCGGCAATTGCTAATTGTGCACATATTTTTAGCGGTCATCATCACGGTCTTTGTGATAATTATGCGAAACAACACATCCATCAGTCCGATTTAGATTGTAATCTTGCAAAATTTCATCAAAGTCCTTCTTTTAATTTTGGTGTTTTCACATTCGAGCTTGTCGTTATTAATACACAGGTTAAACATATTTTTAGTGTTTACGATTTTTTAAGTGATTACCAAAAACTCTCTTTTGAGCTTCGAGGCCCTCCTGGGCTATCTTAATTAAAGCTCTTAATTTTCCGATATTCTTTCTTCGGAATTAAATTTTTCGTAATCCATTTAAAATTTTTACAATGAGAATGTTACTCATTACATTGCTTTTTACGGCAATGGCGCCTATTATATATGCTCAAAATCAATTTAGCGGAAATATAACCAATCATGAAACCGGTGAACCTGTTTTTAGTGCCACCGTTTATTTCGCTAGATTAGAAAAAGGTACAACTACTGATATTGATGGTAACTTTACAATTAAAAATTTACCATCAGGAAATTATAAATTAGTGGTTTCTTCAATTGGTTTTACCTCGTATTCTAATGAAGTAAGCATCCCTTCATCCAACTTCAAGATTGTTTTAAATCCTTCCGCAGTAGAAATGGAAGAGGTTATTGTTTCTACACCATTTCATCAATTACAAAGTGAAAATGTGATGCGTGTAGAACGCGAGAGTGTTTCTGAACTCAACAAGAAAGGTGCGGTAACGCTTGCTGACGGAATCTCACAAATTGCCGGAGTAGAAAATTTAAGCACCGGCGTAGGGATTGGAAAACCTGTAATTCGAGGATTAAGCTCAAATCGAGTGCTTACGTATACTCAGGGTGTTCGTATGGAAAATCAGCAATTTGGTGGCGAACATGGTTTGGGAATAAGCTCTAAAGGTATTGGCAGCGTAGAAGTTATTAAAGGCCCTGCTTCTCTTCTCTACGGAAGTGATGCGCTAGGTGGAGTTCTTTATCTAAATCCCGAACAATATGCTTCTGCTGGGGAAACTAATGCTGAAGTCAACGGAGATTATTTCAGTAACACTTTAGGTTATCAAGCCAGCGCCATGGCTAAAACCTCGGGAGATAAATTAAAATTTATCGCTCGCGGAAGTCTTGCAGAACATTCAGATTATAAAGCTGGTAATGGTGAGCGTGTTACCAATACGAGATTCAACGAAAAAGATTTAAAAACCGGAATTGCATATCAAAATGCTAAACTTAAATCTGATTTGAGATATAATTTTAATCGTAGCGAGCTAGGAATTCCCGAGGAAATTGCTGAACAAACGACATCGAAAACTCTTGTGTTGCCATACCAACAAATCGATAACCATATTCTTAGTTTAGACAATAAAATCTATTTTGCAAACTCGAGTATCGATGCAAAATTTGGTTATCAGTTTAACAATCGAAAAGAATTTGAAGATCATCACGAGCATGGCGAAGAAGAACATGAAGATCATGCTGATGAGGAACATGATCACGAGGGAGAACATGAGGACCACGACCATGAAGAGGAAAGCGAAGAATTGCATCCTGCTTTAGATATGGAATTAGAAACCTTCAATTATAATATTAAATATAATCTTCCTAAGATAGGCAATTTTGAAACTATCGCCGGCATACAGGGAATGTGGCAAGAAAATAAAAATACGGGAGAAGAAGTTTTAATACCTAATGCTGAAACGGTAGACTTTGGAATATTCACAACAACGCATTTTCACTTAAAAAAGTGGGATTTTCAGGCGGGTTTAAGATACGATACCCGAAACATCGATAGCGATGTGTATGGCGATACAGATGATGCT